>CAMIZK010000013.1 GCA_946403315.1 uncultured Bacteroidales bacterium | reverse complement strand
CGCATGAAGAGAGCGGCGATAAGAATATCGCCGAAGGGCGCAATACTTTATCGTACCGAGGAATCCCCTACGAGGATATCGTGAAGCAGTTATTGTTAGCGACCGGTAACTGTGACGGTGCGGTACAGGGAGAACGAAACACCGTATTCTTCACACTGGCAAACTATATGCGGTATATCTGCGATTTCAATGCCGATTTGTTGTTCCAAGTGCTGCCGGATTTCGGTCTGTCAGAACAAGAGCGTCGTCAGGTTATCGCTTCCGCTATCGGTCGTCCTCGTAAGAGCTTTATGCCGAACATCATGGAAGGTGTCATTGCGGTTTGTGAGCGTGATATGGAGTATGCCAAGAGTCCGGAGGAAGTGGAGAAGAAAGCGCAGAACAGATCTACGGCTCTACCATTACCGCCTCTACCTCGTCTGCTCGAAATCCTGTGCGGTAGACTACCGGCAGACTATCGTCCGGCGATGGTGATTGCCTCTTTACCGGTGTTAGGAACACTTGCTACCAATATCCGCTTTGAGTACTTGGATCGTCAGGAACAATCGCTTTCGTTCTTCTCTTGTATCACGGCTCCGGCTGCTTCGGGTAAGAGTTTCATCCGTAAACCGATTGACTTGCTGCTTACGCCTATCAACGAGCAAGATGCAATTGAACGGGAGAAAGAACAGGCGTATAAAGAGCGTTTGCGTGCCTCGAAGAACTCCAAGAACCAACCGGAAGATCCGCACGCTTGTCCGAGAAACAACGGCATCTCTATCAGTATTGCGAAACTGCTGCAACTACTGACCTATGCAGAGGGTAAGCATCTCATCGGTATCGGTGAAGAAATGGATACGCTCGTTAAGAGTGAACGTGCCGGAGTGTGGTCCCAGAAATCGGATATCTACCGTCTGGCTTTCGATAATGCCGAGTACGGACAGGCGTATATGAGTGATGCTTCGTTCAATGCCCACATCAAAGTGTACTACAATCTGTTGCTTACTGGCACTCCGAACTCGCTCCGTCGTTTCTTTAAAGATCTGGAGAATGGTCTTGCTACCCGTGTTTGTTTCGCACAACTGCCGGACACATCCTTCACCGAGATCCCTGTCTTTGCTCCCTACTCTGATGAGGAGAAAGAAGAAGTCATCCGTTGGGCACGCAGATTGGATGTAGAGAAAGGCACTATTGTTTGTCCGGAGGTCGGAGAAGTGATTGGTGACTGGTTAGAGAAGAAACGCCAACAGGCGATCGATGCAGACAGTCATGCAATGGATGTGCTCCGCCGTCGTGCAGCAGTCATAGGCTTCCGTGCAGGTATGCTCTGCTACTTATTGGAAGACCATCAATACACAGATGTTGTAGGGCAGTTTGCGGAATGGGTAGCGGAATATGTGTTCCGCAATCAGATGGAACTCTGGGGCGAACAGATGGAGAAAGAACTGACAGGTGCATTAGAGGTAATCTCCAACGATAAAGGTAGTGTCCGTTCATTGCTGGATTCGCTTCCGGAAGAGTTTACTGCTGCAGACCTCATCAAACTCCGTGCCCGTAAAGGACAATCCGTCAAAGGTTCATCCATTAGTATGGTTCTGAATCGTTGGCGTGCCACCAACCGCATTGAGAAGATTAATGAAACCACGTGGCGTAAAGTCTAAACAAAAGTGCTCGGCTCATCACCGGGCACTTTTTACTTTCACACACTTCACACTTTCACACAAAAATGTGGGTTCATCATGTGTTACTGTTCTGATTGAGACACTTCCTCTATTTTTATATTGATATAATTGTAGCCGAATGATTGTATTGTAATAATACGATCTGATGGGTTTTTAACTCCCTTATACTGTTCTAGAGGAAAGAAATAATACGAATTTGTTAAATTACTGAGTTGACGATAAATTTTTTGCCCCCTTTTGTAGTAGTACGTTGTATTATAGACAACATACTTATTTGAACTCAGTTCATCTAATACTACCAATTTTACAACTTGATCATTGATCGGTGCTATTTCTACTATGGACGAAGTCCCCCATAAGTGATACCCGACATGAAGTGTCATCTCTTTAGTTTCTGCATACATACTTGGCTTGCCGCATATTGTAAACAGGAATACTAAAAATAAAATTTTTCCAAGTTGAAAGAATCTCTTGTCAATCATAACATTTAAGAATTAAGGGTTAATTTTTCTGCAAAGATACACTTTTTTTCTAATATATGCAAATAATTGTAGAAATTTTACTCATTTTTCAAATAAAATTTGCACATATCAAAAAAAAGTAGTACCTTTGCGCAACTTTTTGCGCAGCCTTTGCGTAAAATTGTGACATAATACATAAATTTTACACTTAAAATTTGTAAAGTGTCCCCACATCCCTCTGTGAAGACCGATGTGGTTTTTTCTTTTACTATATTCTATTCTAATTGTTTATTTTAACGTGTTCTTAATCCACAATGCTATCTGTTCTGCTAACCGCGGTGGAACGGCATTTCCTACCATCTTATAGCCATCCAGTATGTTTGAATACACAAAACGGAAGCTATCCGGAAATGTTTGTATTCTTGCACACTCTCTGACACTTAACCGTCTATACAGATGCTCTGAACCTTTTGCAAATATGCGTTTATCAGCAGACACAAACTGCATCTTTGGTGCTTGTGGATGTAATGGCTCATTCTTCGCTTGTGCCTGTATAGTAAACGAAACCTCATCCCAACTACGCACACGATTACGCGCCATGAAACGAGCATCGTATGTGCCATTATAGACATCGTGATTTAGGACACTTGTGTACTGCTGATTTACTACATCTTTCTCAGAATAGAATTGAGGTTGTTCTTTTATGTCTCCTATTGCCTGCCGAAGCGTAATGGGATGTTCCGTAGTGGGGTTTGGCAGCAAACAGGCTTTATTGAGTTCCTGACGAATACCGACCACAAACACTCGTTTCCGGTCTTGTGGTATCTTGTTAAATTATTATTTGATTCGTCCCAGCAACTCTTCAGCCGATATATCATTCATCTTGGTAAACGCGAACCATGCTTTTCCGAGGTCTTTGAGGGACGCACCAATATGATAGACGACATCATCAATAATCATAAATCGGTCGTGAGAAAGGTTGAACGGTTCAACATCAATGGGAGCAAACTGCTTATTGTGCTGCTCAATATCCAACGATAATTGTTTGGTAAAATTCTTGGTGTAGATTGTTGCTTTTACGCCATCGTTTCGCTTATCCAACATGGTTAGCACTCGGTCGTCGATATAGTTATCTATCAGCACAATTCGCGTTTTAGCTGAACGAATAAGATCGGACACAAACGAATACGCCTCATAAATCTCTCCATCATAGAAAATTCCTTCTACCGGCGGCAAAGAGGTTCGTACGAAAAAGTCAATCTTTTCCTCGTGAGTAGCTAGAATTGCTCGCTGTTCGTCCATTTGGTGTTCGATATTGGCGAGACGCTGATTGAATGCGTACCCTCGCAGGAGATAGTCTTTTAGGACGCGATTAGCCCATTGACGGAAACGAG
The DNA here is from genome assembly GCA_946403315.1 of uncultured Bacteroidales bacterium. GTDB lineage: Bacteria > Bacteroidota > Bacteroidia > Bacteroidales > Paludibacteraceae > Colicola. The sequence continues at coordinate 32,020 of CAMIZK010000013.1, read as the reverse complement.
TTGCATTCGTACTATTTACTCTGTAGCCAACGGATAAAATCATATCCAGATTATACGCCTTAGTCGTATAGAGCTGCTTGCCGTCATGCCCCATATATTCCAAAATGGAATACGTGCCCTCTTCGTCCAATTCACCTGATTTATAGATGTTTGCGATGTGTTTTGAAATCGCAGGCTGCTTTACACCAAACAAATCTGCTATTTGCTGCTGGGTGAGCCACACGGTTTCATCTTTCAAATGGACTTCAAGTTGGATGGTCTCATTCGGCTGGTATAAAACTATTTCGTCTTTCATTGTTGATTCGATTTAATAGCCAATTAATAAAATCCCTTTAAGTGGAAGGTGAAGTCTGTTAGAAATGTATAGCGTTTCTAAGAAACTATATACTCTGTCGAAATCATAATGCGTGCGATATACATTGCGCACAGCAAGTACTAAATATTCCACATCAAACATCATACATGCCTCAAATAAGTCTTTGAGAAATTGATTATTCTCTGTTGCGCGTCCGGCTTCTACCTCGACAACAATGCGTCCATCTGCACTTAAAGCATCGGCATAGAAAGACTTGTCTATCTTGTTATCTTGACCAAAAAGTACCGGCACGTCTATTTTCTCATTGACTCCTTTCCCCGTTTCTACTGTGTATTGCAACTGCTCCAGATATGGACGCACTATTTGGAGAACTTCATTGGATTTAAGTTCACTTGTTTCGGAATCAATTTGGTTTTCAATAGCCTTAAAACTATTGATAATATCTTGAATTTCCTGTGTAACACCTCGCGAACGAGGAAAAAATTGGTACTTAATCATAAATTTCTGCTAATATATCTTTTGAAGAACGTTCTAAATCTTTCGCCGTTTGCACGAAATAGGTTATTTTTTCATCAATCCATTCTGCATCTTTAGACTTATAGCCCCCTTTATCATTATCAAATAGTTGCTCACTCAAATCCTCTGTGCTTATTATATGGTCTATGCCAGTTTGCGGCTCATGAATAACCACAAAGGGAAAAGCCATACCATTATAGTGGATTAATTGATGTTGATAATCAAATGTTTCCATCACGCAGCACTAAATATATATTCTCTGTAAGTAGTTGGGGTAAAACGGCTATGCTTAACTGCAAAGTGATTATGTTTGATGCTTAAACCTATTTCCCATTGCACTTTAGAACGAGCTATAATAATATCACGCACATCACCTTTCTTCCCTTCTTCGTCCTTCTGGATAAATAATTCTAATACATCATTTGTTGTCTCTATCATCATCGGTTCACACTCGAAGATGGAGGAAATCATGGCTTTAGCACTCGTGTGAAATGTCTGTTTCTGTGTCGGAGATAGCATTTCATAGTGATACTTTGCTGCCTCATAACTGCTATTATGCAGTACGTTTACAGGGCGATATTGTTTAATCGCTTCTTCTAATTCGTTAAGACAAGCAAACTCATATGCTCGCCCTTGATCATTACTTTTACTACTCATATCGTTGTGGAATTTATATTCTTTTAAAAGGCAACACCCGGCAGATGCCACAGGCCGACCAAAGCCGCCACCTGCTGGGATTCTCGTTGCCATAGTTCTGTTGTTTACGCTCATTGTTGGTCGTTTGTGGTTGAGCGGTTCGTTAATTAATCAAGGAATATCCAACTATTTGCAATGTCACTTGCCCGATCGTTATCCGGCTCTAAACCATCATCGCCCTCGCGTACGAGTGTTTCAATAGAATAGATTCCATCATCTTCTGATCCTTGCAGATTGTCTTCCATTTCTGCTTGATACTCCATTTCATCGCGGTCTAAATAGACGTGCAATGTCGCATGTTCATACCCATTCGGGTTGTCGATGTACTCCTGTACTGCGTCATAGATCTTCTCCTCTAACGCATGGATGTCTTGAATACTTGCCATATTTTTTGGTCATTTGTGGTTATTACTATTGGGTCTTGCACTGGCTATGCACCCCAAATCGGGTGCAAAGTTACAAAAAAAAAATGACTTGAGCAAATATAAATTTGCTTTTTATTCAACCAGCCTAATTTTTCTTCACAAACTCACACTTTCACACATAAATGTGTGTTCATTGCGGTTTTGACGTTTTTTTTCTAAAAATTGCATTTTTTCTTGTGTATATCGAAAAAAAGTAGTAACTTTGCACCGAATTTGCGCATATGTGCGCATATGCGTAATAATAAGGACAAAAAAGAACAAAAAGAGCTAAATAATAGCGCAAAATAACAGAACAATATATGGAATTATCTGAACAAGAAATCGTACGCAGACAAAGTCTGCAAACCATGCGGGATATGGGCATCGATCCCTACCCTGCAGCCGAATATGTGGTGACGGGGTACTCGACGGAAATTAAGGCCCACTTCGTGGACAATGATGCAAATGATGCAAATGATGCAAATGGTGAACGTATCTGGCACACGGGTGATGAAGTGCGGATTGCAGGTCGTTTGATGTCCAAACGAATCATGGGTAAGGCGTCGTTCATCGAGATTCAGGACAGCAAAGGACGTATCCAGGTGTATGTGAGCCGCGATGATATTCAAGCTCCTGCGGAGCCGAATGATGCAAATGGTGCAAATGATGCAAATGGTGGATTGACCGTAGAGCAGCAGATGTACAACGTGGTATTCAAGAAACTGCTGGACATCGGTGACTTCATCGGTATCGAGGGATTTGTGTTCCGCACCCAGATGGGTGAGATCTCCGTGCATGCCAAGAAACTGACGGTGCTGGCGAAGAGTCTTCGTCCGTTACCGATCGTGAAATACAAGGACGGTGTGGCTTATGACGGATTTAATGATCCGGAGCAGCGTTACCGTCAACGGTACGTGGACTTGGTAGTCAACGAAGGCGTGAAGGACACGTTCCTCAAGCGTGCGACGATCCTGCGCACCATGCGTCAGGTGTTCGACGAGGCAGGTTACACGGAGGTGGAGACCCCGATCCTGCAGCAGATTGCCGGTGGTGCTTCGGCTCGTCCGTTCATCACGCATCATAACTCGCTGGACGTAGATATGTACCTGCGTATCGCAACGGAGTTGTACCTGAAGCGGCTGATCGTAGGCGGTTTTGAGGGTGTGTATGAGATCGGCCGTAACTTCCGTAACGAAGGTATGGACCGCAGCCACAACCCCGAGTTCACCTGCATGGAGCTGTACGTACAATACAAGGACTATAACTGGATGATGAGCTTCACCGAGCAGTTGTTAGAGAAGATCGCTATTGCGGTCAACGGCACGACCAAGGTGCAGATCGGTGACCACGAGGTCGATTTCAAAGCACCGTACCGCCGTCTGCCTATCCTCGATGCCATCAAGGAGAAGACGGGTCTGGACTTGGCGTCCATGACCGAAGACGAGATCCGTGTGGAGGCCAAGAAATTAGGTGTGGAAGATACGGAGCACATGGGTAAGGGCAAACTGATCGACGAGATCTTCGGTGAGACTTGCGAGGGCACCTTCATCCAGCCGACTTTCATCACCGATTATCCGGTGGAGATGTCTCCGCTGACGAAGATGCACCGCAGCAAACCGGGTCTGACCGAGCGTTTTGAGTTGATGGTGAACGGTAAGGAGTTGGCGAACGCTTATTCCGAACTCAACGACCCCATTGACCAATACAACCGCTTTGTGGAGCAGATGAAGTTAGCCGACAAGGGTGACGACGAGGCGATGGTGATCGATCATGACTTCATGCGTGCACTCGAGTACGGTATGCCGCCGACCTCGGGTATCGGTATCGGTATCGACCGTCTGACGATGTTTATGACCGGACAGCCCACCATACAGGAGGTTTTATTGTTCCCGACGATGCGTCCGGAATAAGGGACGATGTACAATGTACAATGTACAAAGGACAAAGGATATGTATAGAAAAGTAGCCATCTTAGGTTCCGGATCATGGGCGACGGCGTTGGCGAAGATCGTGATGCAGAATCAGGGAGAGATCAACTGGTTCATCCGTCGGCAGGAGGTGATCGATGAGTTCATCACCACCGGAAAGAACCCGAATTATCTGGGTGTAGCGGAGTTTGAGGTGAGTCGTATTCATTTCTCTTCCGACATCAACCAGACCGTAGCACAATCCGATGTGCTGATATTAGCCATTCCTTCACCATACGTGAAGCAGACGCTGAGTAAGATCCGTCGCGATATGACCCATAAAGTGGTTATTTCCGCAGTCAAAGGTATGATTCCGGAGGAGAACATCATCATCACGGACTATCTGCACCAGCGTTTCGGTATCCCGTATGACCAGTTAGGCGTTATTGCCGGTCCGTGTCATGCGGAAGAGATCGCTCTGGAGCGGTTGAGTTACCTCACCATCGGTTGCGAGAACCGGCAGAATGCCGAGGCATGGGCGAAACTGTTCCAGACGGAGTATGTTCACACGACGATCTCGAACGACGTGATCGGTCTGGAGTACAGTTCGGTGCTCAAGAACATCTACGCCATTGCCGCCGGTATGTGTCAGGCGCTGCATTACGGCGATAATTTCCAAGCCGTGCTGCTGTCCAACTCCATTCAGGAGATCCAGCGTTTTGCGACGGCGGTAAGCAATGTGCCGCGTGACATCACCGCATCGGGATACCTGGGCGACGTGCTGGTAACGGGTTATTCTCAGTTCAGCCGTAACCGTCAGTTCGGTCAAATGTTAGGTCTGGGATACTCGGTGAAGGCTGCGCAGATGGAGATGGAGATGGTAGCCGAAGGCTATTACGGCACCAAGGCGATCCATGACATCAACGAGCGTCTGCGTGTGTCGATCCCCATCGTCGATGCGATGTACGAGATCCTGTACAACAAGCAGAAAGCAAAACCGATCATCAAGTCATTAACAACAAAACTACAATAATATGCAATTATGTCTGAAGAACGCTGCTTCGTTTGTTGACGCGGCAGCATTGAAACAACTGGAAGCACAAACGGAAGCCGCTAACGCATTGTTAGAGAACGGGCAGGGTGCAGGTAATGACTACATCGGATGGGTACATCTGCCCTCCTCGATCACGGATGCTTTCCTGGATGAAGTACAGGCTTGTGCTGACGAGCTGCGTCGTCGTTGCGAGGTAGTGATCGTAGCCGGTATCGGTGGTTCCTATCTGGGTGCCCGTGCCGTGAATGATGCTTTAGCATCATCTTTTGACGCCTTCGTAGCGAAAGGCCGTAAAAATCCGTATGTAGTCTATGCCGGTAACAACATTGGTGAGGACTACTTGGCAGAGCTCATGGAGTTCATTGCCGACAAGCAGTTCGGTATCATCAACATCTCGAAATCCGGTACGACGACCGAGACCGCGTTGGCTTTCCGTCTGCTGAAGACCATGCTGGAGAAGCAGGTAGGCAAAGAGGAAGCGAAACACCGTATCGTCGCTGTGACCGACCGTGCGAAAGGTGCACTGCGCTCGCTTGCAACCAAAGAGGGATACAAGACTTTCGTCATTCCCGATAACGTAGGTGGTCGTTTCTCGGTGCTCACACCGGTAGGTCTGCTGCCGATCGCGGTTGCAGGTGGCGATATCAAGGCGCTCGTGAAGGGTGCGCAGGATATGGAGAAAGCAACGGACGTCAAAGTGCCGTTTGCCGAGAACCCGGCATGCCGGTATGCGGCAATCCGTAACGCGCTCTATCGCAGCGGAAAGAAGATCGAGATTCTTGTGAACTTCAACCCCAAACTGCATTATTTCAGCGAGTGGTGGAAACAGTTGTACGGTGAGAGTGAAGGTAAAGACCATAAGGGTATCTTCCCGGCAAGTGTCGATTTCACAACCGATCTGCACTCGATGGGTCAATGGATCCAAGACGGTGAGCGTTCGATCTTCGAGACCGTCATCTCGATCGAGAAAGCCAACAAGCAGGTACTCGTTCCGATGGATGAGGAGAACCTCGACGGACTCAACTTCCTCGCCGGTAAGCGGGTCGATGAAGTGAACAAGATGGCTGAACTCGGTACGCAACTGGCACACGTGGACGGTGGTGTTCCGAACATCCATATCTCGTTCGAGAAGATCGACGAGTACAACATCGGTCAGTTCATCTATTTCTTCGAACGCGGTTGCGGTATCTCCGGATACGTACTGGACGTGAATCCGTTCAATCAACCGGGCGTAGAGGCATACAAAAAGAATATGTTTGCCTTATTAGACAAACCGGGTTATGAGGCTGAAAGTAAAGCGATTAAAGCGCGCCTTGGAAAGTGAAAAGTGAAAGGTGAAAGGTTAGCGGCTAACGGTTGTTGTCACACCGACCAAACGGTCATAACGGGCACCGAAAGGACGCCAGAACACATAGACCGCATACTCGTTTTCCGTTTGCCAATAACTACCATCCACTCGTTGGGTGGTAGTATTTTTATTGTTTATTGTTGATTGTTGATTGTTGATTTTGGGTACGAACCAATACTGGTAATCGAAGCCGCCTTGTTTGACAAGAGAGGAGAGCCAATAGCACTTCGCCTGGGCATCGTACTGCATGCGGTTCGTAAGATTCATCTCGTTATTGAAGAGTTCGCCGCCTATGTAGAGTGCGCCATCGAACCATGGTTTCTCTACGGGAAGTGTCCAATGCACCCACATATATTCCGCTTCGGTATCCGGATCGTTGGTTCGCTCGGCATTGACAACATAACGGCCGTTGGAGTCAAACTCATGGATATACTGTCCCTGCGTGATCTCGTTCGAGAAAAGCAACACCTGATAATCGCCGTTCTCATGGAAGACGCGATCTATCCCATAACCGGCATAGAAACAGGAGAAGGCATCGAAATGGTGGTACTCGTTTCCGCCTTCGAAGATCAGGTTTTTGTTGTTGGTATAACGAAGCCGCTTGGATTCAAAAAACGTAGGCTGCGTCAGCGTGACGGCATTATCGGTACGGTTGTTCTGGGTCACCACTACTCTCACCTCATGCGGATCGTTGATATTCAGCGCTGCGATATTCAGATCCAGATCCACTTGCTGGTACCTGCCGTTGAACTCGATATCCGTGTTGGCACGTACACTGGCATCGATCTTAACTAAGGGTTCTACCACACAGAACTCCACTTCGGCCTTTTTGTTCTCGGGATTACCGTCCTCGTAGATCGTCAGACAATACTGACCGCTTTTGGTCAATTGCATGTCCTCGTTCGGGAAATCAAACCAATAATGCGTATATTCGCGGCTGGTGTTGAGCGAATGTTCATAGTCCACGATATCTTGCGTAGTAAACCCCTTCAGGTACTCATTGCTCAGCAGATCGCTGTTGCGCATGTGCACCGTGTAGGTATAGAAATGCACATCGTGACTCATCTCGTCAAACGAGATATGGAGTTGGTCCTCTTCGCCGAGACGCAACACATCACGCTCTACGCGTAACGTACGTATATTAGGATCGTACACATGCGTGTGCGTCTGCGCAAGGCTAACCCCAAAACCCGCCAAAAAGGCTACTATGAACGCGAATTTTCTCATTTCCGGCTGCAAAGGTACAAAAATTATACCATATATGCAAAAAAAATGCGAAAATATTTGCATATTCCAAAAAAAAGCAGTACCTTTGCACCCGCTTTTGAAGCTCCGCCACTTTGGCTCAGTTGGTAGAGCAACGCATTCGTAATGCGTAGGTCCCCGGTTCGAGTCCGGGAAGTGGCTCAAGGGGAACGGATACGTTCCCTTTGCTATTTAAATACAGAATATATGAATCGTGACAATGAGATTTTTGACGTCATCCGTCGTGAACGGGAGCGTCAGACCAAAGGAATTGAGTTAATCGCCAGCGAGAACTTCGTCAGCGATCAGGTGATGGAAGCGATGGGTAGTGTACTGACCAATAAGTACGCAGAGGGTTACCCGGGTCACCGTTATTACGGTGGTTGCGAGGTAGTCGATATTGCAGAGAACATCGCCCGTGACCGTCTCAAACGGCTCTATGACGCAGAGTATGTCAATGTACAACCGCACTCGGGTGCACAAGCGAACATGGCCGTTTTCATGGCTTGTCTCAAAGCCGGAGATACGTTCATGGGTCTGAACCTGAGTCACGGAGGACACCTCAGTCACGGTTCAGCTGTGAACTTCAGCGGTTTGATGTTCAACGCCATCGGTTATGATCTGAACGAAGAGACCGGTCGTGTGGACTACGATGACTTGGAGTTGAAGGCACGTACCCACAAACCGAAACTGATCATTGCCGGTGCTTCGGCGTATAGCCGGGAATGGGACTATGCCCGTATCCGTCGCGTAGCCGATGAGATTGGTGCGATCTTTATGGTGGATATGGCGCACCCGGCAGGTCTGATTGCTGCAGGTTTGCTGGATAATCCGTTGAAATACGCCCATATCGTTACCAGCACGACGCATAAGACCCTTCGTGGTCCCCGTGGCGGTGTGATCCTGATGGGTAAGGACTTCGATAATCCGTGGGGAAAGACCACGCCGAAAGGAGAGATCAAGAAGATGTCTGCCCTACTCGACTCCGCTGTTTTCCCGGGTACGCAAGGTGGACCGCTGGAGCACGTGATAGCAGCCAAAGCCGTTGCTTTCGGTGAGGCACTGACAGAAGACTTCAAGGTGTATCAGAAGCAAGTGAAGCTGAATGCAGCCGTGATGGCACAAGCGTTCATCGACAAGGGATACAAAGTGATCTCCGGCGGTACGGATAACCACTCGATGCTCATCGACCTGCGCACCAAATATCCGGAGTTGACGGGTAAGGTAGCTGAACAAGCATTGGTTTCCGCAGACATCACCACCAATAAGAACATGGTGCCGTTTGACAGCCGTTCGGCCTTCCAGACTTCCGGTCTGCGTTTCGGTACACCGGCTATCACGACCCGTGGTCTGAAGGAAGATCAGATGCCGTGGATCGTAGAGTTGATCGATAAGGTACTGCAAGATCCTACCAGCGAAGCTGTCATCGCTTCCGTTCGCGAAGAAGTGAACAGGGAGATGATGAAACATCCGCTCTTTGCATGGTAATAATGGCTAAAGGCTAATGGTTATAAAAAAGGCTGACGTTGGTCAGCCTTTTTCGTATCATTGTTGTTTCTGTTTGCGGAAATGATTGGGAGTAAGACCCGTGTGTTTCTTGGTGTATTGGCAGAAGAAACTGGCATTCGGGAACTCCATCTCCTGTGCGATATCCCGTATCGGTTTAGTGGTATTCCGCAGCATATGCTTCAATTCGGCTACCGTAATATCCGCAATCCACTCACTGGCCGACTTACCGCTGCGTTCCTTGCATATTTCCGACAGGTATTTCGGCGTGATATCGATTTGTTTCGCATACCATTGTACCTCTCTTTTATGCGGATACTGCTGCAGCAAACGCATGAATTCACGGAAAGTGTAATCGCTCTGGTTAACCGACATACGCGCCAACTCATCGGTTTTAATCACCGCTAACTTGTCGATATAATTGAGCATCTCCATCGTAGCGGCTCTCAGCAAGGTCTTCATGATCTGCGTGCGGTACTCCGAAGGACGATCCTGCATCTGCAACAGCACAAGATGGAAATAAGCGAAGAAAAACTCCTTGCTCGGTTCATTCAAATGGAAAATCGGATGCTCTTTGATATACATCTGCTTGGGATACCAGTTCGGCTCTACGCGCAGATGATCATACATGATCTGCTCGAAAATCTCGGCATCTATCGTCACCTGCATGAACTCATAATCGTCCGAAATCTCATAGGGACCTAATTGAAAATCATAACTCGGTATACGTACAAACAGATCATTCTCTGCGATACGCACCATCTCGCCGTACATGTACACATCAATATGGCCCTTCTTACAGAAGATAATGGTCATACCGGACTCGGAACGGGTGTCACGACACACGCGAAAACCCTCTACATCCGTAGTCAAAAAAACATACTCGTTGGATAATGTCATAAGTAGGTGATTTTTATAAGATTTATGGTATTCTTTTCACTTTCCGCTGCAAAATTAGTAAAAAAAAATGAAATATGCAAATTTTTTCCCTCTTTTTTTGCAAAATTAAATATTTTTTTGTATCTTTGCACCCAAATTCGTACAGATTATGAAAAAAGTATTGTTTTTTGCGCTGATAGCGCTGGTGTTGGTTAGTTGTGACAGTGACGGTCGTTTTTTAACTTCTGCCACCGGTTCTATTTACGAGTGTCTGGTGGTATGCGATGATGATGTGACAGAGTCGGTGAAGACCACAATGTCGGAAGATCTGTATGGTCTGCCGCAGTTGGAGCACACGTTTACGGTGTCGCATGTGCCGCATGCTCAATTCGACAACTATTTGAAAGCCACTCGTAATATATTGCAGATCGACATTGATCCCCGTCAATACACCAAGGTCAAAGCCAGCACCGCACGTAATGTGTGGTCCAAACCGCAGGCATATATGCGTATCAAGGCACCGAGCAAAGAAGCTTTTGATGCCTATTGGGAGGAAAACGGCGAAGCCATTCGGGAATGGTTTATTCGCGAAGAGTTATCCCGCCAGATCCGTTTCTACCAAGCCGATCTGAATGAGGATGCCGTGGCCGTACTGAAGCGCTCCAAATACCAAATGTATATTCCGTCCGATTATATGCTGATTCAAGACACCACCCTTTCTGAGCTCAATACGGAGGTGCTGTGGTGCTGCAATAACAAAGGTCCGATGCGTAAGGATATCATGATCTATACTTATCCGTACACGTCCCAAGAGCAGTTCGACAACGAGGCCATCATTACCATGCGCAATGAGGTGGTAAGTCGTCTTGTGAGCGCTCAAGTTCCCGGCAGTTATATGACCACGGAAACCAAGCATATTCCGCCTGTATCCCGTCCCGTTTCAGCATTAAATGATACGGTCGGCGGTTTCTACGGCATGGAGACACGCGGCTTATGGAAGATCAAAGACGGCGAATCGATGGGTGGTCCGTTTGTCAGTTTGACGCGTTTGGATCAGGTGAACGGAAAAGTGGTGCACGCAGAAGGATTTCTCTTTGCGCCGGGTCAGAAGAAACGCAATGCCATCCAGCAGATGACGGCTATTCTCTATTCGCTGAAGATGCCGAATGAGAAATAAGATTTTCGATTATAGTTTTATCGGTTTCGGATTAGTGATCCAAGTGGTCACTTATCTGTTGATGCCCCATGACTCATGGCTGTCGCTGCTAAGCGGTTGTTTGGGTATCTTCTCCGTTTGTCTGGCCGCACAAGGCAATATCCTGAATTTCGTCTTCGGCTTTGCACAGGTCATCACGTACACGTATCTGTGCCTGACCCAGCGTTTTTATGCCGAAGTGGGCATCAATGCCTATTATTTCGTCACCATGATCTACGGTGTGGTGGTTTGGAAACGTCGTTTAACAAAAAAAGAGGATGCCTACGTGGTCAGTCCCCGTCGTGTTCCCTACTCGATACTGGCATGGATCATTGTCCTGACAGCCGTCGGTTCATTTCTGACCGGATGGGGACTTTCCGCATGGACCGATGACACCCAGCCTTATCTGGATGCCTTTACCACCGTACCGGCGCTGGTCGCACAGATACTGATGATTCTTGTGTACAGGGAACATTGGTTTATCTGGCTGGCGGTAGATATCCTGAGCGTCGTGATGTGGCTGCGTGCCGGCAATTACTGCATGGCCGCTCAATACGCCTTCTGGTGCGCTAACTGCCTCTACGGCTTACGGCGTTGGACTATTTCTTTGAACCGCCCAGTTTGATCAACTCTATGGGTTTCGACTTCGTCTGCTCCACAGACTGATAGTTCCATTCTTCCTCAAAATCCCAATTGGACTTGGTCTGTATCTTCTGCGGGAAGTACCACACCGCTTCCGGCTGGCGATGATTCTCCCAGCTTCCTGTGGTCCATTGTCCGTCCTTGTTTTCATCGATATACAGCCGCAGATAATAACCGTCCGGCTTCAGATATTCAAAGAGTGCACCCTCTTCTTTGGCCGGGAGTTCACGCAGCACCTCATCCTTACTGTTCAGCACCTGGATACGTGCCTTCGGTTCAAAAGGAACCAGTTTGACGCGTAGAGTGGAATAGTCCGATAGCGCTTTCACCAGCAGACCATAGTTCGCCTTGATATGCGTGATGCCGTAAATATCGTGCAACGCACCGCTGTCCAGCAACAACTCATAATGTCCTTCCGGCTTCATATCCGCCAAGATGGCGATCTTCATCGGTAAGGTGTCATACGGCGCTATCGAGAAAGGAATCGGTGTGCGTACCGTATCCGTGATCTCGTACAGATGCATTGCATCTGCATTAATCGAAGCTAAAGGAGCATTGCTTATAAGACGCAAGGTGTCGTAGATTTCAAAACCTTTACGGGCATTACATTTGATCTCGATCCGTCTGTTTCGGTTGATACGCGCCTGCGTCTCTTTGGCTTTCTCGGACAACTTCGGTGCACGCCAGATGGTACGTAAAGTATCCGTCACCCACACCAGGTTATACAGCGAATCGGTCTGACGGTATCGTGCCTCAAAGAACAAGGAGTCCTGCTCAATGGACATACTATCTGCCAGCCACACGATCGCCGTATCCATCTTGGCAGAATAGCTGATGTGATAATTGAGCGTGTCGCATAACGGACGCAGGATCGGCGCACTGTCCGGCGGAGCAGAGAAAAGAAGCGTGATCTTATGCCGCTCATCCCGTAAGGCCCGTTGCAAATACAGTTTCTGCTGCGCTTCCTTGAAAAGGAACAGATTCGTAGCAGAAACGATGGTATCCGAATCCTGAATCGTCACCGTCTCATCCGCAAAGGCCAAGGCCTCACCGATCGTCAAACGATAGTCCCGACTCAGATCATCCACACCATAAATCCTGTACGTACCGGGATGGATATTCTTAATACGGAATCCGCCTGCCGAATCGGTTTTAGCAATGCGCAAAAAAGGATCACGAACAAACGCACTATCCGCCAAATTCCGGTAGATACCTACCGTCACTCCCTTCACCGGATTCAGATTCATTGCATCATACACATAACCGGTTGTCTCCAGCGTATCGATCTCTTCTCCGGTGGAAAAATAGAACGAATAGCCTTTAAGCGGCACTTTTTCTCTATAATCGCACACGGCAGAACCAAAATCAAGGGTATAAGTAGTGTTGTCGTACAAAGAGTCTTTGAATTGAACAATCAACTTCTTTCCTCTTGCTTTCACCTCCGGCGGATTCTGCTGCGGAGGAGACATCATCAGGTTCGTACCGATATTATCCAACTGGATATACTCGTCAAACGTCACCTCTATCTTGTTCCCATGATAATTCAATGCACCTAACTCCGGTTCACAGAAACGCGGAATGGGAGGAATAGAATCCTTAGGACCTCCTTGCGGTCCTACTCCCCTATTCGCACAGCCGGCCAAGACAAGCGTCAACAATACTATGAATCCAAATTTACGCATTCGGCTGCAAAATTACAAAAAAAAGTTGACATACACAAATAATTATGCTAAAATTAAGGAAAAATACGCGCGCACTTGCGTATGTGAAATATTTTTTGTAACTTTGCGCCCGATTTTGTACTTAAGCATAAAAGAATAACAAACATATGAATATTTCGTACAAGTGGTTAAAACGCTACATTGATCTGCACGATGATGCGCAGACCGTAGCGAAAATCCTTACTTCTATCGGTCTCGAGGTAGGAACAGTAGAGGAAGTAGAGACGATCAAGGGTGGTTTAAAAGGCTTAGTGGTCGGTGAAGTACTGACCTGTGAGGCACACCCGAATTCCGATCATTTGCATATTACAAAAGTGAACGTAGGCGGTGCAGAACCGCTGCCTATCGTGTGCGGTGCGCCGAACGTGGCAGCCGGACAGAAGGTCATTGTAGCGACGGTCGGTACCGTGCTCTATGACGGCGATCAGTCGTTCACGATCAAGAAAGGTAAGTTACGCGGTGAGGACAGTTGGGGTATGATCTGTGCGGAAGATGAGATCGGTGTAGGAACCGACCATGCCGGTATCATCGTGCTGCCGCAAGACACACCGGTAGGTATGCCGGCTGCGGAATATTACCACATCGAGAACGACACGATCATCGAAGTGGATATCACGCCGAACCGTTCCGATGCCGCTTCCCACTACGGCGTTGCAAGAGATTTGTACGCTTATTATCAGGCGCACGGACAAAATATTGCCATGACGAAACCGAGCGTGGAAGCCTTCAAGATCGACAATAATGCGCTGCCTATTCAGGTGAACGTGGACGCACCGGATGCGTGCCCCCGTTACTCGGGTGTAAGTATCCAAGGGGTCGAAGTGAAGGAAAGTCCGGAATGGCTGAAGAACAGTCTGTTAGCCATTGGTTTGAGACCGATCAATAACATTGTGGATGTAACCAACTTCGTGCTGCACGAATGCGGTCAAGCATTGCATGCCTTCGATGCCGATAAGATCAAAGGACACGAGATTCATGTGCGTTATGCCAAACAGGGTGAGAAATTCGTCACCTTGGATGGTGTAGAACGTGAGATGAATGATCGCGACTTGATGATTGCGAACAAAGACGAAGCCATGTGTATCGCCGGTGTGTTCGGTGGTTTGGAGAGCGGTGTGACGGAGAACACGAAGAACGTATTCCTGGAGAGCGCTTATTTCGATCCCGTAACCATCCGTAAGACCAGCCGTCGTCATCAATTGCAGACGGACGCTTCGTTCCGTTACGAGCGTGGTTGTGATCCAAACAACACGATCTATGTGCTCCAACGGGCTGCATTGCTGATTCAGGAAGTAGCCGGAGGACAAGTAGCGATGAATATAACCGACACGATCAACGGTGACTTCAAACCGTGGCCGGTCACCATCGATATTCAGCGTGTGAACAGCCTGATCGGAAAAGCAATCGGAGAAGAGCATATCGAGACCATTCTCAAAGCGCTGGAGATCGTTATCAAGTCCAAGAACGGCTCTATTTGGGAGTTGGAAGTACCGCGTTACCGCGTAGATGTACAACGCGAGTGCGACGTAGTGGAAGATATACTTCGTATATACGGATATGACAATGTGGAGTTCCCGGAGAAACTCAACACCAGTCTGGCTTACGGCGTTAAACCCGATCCGGAGAAGTTACGCCGCCGCATCGCTGAGCAGTTGACGGCACAGGGATTCAATGAGATCCTTAACAACTCGCTTACCAAGACCTCGTACTACAAAGACGGATGGCTCAACACCTGCGTCACCATCATGAATCCGTTAAGTCAGGATCTGGGCGTGATGCGTCAGACCCTACTCTTTGGAGGTCTGGAGTCTATCCAACGCAATGCAAACCGTAAGAACAGCGACCTTAAGTTCTATGAGTTCGGAAACTGTTATCATTTTAATGGCGAAAGGCGAAAGGACGAACGGGCGAATGAAGATCCATTAATTGCTTACTCCGAAGAGCCGCATTTGGGATTGTGGTTAACGGGTAATAAAGCCGCACAGACTTGGGTACGCAAAGAGGAGAAAACCACTTTCTACCAACTGCGTGCATATGTAAACAATATCCTGGTTCGCTTGGGTGTGGACGTAGCGAAACTGACTTTAGAACCGGCGGTGGATCCGCAAGGAGACAAGAGTTGCGGTATTGTGGAATGCTTCTCAGACGGTTTGGTACTCAAAGCGCAAAACGGAAAGGCAATTGGTTACATCGCGATCGTGTCCAGACAACTGCTTAAGCAGTTTGATATTGATCAGGAAGTGTTCTATGCCGACCTGTACTGGAAAGAACTGCTGAAACTGAACAAACAATACAAAGCCGTGATCAATGATCTGCCGAAATATCCGGAAGTAAAACGTGACTTTGCGTTGTTGGTGGATAAGAAGGTGGAGTTTGCAGATCTCGCACGTGCAGCGTTTGCAACCGAGAAGAAACTGCTCAAGAATGTTTATCTGTTTGATGTGTATGAGGGTAAGAATCTGGAGGAAGGCAAGAAGAGTTATGCACTCAGTTTCATTCTCCAAGATGCCGAGAACACGTTGAAAGATACGCAGATCGAGAATATTATGAACCGCCTCAAGGCGACATTCGAGAATCAGTTCCATGCAAGTTTGCGTTAAACCGTTAAACTGTTAAATCGTTAAAATGTTAAATCCAAGCGACCAACAGGAAATATTAAGACGCCGGACGTTCGCCATCATCTCGCACCCGGATGCGGGTAAGACCACGTTAACGGAGAAACTGCTGTTATACGGCGGTGCGATTCACGTGGCAGGAGCGGTTAAGTCGAACAAGATCCGCAAGACCGCTACGTCCGACTGGATGGAGATCGAGAAACAACGTGGTATCTCGGTGGCAACGTCCGTCATGGGATTCGACTATCAGAACTATCACATCAACATCCTCGACACGCCGGGTCACCAGGACTTTGCGGAAGATACCTTCCGCACCTTGACCGCAGTGGACAGTGCCATCGTCGTGATCGACTCCGCCAAAGGTGTGGAAACGCAGACACGTCGTCTGATGGAAGTATGCCGCATGCGTAAGACGCCCGTCATGGTGTTCATGAACAAAATGGACCGGGAAGGTAAAGATCCTTTTGATCTGATAGATGAAGCGGAAAAGGAACTCGGTATTCACTGCACACCCGTTACCTGGGCGAACGGACAAGGACTGAAATTCGAAAGCGTGTTCGCTTTAAACAACCGACCGAAAGAGTTAACGGAGAAGTTGCAAGAGGACCTCGAGATGATCGACGGTGTCTATCCGGAGTTTAACCGGGAAGCGTACCTCAGAGGAGATCTGGCGCCGGTATTCTTCGGTTCGGCATACAAGACGGTAGGAGTACAAGAGTTACTGGACTTTCTGGTAGCCAACGCTCCTTCCCCACTCCCCGTGACGGCGGAAGAGCGCACCGTAGAACCGATGGAAGATAAGTTTACGGCATTCTGTTTTAAGATCCATGCCAACATGGATCCGAACCACCGTTCCTGCATCGCGTTCTTTAAGATCTGTTCCGGTAAGTTCCTGCGTAACACCTATTATTATCATGTGCGCAAAGACCAGCAGATGCGATTTGCGGCACCTACCTGCTTCATGGCGCAGAAGAAAGAGACCGTCGATGAAGCCTTTGCAGGCGATGTAGTGGGTCTGCCCGATACCGGTAACTTCAAGATCGGCGATACGCTGACGGCCGGCGAACATCTGCATTTCAAAGGCCTACCCTCTTTCTCGCCGGAGATGTTCAAGTATATCGACAACGCCGATCCGATGAAGCAGAAGCAGTTGGAAAAAGGTGTGAACCAGTTGATGGATGAAGGTGTGGCACAGCTCTTTATCAGCCAGATGAACGGCCGGAAGATCATTGGTACCGTAGGTCAACTGCAGTTTGAGGTCATCCAATACCGTCTGGAGCATGAGTACCAGGCCAAATGCAAATGGCAGCCGCTGCAGATGTATAAAGCCTGCTGGATAGAGTCTGACGACGATGCCGAACTGGATATGTTTAAGAAACGCAAGGCCCAGTACATGGCATACGACAAAGAGGGACGTGATGTCTTCATGGCCGACAGTGCCTACGTGCTTAATATGGCGCAGCAGGACTATAAGCATATTAAGTTCCACTTTACCTCAGAGTTTTAACAATTAATCGATATTATTATGAAAAACAGATCATTACAGTTTCGCCTCATTGGCATGAACTTCCTGGAGTTCGCTGTTTGGGGTGCGTATTTGACCTCGATGGGTACCTATCTGGCAAAGATCGGTATGGGTTCTAACATCGGATGGTTCTACTCCGTTCAGGGTATCGTCAGTTTGTTCATGCCGGCCTTGATGGGTATCGTGGCCGATCGCTGGATGCAGGCGCAGAAAGTGCTTAGTCTCTGTCACTGCTTAGCCGGACTCTTCATGTGCGGTGCCGGAATGTATGCGTACACGGCTACCCAAGTGGATTTCACCATCCTCTTCACCCTCTACACGGCATCCGTAGCCTTCTTCATGCCTACCATTGCCTTGACCAACTCGGTGGCATTCAATGCCTTAGTCAAAGCCGGCATGGATACGGTCAAAGACTTCCCGCCGATTCGTGTTTTCGGTACGGTAGGATTCATCGCCATGATGTGGGCCATTGACCTGTTAGGATTTCAGGCTACGCCTTGGCAGTTCGTGGTCAGTGGTGGATTAAGTATCTTGTTGGCTTTATATTCACTGACCTTGCCGAAGTGTGAGATCAAGAAAGTAGAAGGTAAAGTGAACATGGTGGAAGCACTTGGTTTAAAAGCCTTTACGCTCTTTAAGCAAAAGAAGATGGCCTTGTTCTTCATCTTCTCCATGCTGCTCGGTATGTGCTTGCAGGTGACCAACTCCTATGCCAACCCGTTCATCACTTCCTTCGGTAATATCGAGAGTTTTGCAGACACCTTCGGTGTACAACATGCTAACATGTTGATCTCTATTTCCCAGATCTGCGAAGCACTGTGTATCCTTGCCATTCCGTTCTTCCTCAAGAAATTCGGTATCAAGAACGTGATGCTGATGGCGATGTTTGCCTGGGTGTTCCGTTTCGGTTTCTTCGGTGCCGGTGACCCGGGTATGCCCGGCGTGATCCTGTTTGTACTCAGTTGCATTGTGTACGGTTTTGCGTTTGACTTCTTCAATATCTCCGGAGCTTTGTACGTAGATCAGGAGACGCATCCGGAGCAACGTTCCTCGGCACAGGGTCTGTTCATGATGATGACCAACGGTCTGGGTGCTACCATCGGTACACTCTCTGCACAAGCAATCGTCAATAAACTCGTCATGGCACAGGAAGTACAAGACGCAGGACCGATGGCTGTATGGGACGGATGGAGAGAAGCATGGTTCATCTTCGCCGGTTTTGCACTGCTCGTTGCCGTATGTTTCTGGATCTTCTTCCCAAAGACTCCGGTGAACAAGAATTTGGAGATTAAGCATTAATGGCTAATGGCGAAAGGCTAAAGGCTAATGTACTTTAAAGAATTAAGATATTATTTCTCTACGCCTATTGCGTACATTGTCATCGGATTGTACCTCTTGGCGATCAGTCTTTTCCTTTGGGTGATCCCGGGTCAATGGAATATCATTGAGTCGGGATACGCCCAAGTGGACGGATTGTTTCAACTCAGTCCGTGGCTTTTTATGTTCCTCTGCCCTGCGCTGACGATGCGGCTGTTCTCAGAAGAGCGGCAATCAGGCATGTGGGATCTGATCTGCACCAAACCCATCTCCTTAGCTCGTATCGTAACCGGTAAGTACCTGGCGGCATGGACCTTGGTGCTCATCGGCTTATTGCCGTGTTTTGTGCACTATTTCGTAGTCTCTTACATGGCAGAACCGATGGGAAACTTAGACAGCGGTGCTTTCTTGGGCTCGTTCATCGGACTTATCCTGCTATCGGGTACGTTCATGGCCATCGGCCTGCTCTGCGCTACGTTCAGTAAGAGTCAGATCGTATGCTTCATCATCGCTGCACTCGCTTGTTTTGTGCTTTACTGGGTACTGCTTCAAGACCATTATACCTCCATCTCACGCGGTGTATTGGACCTCCGTGACCTGGTCTTCTTCATTACGGTCAGCATCGTATGCCTGTTAGCTACGATGGGATCCATTCATTTCATCACCCGCAAATGACACGAATCGGCGTTTTATCGGACACCCATGGTCTGCTGGACAAACGCATCTTTGCGCATTTCAAAGATGTGGATGAGATCTGGCATGCAGGCGATATAGGCAGCGCCGAAGTGCTGCAGGCATTACGGGAATTCAAGCCTACCCGTGCCGTGTTTGGAAATATGGACAGCGGAGACGTGCGGTATTCGTTAAGCGAGTTCTATCGTTTCAAAGTGGAAGACGTCAATGTACTTATGACCCATATCGGCGGTTATCCCGGCCATTATAACCCATGGCTCATTCCGATGTTTCGCAAAGAACCGCCTGACTTGTTCGTCTGCGGTCACAGCCATATCCTCAAAGTGCAATATGACTCGCTGTTTAAGATGCTCACCATGAATCCCGGTGCAGCAGGAAAACAAGGATGGCAACCTTGTCAAACGCTCTTACGGTTCACTATTGACGGTTCAAAAATCGATAATTTGGAGGTAATTGAGCTCGAAAGACTGTAAAAAATGTCGTTTTTTTACAAAATATGTTTAAAAACATAAAAAAAAATTTGGTCATATCAAAAAAAAGCAGTACCTTTGCACCGGATTTGAAAATGTAAAGTACACTTTACAAAATCCTACAGAATAGACCAATCTTTTTTGTACCTTAAATAAACAGACTAATACCTTAGAAAAACAGGCGTCGCGATGACGACTGTTTTCGCTTTTAAAAAGCGAGTACTTAGACTTAACTATAAATCCCGCCTACTCTCTCTTGAGTAAGCGGGATTTACTTTAGCCATTCGCCATTCGCCTTTAGCATTATTTCTTAATGCCGTCGCGTTCGAGCAGGGCATCAATAGTGGGTTCTCCTCCACGGAAGCGTTTGTAGAGGTCCATCGCTTTCTCGGTGCCGCCACGCTCCAGGATGTTTTGACGGAAACGTTTAGCGGTTTTCTTATCGAAGATAGAACCGTTCTTCTTCTGTGCCGCCTTGAAGACGGAGAATGTGTCGGCATCCAAGAGTTCCGACCACTTATAGCTGTAATAACCGGCTGCGTATCCTCCGGAGAAGATATGGGTGAAGGACGTACACATCTGCGTACCGGGAACGGTAGGCATCACCTGTACCTGCTCCATCGCCTTGTCGCTGAAACGGATCACAGACTCCAAGGTGCCGATCGTCTCATTTACCTCAAACGGTTGTTCCAGACTATGCCATGCCATGTCGAGATAGCCGAAGCTCAACTGACGAACACAAGCATATGCCGCATGGTAGGTCTGACTTGCATGCATCTTATCCAATAACTCCTGCGGCAACTTCTCGCCGGTCAGGTAATGCTTAGCGAAGGTATCGAGGAACTCTTTCTCGTCGATGAAGTTCTCATTGAACTGGCTCGGCAACTCCACAAAGTCACGCGGTACATTAGTGCCGCTCTGCGCTGCGTACTGGCAACGGGTCAGCATACCATGCAGACCGTGACCGAACTCATGCAGGAAGGTACGCACCTCGTCATAGGTGAACAAGGCCGGTTTCTCTGCGGTCGGTCTCGTAAAATTCATCACATTCACGATATGCGGCCGGTGATCCTTACCGTTCTTAATATACTGCGGCTGGAAATCATTCATCCATGCGCCGCCGCGTTTACCGTCTCTCGGATGAAAATCCGCATAATAAACCGCTAAGAACTTACCCTTCTCATCAAACACCTCGTATGCCGTTACTTCCGGATGATAGACCTGGATATTCTTGTTCTCTTTGAACTTGATTCCGTACAGTTTCTCTGCCAGACCAAACACACCCTTCTTCACGTTCTCCAGCTCGAAATACGGACGAAGATCGTCATCCGAGATGGCATATTTCTCTTGTTTCAGTTTCTTGGAGTAATAACTGAAGTCCCACGGCTGCAATTGAGCTGCATAAAAACCGTGCGCATGTGCATAGTCCTCCAGTTCTTTCACCTCTGCCTGTGCGGCCGGCATATATGCGTCACGCAGCTGATCCAACAACTTATACACGTTCTCCGGCGTCTCAGCCATGGTCTTATACAGCGATTTCTCGGCATAGGTCTTCTTCTCAAACAGCTTCGCCAATGCCAGACGGGTGTTCACGATCTCGACGATGATACCGGTGTTATCGAACTCACCGCCCACACATTTGGTAGCGCTGGCCATGTATAACTCCCTACGGATGTCGCGATTATCCAGATCCTGCATGACCGGAATAGTGGTCGTCGGCTTGAGGTTCAGTAACCAGCCTTCCTTACCCTGTTTCTCGGCATTCGCACGCAGCATACTCTTGGTATCGTCATTCAGACCGGCTAACAGTGCCTCATCGGTGATGAGCATGGTCCAGGCATTCGTTGCCTTGAGCACGTTCTGACCATATTGCAGCGTCAGCTGGCTCAGTTTGGCCGTTAACTCCCGATAGGTCTGCTTGTCCTCGGCACTGAGATTCGCACCGTTATTGGCAAAGGACTCGTAGATATCTTCCAGCAACTTCATCTGCGCCTTGTCCAGTTTCAGTTTCGCACGCTGGTCATAGACGGCCTTGATACGTTGGAACAAACCCTCATTGAGACGGATGGTAGAAGAATACTCCGATAACTTCGGACTCAATTCCATCTCGATCTGCTGCAGCGTGTCATTGGTCTCTGCGCTGGTCAGGTTATAGAAACAACCGGCTACCACACTCAACAGTTCACCCGAAGCCTCGTATGCCTCGATGGTGTTCTTGAACGTCGGTGCTTCCGGATTATTGACAATATCGTCGATCTCCTTCAGACCCTGTTTGAATGCTTCTTCAAAAGCCGGCATGTAATGCTCCGCATGGATCTCATTGAACGGATAGGTGCCGTGCGGCGTCTTCCAGTTCTTATAGTCCAGTAACGGATTCGTAGCAGCAGTCGCTGCCAAAACGGTAGTGGCTAATGCCATAGTTAAAATGCTTTTTTTCATTCGTTAATATATTTTGTCTTTATACTTTTGTCTTTATACTTTTGTCTTTCTACTTTGAGCGTAGCGGTCTATTATCTCAATAAATTAATATCTCCACTCATCTGATAGACGCCGATCACGGACTCGTCTGCATTGAGTTTCTTCTTGGTGTACACAGCTTTGATACCGATGAACGATGCATCCTTTGCGGCATCGGTGCCCAACGCCCGGATGACATAGAAATAGGCTCCTGCAGCCGCCGGACGACCATTGATCGTACCGTCCCAGCCTTTGGCCGGATCATCCCATGCATAGACGAGTTTGCCCCAGCGGTTATATACCCAGCAATGGAACTCACGCAGCGAACGGTATGCTACCCTAAACTCATCGTTCTTTCCGTCTCCATTCGGCGTGAACACATTCGGCACCGCCAGATAGGATTCCGAGATCTGCACCGCTGTCTCCATGGAATCAGAAGCACAAGTCGCGTTATTCACTTTGCAAACTACCCGATAGGCACCGGGCTCCGAGAACACATAACGGATGTCCTGGTCATAACGGGACACGATCTTCTGATTCGATTTATAGATCGCCCACTCAAAGAACTGCACTGCCGGTGTCGGATTCGAATAGAACGCCACCTCTAACGGACCGCTATACTCCGAACCTTGAATCAAAGTTTGGGACGTCGGGCGGTTTCGTTCATTGGATTGCTCACCTTCCGCTCCCCGTGCCGTGGCCAAGGAAGTCAACTCCATCTTAACGGCCTTGATGCTATCGATCGGTACATTCACCTCCACACAAGCGGAATCCAAACCCAACGCATCCCGGATGTCGGTGTCGTAACAGAGACGAATAGCCGTCGGTCCGTATAAGGGCGGTAAGAGAATCGTCGGCTTCAAGTCTCCCGTCTGGGTAGCCAGCGAATCCGCCCACTCTTCCGTGTTCCAAGCAAGTGCATTATAAGATAAGGAATACGTGTGCGCGTGCGCGCCTATAGATCCGGTCACATGCAGAATCGTGTTGTCGCAACTCGTCTCGACGGTAAAATCCAGATCGTCGATCGTCTGACACAGACGCACGCAGAAATGGCTTCCGTTCACGCGGTAACAACCCTCATCCGGATAGATCTCATCCGTGTTGGTGGCATAGACCGAACCGTCTCCACGGTACCAATCCGTAGCACCGGTCTTACACCGCAGATGGATCTCGTCCTTGAACACAAACACCGTATCCCTGCCGTCCAACACCTGCGTAGCCGTTCCTACGCACTCGATATCCGAGGCGTAGGAAACGACCGCACAAAGGGTCAAAACTATTGTTACTAAACGCTTGATCATTTATTGACTTGGAAGCGTGTGTTACCGTTTTGGAAGAAGTCCACAATCTGTTTGGCTGCTGCGATACCGGCATTGATATTGGCTTCGGCTGTTTGTGCGCCCATCTTCTTCGGGGTTGCGAAGTAACGTCCTTCGAAAAGGGTACGGAACTTCGCGTCTGCTACCGGCATGATATCCGTCATGTACTTCAGATCGGTACGCTCCTGCATCAAGGCGATCAGACCTTCTTCATCGATCACTTCCTTACGGGCTGTGTTAACCAGGACACCACCCTTCGGCATGCGATTCACCAGGTCATGGTTGATGCTATTCTTGGTCTCCGCCGTAGCCGGGATATGCAGGCTGACGATGTCGCAAGTGCTGTACAACTCCTCTGCACTGTGCAGCGGATGTACATTAGCGGCTACCATCGCCTCATCCGGACAATAGGCATCGTACGCATAGACGTCCATGCCGAAACCTTGTGCAATGCGTGCTACATTACGGCCTACGTTACCGAAGGCATGGATACCGAGTTTCTTGCCCTTGAGCTCTGTACCGGATGTTCCGTTGTACAGGTTACGCACGGCGTACACCATCAGACCCAGTGCCAACTCAGCAACGGCATTACTGTTCTGACCCGGTGTGTTCATCGCTACCACTTTGTGCGCCGTAGCGGAATCGAGATCGATGTTATCGTAACCGGCACCGGCACGAACCACGATCTTAAGCTGCTTGGCAGCGTCCAACACTTCGGCATCCACAATATCCGAACGGATGATGATGGCGTCGGCGTCTGCTACAGCCTCTAACAGCTGCGCCTTGTCTGTATATTTCTCCAACAGTGCCAACTCGTATCCGGCACCTTCTACCACTTCACGAATACCGTCCACGGCTACTTTCGCAAAGGGTTTCTCTGTTGCTACTAAAACTTTCATTGTTTCAAATAATGAGGTTAATTCCAATGTTTTGCCTTTGATATGTGTCACAGGCATGATATAGGAGAAGCCCATAATTAATGGAGTTTCTCATATTCATGGATGCAATCTACCAGTGCCTGCACACCTTCGATATCCATCGCATTGTAGCAGGAAGCACGGAATCCGCCTACCAGACGGTGACCCTTGATTCCTACCATACCACGCTCAGTAGCGAACTTAAAGAAGTCATCCTGCAACTCCGCATACTCCGGCTTGAAGACGAAGCAGATGTTCATGCAGCTGCGATCCTCTTTTTTGGAGATCGTCGGCATGAAGAGTTTGGACTCATCGAGGCACTTGTACAGCAAGTCGGCTTTGGCTTTGTTACGTGCCTGAATCCATTTCACACCACCGTTTGCTTTGAGCCAACGCAGCGTCAGCACAGCGGTATAAACCGGCAGTACCGGCGGGGTATTGAACATCGATCCGTTGTCGATATGCGTCTGGTAGTTCAGCATCGTCGGGATATAACGGCTCACTTTACCGAGGCAACTCTCTTTAATGATCACGAAGGTCACACCGGCCGGCGCTAAGTTCTTCTGCGCACCACCGTAGATGATGTCGTACTGGCTCACGTCGATCGGACGACTCAGGATATCCGAACTCATATCAGCTACCAAAGCTACTTTACCTTTCTTGCGGTAGATCTCAGCGAGTTTCTCATCGTTGATCTCGGTACCGAAGATGGTGTTGTTGGTGGTGATATGGAAGTAATCGGCATCCTGCGGAATCTCATAGTCCGTCGGAATCGAATCCGTGCTGGCAGCTACTTCGACTGCTTCACCGAAACCCTTTGCTTCTTTCAGTGCTTTCTTGCTCCATACACCGGTGTTCAGGTACGCTGCCTTGTGCTCTAACAGGTTAAACGGCACCATGCAGAACTGCAGGCTGGCACCACCGCCTAAGAACAGCACACGGTATCCCTCCGGGATATTGAGCAGTTCTTTCATCAGTGCTTCCGCCTCGTCCATGACGGGTTGGAAATATTTCGCACGGTGGGAGATCTCCAGTACAGAAAGTCCTTCACCTTGAAAATCGATGACCGCTTCTGCAGTCTGTTTGATCACTTCTTGCGGCAGGATACTCGGTCCTGCATTAAAGTTATACTTTTTCATGTTATTTAAGTGTATAATATTTATGATTCCATGCAGATGGGTGAATTTCCGGCAGCGTGATAATACCCTCTTTGGGTTTCTTGCCTGCCAAGTACAAAGCATATGCTACAGCAGCCAACTCGTCAGCATTTTTGCTTTCATCTTTGAGCGGAGCGGTCTTTTGACTTTCGACTACTACTCCTGCTTTCGCACGACGCTCTTCGAGGTCCTTGAGGAACTGCTCTTTGGCCAGACCGCTCTTGTACTCACGGTACTGCTTCTCGTGCATAGCGAACTCGAACAACTCCTCGTCGTCCTGTCCTCTATCCCAACCCAGTTCCTTCATCTCTTTGATGAACTGCGGCAGCACGTTCGGATACAACTTCTGCGGATCGTCAGTGTAGAACTCATAGCCTTTCTCTTTCGCCAATTCGATGATCTCAGGAGCCAACTCACCCGGTAACTTACCGGACTTACCAAGGATCATACCCCACATCGCCGGGTCCATGCGCGTGAAGTCTTTCTCGCCCATCGAACGGCTGAAGAGGTTCATGAGTGCCGCGTTCTTCACGTACTGACTGAACGGTGTCACGAGACACGGTGTTCCCAACATCGGCCAGATACGCTGTACCTCGTCGAAGAGTTGAACCAACAACTCGTCTTCGCTCAGTTCTTTCTCGCCTTTCTTCTTGAGGTTCGCATTGATCGCCGCATGCATGCCTTTGAGATCCGCCATGAGCGAACCCATCATACCGCCCGGCAGACCGCAGCCTACGAGCAACGAGGTCATGAGCGCATTCTTCGGATCGATCCAATAACCGAGGAAATCATCGATGAACTCCTGCGTGAGCGAACGTGCCTCCATGTAGGCTTTCATGTTGATATCTTTTACCAGGAATCCGGCATCTTTGAGCATCGCCTGAATGGTGATCACGTCCGGATGTACCTTACCCCAACTGAGCGGTTCCATCGCTACGTCCAGCACGTCACCACCGGCTTTGGCCACTTCGAGCATCGAAGCCACACTGAAACCCGGTCCGGTATGACCGTGGTACTGAATGATGATATCCGGATGTTTCTCCTTGATTGCGGCTACGATAACGCCGAGCATATGCGGACGACCGATACCCGCCATGTCCTTCAGACAGATCTCCTGCGCACCGCCTGCAATCAGTTGCTCGGCAAGGTTGATATAGTACTCCGCCGTGTGTACCTTCGAATAGGTGATACACATCGTGGCCTGCGCCGTCATACCGGCTTCCTTGGCCCATTTGATAGACGGGATGATGTTACGGGGATCATTCAGACCGCAGAAGATACGGGTGATATCCGTGCCTTGCGCATGTTTTACTTTGTACATGAGTTGACGCACATCGGCCGGTACCGGGTTCATACGCAATGCGTTCAGACCACGGTCCAACATATGGGTCTTGATACCCGCCTCGTTGAACGGCTTGCAGAACGTACGAACGGCTTGGTTCGGGTTCTCGCCGTACAAGAGGTTCACTTGCTCACTGGCACCGCCGTTGGTCTCCACACGGTCAAAGCAACCCATGTCGATGATGACGGGTGCAATCTTCGCCAATTGATCTTTACGCGGCACATACTTGCCACTACTCTGCCACATGTCCCGATAGACAAGGGAGAATTGAATTTCTTTTTTCATGATAAGTAAAAAGTAGAAAGTAGAAAGACCGTAGACAAGCTACTCAAAGCCATCTACTTTCCGTCATTAATATTTTGGTGTTTATTTATTAATCCATATAACATTTTCTGTACCTCTATAAGTTGTAGATGTAAATCCTCGTATACATCTGCACTTATATACTCAAACTCTTTTGCAAGACTAAGTTCTGTTTCAAGTTCGTAAGCAGAACCTATTGAGAAACTTAAGAAATGGCATAAGTCCTTATTGGTAGAACGGCCTGCTCCTTCTGCTATATTGGTTGGAATAGATACCGCTGCTCTTTGTATTTGAGAAGTCAATCCATATAACTCATGGGAAGGGAACGCCTTTGTCTGTGCATACACCTGCTTAGTCAACTCCATTGACTTTTGCCAAACAACTAATTCTCTAAAATTATGTATCATAGCTTTCTACAAATTGCTTTCTACTTTGAGCGAAGCGGTCTTTCTACTTTGAGGTCGTAGACCGGTCTATTCATTAAAACCCGAAACTCAACCCACAACTGAACGTGTAGTTCACACCCTGCAGGTATGTCGGGGTATATTTATTGAGGTAGTAGTTCGCCAACTCATCGCCTGCTAACTCCTTGGACGTACCGTCGGCATTCCATCCCCGGTCTTCACCCGGAATCCTTTCCGACGTAGGCGCATAGGCACGGGCGTTGTTCCATGTAAAATCCACATGCGCATAGCAGTTATTAAACACCTCATACGTCGCCCTGAACTGCACCTGGTCATTGCGCCAGATGGGTTCGTCAAAGGGTTTCTGCGCGATGATCGGTGTGGTCGTATTCCGTTGTCCGGCAATGTAAGCACGGATATAATCATACGCACGGTACTTGGTGTCCTGCGTATAGTCCAAGGTCAGCCTAAGACCACGTACCGGACGGTAACTCAACTGCACAAAGATCGACTGCGCGTTGTCGCCCATATAATGGCCCATGTTGTAACTGTTGGACGTGAAGTCCAGCACCTTGATCGAATGGGTGTAACAGGCGATATACGAACGCATGAACTCACCGCGTACCGACAGACCCTTCACCGGCCAGCCGGACCAGTTAAAGCCCACTAAGTACGACACGAGGTTATGCTCCGGATTATCTTTCTTCAGACGCGCTAACTTAAACTCATCCAGGAAGAACGAACCGTACAGCCGCAGATGATCCGTCGGGCGTACCGTGATGGTGGCAAAAGCCTGACTGTTCTGGTTCTCCGAACCCAAGCCCTTCGTCAGCAGGTGATCCAGCGACTTATAGAACGCGATAGGAATGAAATACGCCGCTTGCACGTTCCGTTCCGCATACACAATCGAGTTACCGAAACTGAACTGCACGTACTTACAGGGCATGAAAGTGAACATATTCGCCGCCATGAACTTATTGGCCGGACGATATTCCCTACCCGTCACGCCTTCTTTCTCGCGTTCGGTATAGTAATAGGTGGAATCGATCACGTTCGACGGCAGCCATGCATGGAAATAATCGAATTGGAACCATTTGCAGGGCGTCAGTTGGATGGTGAACATCGGTACCGCCGGGTTATGACCGGACAGGATGTTCGAACAATGCTGTGCGTCACCCCAGGTGATCCGTTCCCGTTGTACACCGATGGAACCCCACCAGGTGTAGAGCGATATACCTCCTCTCGAATCGGAGAAGTCACCGCCGTAGTTCGCTTCCTTGTACTGCACACCGGCCAGGTTGTTCAGATATCCCGGCTTGGTCAGTTTGGAACCGTCCACACCTAAACCGGACCAGCTGTTATCGCGTATCGAACCCCAGATACTGAGATGATGCGCAATATCCATCTGCAGTTCGGCGCCATAGACGCGGTGCTGCCATAGACCCTTCTTGTTGTAACTCAGGTCCATGCCCAATATCGGACGCACACGCATCTTGAAGATCTTGTCTTTGGTCAGGATATGCAGACTCGGGTCAGCGAGGTTCAGATTCGACACCTCCGTCTTCCATTGCGTCACATGCCGGTGACCATAACTGAAATACGTCGGCAGGGTGTCGCATTCCAAGGCATAGTCCTGCAGGTAGAACTGCAAGTCGTCCTTCTGCCGTTTGTTCAGCAACGAGTCCTTAGCCTGCGCCTCCATCAACCGCGCCGCGATATAATCCCGCGTGTACGGCTTGATGGCCGCATTGGTGCGTATGACGCCGTCCGTCGTCAACTCCTCCAGAAAATCATACACCTCCGTGTACTCGATCATCTCCGGAATTCGTTGCGCCAGACAAGTTGAAAATTGAAAAATGAAAATTGAAAGGAAAAGAATCCCTTTTACCTTTAACCTTTCACCTTTCACCTTATATGTCCTTTCACCTTTCACCTTTCACCTTTCACCTTTCATTTTTCATTTTTCATTTTGCATATCTCGCATTGAGCGCCTCAATAACCTCTTCGGTAATATCGTAGCCGGCTACTTTATTCAGCAGCACTGCGTCGTTGACGATCAGGTGCAGATGACCGTCTGCATTGAACTCGCTCAGATACGCCTGTACGGAATCCTGCAGCTGTTGGGTCAGCGCCGCTTGGTTAGCCATCAGGTCGTTGCTCAGTTTCTGACGCAGGTTCTCCAGATCCTGCTGCTTGGCCATCAGCTGCTGCTCCTTGTCCTGCAATTTTTTCTGCTCACTCTCTGCACGCTCACGGCTCAGGAACGCACCGGCCTCCACTTTCTTCTGGAAATCCATCACGTCCTTCTCGAAGGTTGCATACTCTTTCTGGAAGGCTTTCACCTTCGTGTCCAGCTGCACCATCGACGCCTCATATTGCGACATCAGCTTCTCCGATGCCTCCACGGCCAAGGTGTAATGCAACAGGATCGAATCCGTGTTCACAATCGCGATCGGCATCAACTCACCCGATGCCTCGATCTGAGCACGCTCTGCCGGAGCAGAACACGACTTGCTGCCGCAAGTGAAATGAAGTACAAACAAGACAACGACTGCCGTTGCCAAAACCGAATTAACTACATTTTGAATTGTTTCTTTTTTCATATCTTAAAATCTAAATTTTTAAATCTGCAATTTCCAATTTCCAATCTCCAATTTCCAATCTCCAATTACAAATCGGAAACATCCATTTTGGATGTTTTCCGAGCCTCTCTATCCTGGGAAGTAGCGCAATGAATCTTATCCTGCTTCATACGCGCATTCTCTGCGATATGTTGCGACCGAAAACGATGATCCTTCCTCAGTATCACCCCTATGCTCAGCAGCACCATCGCCACCAAAACCGCTCCTATTGCTATCAGTATTTCCATCTTTATTTCCAAAAAGCGTGCAAAGGTACAAAAAAAAAATGACATATGCAAGCATATGCCATTCTTTTTGCAGATTTTTCTGCATTTTCGGTACGATTAACCGTTAGCGAGGTTCTGGTCGTACTCGTCACCGCAGACTTTCCAGTAGTAAGCCTTGAGGGTCTTTTTACCGCTGGGGAGGTCCTTCTGGGCGATGAAGGCTTGCTGGTCGGCTGCGATCTTGGTGAGGTCACCTTTACGCTGCTTCACCATCGCGGCTACGGTCGAGAACCGCAGGCGTGCTGCTGCCTCATCCGGCGTGACAGGCGTGGTGCGTACTGTTTTCTTGCGGAGATACAAGCGGTTGCATTGGTTGTTCTCCGTCGGTGCTACGCGGTGGGTACCGATCAGCATTTTGTTACAACTGTGCTGACTGCCTTTACCCGGTTTACTCAATGCGCCGGATACACTGTCAATTCCGGCGCTCCATTCTACATGTGCCATAAATTTCGTTAAGATTTAGATTGTTAAACAATGTGCATTTCGGCGACATCTTTGTCGCCGGGTTCGGGTCCCGTAACCCCTTACCCTTGCTGAGCATCGTACGCCTCCGCCTCGATCGCCCACAGATAGCTCTTCAGGGTCTTCTTACCTTCCGCGCTGTCCTTCTGCGCCAGGAATGCTGCCTGATCTGCAGCGATCTTCGTCAGGTCGTGCATTCGGGTGTTCACCGTCTGACTCACCGTCGAGAAACGGAGCCGGATAGCGGCCTCTTTCGCGGTCACCGGAGTGCTGCGCGTAATCGAATTGAGGTCTCGAATGTACACCCTCGAGCAATCCGGATTCGTGGTCGGCGCCTTACGGTGCGTCGTCAGTACCATCTTCTGATCCGCCGCATGCGGACTCTTCTTGTTGATCTTGTTCAGCGCACCCGATACCGTCTCAAACAGGGGTGCATAACTCGCTTTTGCCATAGTTAAAATTTGGTTTTAAATGGTTAATAATGTGCATTTCGGCGACATCGTTGTCGCCGGCGTCATTTCTTCTTCGCCCCATGGTACTCCTCCACGGTCTTCATCTGGATCGTCGTGCTCGTTTTCGCCGAGTCCTGTGCCGTCGTGTACGTCGCGGTCGTGTTCACCGTCCGCCATACCTTACAACCCGTCATCCCCAGCGCCACGGCACAACACGTGAGGAGTGCCAAGACGATCGTCTCAATGATTT
>CAMIZK010000012.1 GCA_946403315.1 uncultured Bacteroidales bacterium | reverse complement strand
GCAATCGATAAGTTCGCCGCGATCTGCAAAGCGATGTGCAGCACGGTAGCTGTACGGTTCATATCGGTCTTGGCGAGTTTCCAAGGTTCGGTATCTGCCAGGTACTTGTTACCGATACGTGCGAGGTTCATCGCTTCTTTCTGTGCATCGCGGAAACGGAAGTTATTGAGCAGATCTTCGAGGGTCGCTTTGACGTTCTTGAACTCCTCGATAGTAGCCTTATCGTAATCCGTCAGTTCCCCGCACGCAGGTACGCGTGATTCAAAATATTTATTCGTGAGCACGAGCGCACGGTTGACGAAGTTACCGTAGATGGCAACGAGTTCGTTGTTGTTACGTGCCTGGAAATCCGCCCATGTGAAGTCGTTATCCTTGGTCTCGGGTGCATTGGCGGTGAGCACATAGCGGAGGACGTCCTGCTTGCCGGGGAAGTCATCGAGATACTCGTTGAGCCAAACCGCCCAGTTACGGGAGGTGGAAATCTTATCGCCTTCGAGGTTGAGGAACTCGTTGGAGGGCACGTTATCCGGCAGGTTGTATCCCTGTGCCTTGAGCATAGCGGGGAAGACGATGCAGTGGAAGACGATGTTATCTTTTCCGATGAAATGGATCATTCTTGTATCTTCCTGCTTCCACCATTTCTCCCAGTTACCGAATTTCTCCGGCTGCGCCTGACACAGTTCCTGGGTATTGGAGATATATCCGATCGGTGCGTCGAACCAAACGTAGAGCACTTTGCCTTCGGCACCTTCTACCGGAACGGGGATACCCCAGTCGAGGTCACGGGTGACGGCACGGGGTTTGAGACCGCTGTCGAGCCAGGACTTGCACTGACCATAGACGTTGGGTCGCCATTCCTTATGGTGATTGAGAATCCAGTCTTCGAGCCATGCCTGGTATTGGTCGAGCGGTAAGTACCAGTGCTTGGTCTCTTTCTTCGCCAGCGCATTACCGGTCTCGGCATTATAGGGATTGATCAGTTCATCCGGAGAGAGGGTAGCGCCGCATTTCTCACATTGGTCACCGTAGGCACCGAGAGAGTGACAACGGGGACACTCACCGCGGATGTTACGGTCGGTGAGGAAGTGACCGGTTTGCGGATCATAGAACTGCTCGGAGGTCTCTTCTACAAACTGGCCGGCATCGTACATCTTACGGAAATAATCCGCTGCAAACGCATGATGGATCGGCGAGGTGGTGCGCGAATAGATATCGAACGACACGCCGAAATCCGCAAACGAACGTTTGATCAACTCATGATAGCGATCTACCACCTGTTGGGTAGTGATGCCTTCTTTCCGTGCCCGGATGGTTACCGGAACACCGTGTTCGTCACTTCCGCAAACGAACATTACCTCTTGTCCTTTCAGACGCAGATAGCGGGCGTAGATGTCCGCCGGAACATACACTCCTGCCAGGTGGCCGATATGCACCGGACCGTTGGCATAAGGCAGTGCTGCTGTAATTAAAGTGCGATTAAATGCCATATTTTGTGTAAATTTTTACTAATTTGTAAAAAAAAGTATATTTTTCTTGCGTATGTTGTTTTTTTTTAGTACTTTTGCAGCGAATTTTGTGTTACTTTGCAAAAACGGGTGCAAAGGTACAACAATTTTTTGAAAAATACAAATAATTCGGTGAAAAAACATCAAACATATTTGGTTTTGCTAATTGCAGTGCTCTTTAGCGGTGCTATTCAGGCAAAAGTGAACAACTATGTAGGCGCATACGGTTTCCTGGGAGAATGGACGTTGCGTCCGGTTGAAAGTGACTATCGTCCGAGTCTGGGTGTAGCCGGTGGAGCCGGTTTTATGTACGAATTGCAGGCGGGTAAAGCTTATCACCCGGCGCGTTTTTTGTTTGATGTAGGTGTCGGTGCATGGGGAGGTATGACCTCGTATGCGCAGAGTAGCGACATGACCGTGGAGTTGTTTAACCAGTTGGACCTGCAGGGCGACCGTTTTGATTATGTGTATGAGGTGAAGAACCGCCATGACCAGTATAAGAACGTGTCTATCCAGGTGCCGATCTTGTTCGGTTTCCATTATCACCGTTTCTATATGATGGCCGGCGCGAAGATCAACACAGCGATCTTCACCAAGGCTTATACCTCAGCGGATATCACGACTTATGGCCGTTATGCCGATATCCCGGAATTACGGAACATGCCGGATTACCAGTTCTTCAATGATGCGAAGTTAAACGGTTCGGCGAAGACGAGTCTGAAGCTGGATGTGAACCTGAGTCTGGAGGTAGGCGGTCGTCTGGGTGTCGTGACGGAAGCCAGCGGTTACGATGTGCCGAAACGCACGATCGAGTGCCGTCTGGCCGGATTCATTGACTATGGCCTCACCGATCTGCATTCGAATGAGACCAAAGCAGGTTTCACGGCGCCGCAGATTTACGACACGAATCCCAGTTCACCGAGTTATGTCTATCAGACCACCTCGATGGTGGATAACCTGCAGGTGAACGACATCATGTCCACGGCCAAGATCAATACCGATGGCAGTACCGTTCCGTTTGCGAAAGCGGTTAATAACCTGATGGTGGGAATTAAATTCACCGTTCTCTTCCAGTTACCGGAAGACAAGAAGTGCGTGATCTGTCAAGATGCGTACGGTTCATCAGTCGGTCGCCGTCGAGGAGGCGTGAAGTACGAGGAATAAATCGTCCTCTTTCACTTCTCTTATCGCCCCGTCTTCGGCTACGGAGATACGGCCGGTCTCTTCCGATACCACGATACACGTGGCATCGGATTTTTCTGCTAATCCCAATGCGGCACGGTGGCGGAGACCGTAATGCTGCGGAATGCTCTGGTCTTTGCTGACCGGCAGGATGCAGGCTGCCGCGATCATTTTTCCGTCCCGGATGATGAGTGCACCGTCATGCAAGGGGGTGTTCTTGAAGAAGATGTTCTCGATCAGTCGGGCCGACACGATGGCATCCAGCCGTTCGCCGGTCTCCGTGTATTCTTTCAGGTTCTCCGAACCGGACAGCACGATGAGGGCACCGGTCTTGGTGGACGCCATATGGCGGCAGGCCTGGATGATCTCCAGCACCTGTTGACGGGAAGCCGTATCTTCCTGTCCATTTCCTCTGCGCAGCAGCTGCATGGAGGAGAAACGGGCACCGAGGCGGTAGAAGAACGAACGGATCTCTTCCTGGAAGATGACGATCAGCGCGATCGCTCCTACGGAGATGATACGGTCGAAGAGGGCACCGGTCAGTTCCAACTGGAAACCGAACACCACGATGAACCATACCACGATAAACGCCAGAATACCCCAGAACAGGTTGGCTACACCGCTCTTGCGCAGCAAGCGGTAGGTCTCAAACAGGATGATGGTGACCAGCAGGATATCGATCACATCCTTGAATCCGAAGGAAAAAGAAAAAATATGCATGTTGTTATCTATTATACTAATCTATTATACAATTCTATTGTATCGCGCGTTGCGCGTACGTCATGCGTGCGTAGGATGGTGGCGCCGTGTTGCAGGGCATATAACTGCAGTACTTGTGTGCCGCATAGGCAGGTGTCGGGTGTTTGAGCTAAGGGTCGCCATACCATCGACTTGCGGCTGACACCTACGAGGATAGGACGGTTAAACCGTTTCAACTGCTCCATCTGCCGCATGCAGGCATAATCCGCTTCCGTGCTGCCGATGAATCCGAAACCGGGGTCTAAGATCAGATCGATGTCCTTCATTTCCGGATGCTGTTCCGGTAGATCCAGTTGTCCCCGTAAAGTCCATATGTACGGCACTTGGTACGCACGAACGACCTGATACATCGCTTCGCAACCGCCGGAGATATCGTTGATGATCATGGGTCCGAACGTTTCCAGTGCCCGACGGGCAATCTCCGGACGGAAAGTGTCGATGGAAAGTTGTGCATCCGGCAGTTGGGAACGAAGAATCCGCAAGGCAGGTTCGAGCCGTTGCCATTCTTCCTCTTCGGAAGCCGGAACACTGCCGGGACGGGTGGAGCAGCCACCGATGTCCAGGATCGTCGCTCCTTGTGCCAACGCATCCTTCGCCCAGGTGCTGATCGCCTGTTCGTCCGATAATCGTGATGCAGGGTAAAAACTGTCCGGCGTCACGTTTCCAATTGCCATAATTTGCACTTTCACGCTGCAAAATTACAAAAAAAACTGCAAATATGCAAAAAAAAGTAACAAAAATTTGCGTATGTGCGAAAAAAGTTGTACTTTTGCAGGCTGAAATATGTAAATTTGAGATTGTATATCCAAAAATCGAAAGAATAATACATAAGATATAGTTATGAAAAACGTAAGTAAGTATCTGTTTATTGTTAGCGTAGCGATGGTAGCGGCATCGTGCCAACAACGCGAGTTGAACACCCGTGTAAGTAATACCACAGGTTGGAATTATTTCGATCAGAAGACGACCAATTTTGAGGCGCAAGAGGGTGTTGGTAATGTGAATCCTCCCGGAATGGTAGCTATTCAGGGTGGTTCGTTTACCGTAGGTGAGAAAGATGAGTTCCTCACAGCGCCGCGTAACAACGAGACGCGTACCGTAACGGTGAACTCGTTCTATATGGATAAGTACGAGGTGACGAACCTGAACTGGAACGAGTACCTGCACTGGATGGATTTCGTGTACGGTAAAGTAGCTCCGGAACTGGTGGATGCAGCGCGTCCGGATCATAAAGTATGGCGCGAAGATTTGGCCTACAACGATCCGTATGAGGATAATTACTTTGAGCACCCGGCTTTCTCCTTCTACCCGATCGTAGGTGTTACGTGGGAGCAGGCGATGGATTACTGCCAATGGCGTACCGACCGTGTCAACGAGTTGGCGCTGATCCGTTGCGGTGCTATGCGTTTGCCGGATTATGAGATCCTGAACCGTGAGTTCGAAGAGGACGAAGTGGAAGACTGGGTAACGGAAAATCCGGGTTATGAACTGACGCCCTTCGAGCGTCCGAGTGACGAGGATCCGGAGCAGACGGTGACGCTGTACCGTGTGTCCTTCGAGTGGATTCGCGACAAGTTCGTGTTTAATACCGATAAGTATCTGATCGATGATAGTTATGTTCCTGAAGTAGGTCGTAAGCCGAGAAAAGACAGCTATGGCGCAGACCGCAAAGTGACCACTGGTGATGGTATCTTTGTAACCGGTTACCGTCTGCCGACGGAGGCTGAGTTTGAGTTTGCTGCCTATGCCCCGGTTGCCGGTGAAGACGGTTTGACGATCGAGGGTAAGATCTATCCGTGGAGCGGTTATCATCCCCGTGACATGACGAAGAAGAACTTAGGTCAGTTGCAGGCGAACTTTGTTCGTGGCCGTGGCGACATGATGGGTGTGAGCGGTGCGTTGAACGACCGTCACGTGATCACCAACCCGGTAGATGAGTTTGCTCCGAACGATTTCGGTTTGTATAACATGGCCGGAAACGTGAACGAGTGGGTAATGGATGTGTTCCGTGAGACGACCTTCCAAGAGGCAAGTGAGTACAACTCCTTCCGTGGTAATATCTTCAGCCATCCGAAGTTGGATGAGAACGGTAAGTTCGAAATCGACTCTCTCGGTCGCGTTAAGTTGGAGTGGGGTAGTTCGGATGATAAGCGTGATGTACGCGACGGTGATGTAGCCAGCCAGTTCAAGACCGACTATCCGCTGCCGATGGATACCACGGGTATGTCGAATCTGGTGGAATACAAGGATGAGTTAACCAACGTGCTGGCACCGCGTATCACAAAGAATACACGTGTGTACAAAGGTGGTTCCTGGGCAGACCGTATCTACTGGCTCAACCCGTCCACCCGTCGTTACCTGGAGCAGGACAAGGCTTCGTCCAAGATCGGTTTCCGTTGCGCAATGTCGTCGCTGGGTAACCAGATCCCCGGTACACCGGTTAAATAACGGCGAAAGGTTATAGGTTAAAGTTAAAAGTTTACAGATATGAATTTTCCTGGAGATATTCGCTATACAAGCGAGCACGAATGGATTCGTGTAGAGGGTGATGAGGCGTTTGTCGGTATTACCGATTACGCACAGTCAGAGTTGGGTGAGATCGTCTTTGTGGATGTTCCTACACTCGGCGAGACCGTAGGTCAAGGTGAAGTGTTCGGTTCAATCGAGGCCGTGAAGACCGTGAGCGATCTGAATATGCCGGTAACCGGTGAGGTGCTGGAGATCAACGGTGCGCTGGATGCGCAGCCAGAGTTGGTGAACAACGATCCGTACGGCGAAGGATGGATCATCCGCATTGCTGTCAAAGATGCAGCTGAACTGGATGCCCTGATGGATGCTGCGGCTTACGAAGCAAGTCTCTGATAACATCCCTACATAACGCAAAAAGTGACCTCAACGGGTCACTTTTTTGTGTAAAATACACTTTGCAAAATACACAAAAAATACATTTTTTTGGACAAAATGTTGCTAATATGGAAAAAATTGTGTAATTTTGCGCACCTATTTTGTTTATTATAAGGCAAATAATTATTTTTAGTACTAAAATATATAAAGTATGAAGAAACATTTACTCATGTTGATGGTAGTCGTGATGGCTACGGCAATGAGTCTCAACGCCCGTACGGTGGTTATCGATGAGGGTTTTGAGAACGGTATTCAGGAGGATGTGTGGACGCAGGAGTATGTGTATGGCGAGATGGCTTGGGCTGTGGAAGGAGAGGAAGATAATCTTGCGTATCCGTCTTCGGTGCACGAAGGTACACACCGTGCCTTTCTGCGTAACCCGTCCAGTGAGACATTAGGGTACAAGACCCGTTTGGTAAGTAAAGTAATGGACCTTCGTCCGAACAAGGTGTATATGCCGGAATTGACGTTCTGGTATGCGAACCCGAAATGGGGTGCAGATTGTGATACACTGCGTGTGATGTACCGTACCGGTTCGCGTGCGGAATGGAAGCAACTGGCGGAGTATAGCACCTCTGTGTCCTCTTGGCAGCGCGTTAAGATCGTGTTACCGGAAGTGGGACAGACTTATCAGATCGCTTTCGAAGGAACGGATAACTTAGGTCACGGTATCGTGCTGGATGAGATTAAGTTGCAATCAGCTCCGGAGTGTACCATCCCGTATGACCTGATGGTAACCAACAAGGGGGCAGGAAAAGTGAACCTCGCCTGGTCGGCCAGTTTCGATGCGGATAACTTCGAGGTGATCGTTGCTCGTGATACCATTGAGCCGGATATGATTGCAGAGGTGGAGACCTTAACGCCGGAAAAGATTGCATTCCATGGTCTTGTAAGCGGTGAGGTGAACAATTATGACCTGACGCTTGAGGCCGGTGAGTTCTATCTGGCGTATGTCCGTTCCATCTGTGAGGATGAGAACAGCGCATGGAGCAGCGAAGCATCCAAGGACGGTCCGTTCGGTTTCCGTGTTCGTGTAGCGAAGCAGGTTCCGTTTACGGAGAAGTTTAACTACGCTTCCGGCGTGCGCCGTGATCCCGAATGGAGCTGGGGTAGTAACACCGGTAAGACGAATCCGTTCGTTAACTCAACCACCAGCGGTAAGGCGCGTGCCAACTATTCGCCCGATACGACGGCTGCGCTGATCTTCTCCGGTGGAGACTTTACGTCGCTTACGGAAGTTATCCCGGCAGACCGCTATGCCTATGTGGCTACACCGGCATTGGCGGATACTACGAATGATGATTTCAAGATCAATCAATGCCAGGTGCATTTCTGGAGCACCGTCTATACCAACACCGGCCGTAAGTTCGGTCGCAGCCTGATGGTGGGTGTGATGGATGATCCGGATGATATCACCACCTTCACGCCGGTTGATACGGTGACCGTTTGGGGAAACATGTCGTTCGTGGAGAACATCGTGGACCTCGGCAGTTACCAGGGTAACGGTGTCTTCTTGGCCTTTGTCAGCGATTTTGACCGGGATAACCTGTTCTATATCGATAACCTCACGGTGGAGTATCGCAAAGAGGTCAATAAGGTGACGGAGATCTCCGTTAATCCGCGTGATACCTATGCTACCATTGAGTGGAAAGGCAATGCGGCTTCTTATAACGTGTTGGTTACCAATGCGGAGGTGAACCCCAATAACCCGGCTGCTTCGGCTATCGTGGATCAGACTACGGTGAGCGGAAACAGTTACGTATGTGAGGCCTTGGAGGCAGATCACAGTTGGAACAGACCGTATTATGTCTATGTGCAGGCGGAAGGTCAGGAATGGTCATACCGCTATCCGTTTGTGACGGTAGCAGCACAACGTGCGATCCCTTATTCGTATGACTTTGAAGCGCTCAATACGCCTACTTATCAGATCGGTACCAAGTCATATGCAACCGGTATCGGTGTCTTTGGTAACAGCGGTAACTACCCTGCTATCGAGAATAACTCGGCAAAGAGTTACGTAGGTTCCGGCTGTCTGTCGATGAGTATGATGGGGGGTAAGGACGGATGGATCACGCTTCCGATGGTGGAGGATCTGAGTAACACCCAGATCAAGTTCTACTTGAGCGGTTACCAGACTTATGATCAGGCGCATGCGACAGTGGGTGTGATGTCCAATCCGATGGATATCAACACCTTCATCCCGGTGGCTGATTTCCAATTGAACACCACCGGTTACACCCGTTGTTATGCTAATTTTGAGAACTACAGCGGTCCGGAAGGCGTGATTGCAATCGTGTGGGCCGATGTGATGAACATGAGTAAGTTCACCAATAACTACATCGATAATCTGACGGTAGAGGAATTGTCTGAATGTGTACCGCCGACGAATATCGAGTTGTTGTCTATCGAACCCGATTCGATCACGGTTACATGGGAGTCGTCGGAATTGTCCGATGAGTGGGAGTTGTTCATCTCTCGTGTAGCGTGGAAAGAGTCGGACCGTGTACAAAAGAGTTTTGAGCAGATGACGACGATGCCGGGCTTTGTGCTGGGTGATACCCTGACCTGGCCGGATGACTCTCAGTCGCAACCTCAATTCGGTATCGGCGGTCTGGCCGAGCATACCAATTACTACATGTATGTCCGTGCTACCTGTGATCAGGACTGGTGGACCGAAGTGGCTTTCAGCACACCGTGTGAAGAGAAAGTGTTCCCGTGGAAGGAGACCTTTGAAGCGTATAGTTCGGGAAGCACCGATGCCGGTTGCTGGCAACTCAAAGACTACGTCGGTGTCGATTATCCGAAGATCTATTCTACTTCCAATAACAAGTGGCTGGAACTCTATTCGTCCGGAACTACCCACCGTTCCATGGCTATCCTGCCGACGGTGGAAGGTACGCTCACGGATCAGTTGCTGACCTTTGATGTACGTAACTATTCCACGTCCTCTTCTGCCAGCGGTGTAGTGTATATCGGAACGATGGAGGATATCAGTAACCAGACTACTTTTGTGCCGTTTGACACGGTGAAGGTTACCGGTTCGGATGTTAAGAAAGTACGCGTCATCTTGTCGAACTACGAGTTGGCGTATGGTAACCTCGCCATCACCTCCGGTATCGGTACCCTGCAGATGAACAGCGACGTGCTCATCGATAATGTGGAGTTGAAAGACCCGTCCTGTATCGATGCGTATGACTTCAAGCAGATCAATCTGGCGCCGCATTCGATCGATTTGACCTGGAGCGGTGTTTCCAACAACGACCAGTGGAGAGTGAAGGTGCTGAACCAAAATGCTAGCGTAGCCGCCGTGAAGAACGGTACATATAATTCTTCGTATGACGTGCTGGATACCACTATCACCGGTAAGAATATTCATATCGAGGATTTGGAATCGTCGAAGATGTATTATATCTACGTGCAGACCCTGTGCGCCGATAGCATCTGGGCCAGTACGTCGGCTAAAACGACCTGTGAACTCCTGGATCCGGCCAAGGCCAACAAAGAGACCTTCGAGTCCTATTCGGAGGGGGCAGTACCCGGTTGCTGGACCGTAGGAAACAGTTCTTCCTATGGCAGACTTCCGTATGTCACTTCTCATGGCGGATCTCAGATCCTTTATCTCTACCAGTCTTCCAACACCGCTTGGGCGGCTTCGCCGGAGATCCTCATTGACTCCTTGTACAAAGTGATGGTAACCTTCTCGTCCGGTGCTTCGACATCCAGCGAGTACTGTGTACTCGGTGTGATGACCGATCCGGATGACTTGAATACCTTCGTAGCACTTGACTCGGTGAAGGGTGAAGGTTCTTCTGCTGCTTTGCAAACGAGATCGTTTGACCTTAGTGACTATAAAGCGCTCATTCCGCCGACGGCTAAGTACATCGCTTGGCGCGGTCGTAATGGTAAGAGCGACTGGGTATATCTGGATGATGTATCGATCATCTCCATGGCTTGTCCGATGCCTAAGACCAGCATCTCGGAACTGACGACACGCAGCGTGCGTGTCAGCAGTGGTTTGACTGCCGGTGACCAGTGGATCCTGTGGGTAACCAACCATTCGCTGACCGAAAGTCATCTGAATAATGAGACGGCCGTTCAGACGAACTGGATCATCGCCCATGACACCACAGACCGGGCATCGGTTAAGGTAACCGGTTTGCAAGGTCAGACACGTTATTATATCTATGCGGCTTCGCTATGCGAAGACAGTGTGATATCGCAATGGAAGTCATCCTATTTCGTTACGCCTTGTGAGGCCATGGTGCCTGAGACGATGGGTGTGATCACCTTCTCGGAGGAAGAAGGCTTTACTACCGGTAGCAACGGTGAGATGCCGTGCTGGATCAAGGGTAGTAAGACGGAAGATGTGTCCGACAGTTATATCCCCTATGTGGAAGACAACGCTTCTACGAAGCATAACGGCAACAACTACCTGAAGTTCTACGATTATGTATCCGGTACTACCACCCAAAACATCGGTGCGTATGCGGTCATGCCTACCCTGGATGTGGATTCGATCAGTAAGTACCAGGTCAACTTCTGGGGACGCGGTTACAACAGCAGTTCGTACAACAACCAGATCATCGTCGGTGTCATCACCGACCCGTCGGACCTGAACACCTTCGTGCCGATGGATACGCTGAACTTGAGTAGAACCGGTTGGGATCCGTACAGCGTAGGATTTGAGAGTTATGAAGGAGACTATATGGGTGACCTGGGTACGAACATCATGTTCATCAGCGACTTCGGTGTCACTAACTACGCATATATCTCGGAGATCTCCGTGGAACTGATTCCGCATTGCCGTGCTATCTCTTCCTTCTCGGTGGACAGCGTCGGTGAGAATGCAGCGAAAGTGAGCTGGAAAGGCTATCAGGATACCTATCGTCTCCTGTTGGCAGACAAAGCTTTGCTTGATGCCGATAAACCGAACTACAAGTATCTCTTGGATACGATTGTGGACCACTCGGATGAAGTGCTCATCACCGGTTTGCATGCCGCTTCTACCTATTATGCATACGCACAGGGTATCTGCGACGGAGGTGACAGCACCGCTATCTCCATGGTTTATGCAACGATCCGTACCACTTGTCCGACCGAAGGTGGTGCCGCACTGCCGTTCTACGATGACTTTGAGAGTTATGAACTGGACGATCAGGCACCCGGATGCTGGCAACTCCTTACGGTGGGTTCGCATAGTTCCTGGTTTGCTGTGAAGACCGTATCCAGCAATGCTTCCAAAGCGATTGATGTCTTTTCGTCCGGCGGAAGCGGATGTTATATGATCGTACCGAAAGTGGACGGAAACCTGGAGAACCTCCAGCTGTCCTTCGATGCGCGTCAGTATAGCGGTTCTGCGGCACGGTTCTATGTCGGTGTCATGGAAGATGTGAACGATGTTTCGACTTTCGTGCAATTGGAAGTCTTTGACTTGGCAGCGTCCACGAACTTCACCCATTGCGTCATGAACCTGGCGGATTATGAACTGCCGTATGACAACTTGGTACTGACTGCCGGTATTTCGGGTATCACCACCAACAGTTACGATGTTTATATCGATAACGTAGGCCTTGAGATGTTGGCTACCTGTAACTCGCCGAAACTCAAATCCATTGGTGCCACTGCGCATTCCGTAGAGGTAGGTCTGACGCCGGCCAGCAAGCAAGATTCGCAATGGCAAGTGGCTGTCATCCCCGAATCGATCTATTCGACACTCGGTGCAGCCGCTTTGGCAAACTACCTTGAGCAGATGGATAAGATCGACCTGGATACCACCTATGTGCAGATCGATAACC
Source organism: uncultured Bacteroidales bacterium (assembly GCA_946403315.1). GTDB lineage: Bacteria > Bacteroidota > Bacteroidia > Bacteroidales > Paludibacteraceae > Colicola. Next base: position 23,407 of record CAMIZK010000012.1, on the reverse strand, counting down.
TTGATCCGGCTACTTCCTATTATATCTTCGCACGCACGGTATGTGGAGAAAACGAGGTCAGCGCTTGGACACGTAACCCGTTGAAGGTAACTACCCGCTTCTATTATGAAGACAGTTATCATTTCGGATTTGAGAAGAACGGCGAACTCTGGCAACGCAGCCAGTACTCGCAAAGCGATAACTACTTCATCCATCCGGCCTTGATCACCGGTCGTGCAGACGACGGTCAGACGATTGAGTCCATGATGTACTATCCGTACAGCTTGCTCAGTTCTACCACCGAACTCTATTCCCGTGAAGGAGACGGCGCTATGCTCATGTATTCCGATAACGGTATATACGGCGAATATGTGATCTTCCCGTCGGTTGGAAAAGCACAAGACCGCTCGTTTGAGTTCCAGGTTCGTCAGAGTGCTATCGACGCAACCACCAAGTTGCCGAAGAACATCTTCAATGCCGTCTTTGAGATCGGTACGGTGGATAAAGACCAGTCCTTTGATACCTATCAGACCCTGGCTACCGTCCGTATGGATAAACTGAACCCGGGTACCAAAGCAACCACCAAGGCAGCCAATAACATGCTCTTCACCAAGATTGCTTTGGATCTTGACTCGGCAACGATAGCCGATAAACAGATCGTGCTCTACTTGCCCAAACAACCGGCTGACACCGCTTATCTCTATTTCGATGAGGTGAAACTGGATGCTCCGAAAGACTTCAGTTTGGTGGCGTTGAAGAAAGTGGTGGCAGATGGTACCACGGCGCTGGTAGAATGGTATAACGTAGGTAAGAAGTGGAATTTGAAGATCACTACAGCCAACGGTACGCAGGTGGCACAGTATCCGAACTTGAGCGGTGTGACTTCGCAACTTGTGGAGAACCTCGATCCGAACACCACGTATATCGCTACGCTCGAATTGGCCGATGCGCCTTCCGCAGCGCAGTACTACCGCAAGTCGGATAAACTGTCCTTCCGCACACTCTGTGAAGCGATCGAACCGGACGAGAACCGGGCTTTCGTATGGGATTTCGATAACTCCGATGAGTACGAACCGAATGATATCCTGGCCGGTGATGCCCATGACTCCTTGTACCTCAAGCCCTCGTGCTTCCAGACCGGTATCTCGTACATGCATCCCGTCAACGGTTACCAATGGCTCATCCAACGCAATGGATACGAAACATCCGGTGCTATGACCGCTTACAGCAGCAGTCGTCATCAGGAAGCAGGTCTCAACGGAAGCAATGCCCTGCGTGTACACACGACCGACGCTAACTATAACGCCTATATCGTGCTGCCGAAACTCAACTGCCGTCTCGACACGATGATGATTGAGTTCTACGGTCGTTGCTTCACCAACTACGACGATACCTACACCACCGCTTCGGCTCGTGGTCGAATCGTAGATGCTACCTACCTTGGCAGTGCGTACAGCCAGTCGATGGTTGTCGGTTCACTCTCTGACCCGATGGATTGGAATACCCTCCACATCATCGATACGCTCCATTATTCGAATACCCAATTGACGACCAACAATAATGTCAACGATGATCCGGCCGGTTTAGACTACTGGGAGTTGATGCAGTTGCCGTTGGATAGCGTTCAGGGTGAGTATATCGTGCTCTTCCAACCGGCACCGGGTCTGTTCTTCGTGGACAACCTCGCTGTCAAGCCGATCGGAAACACACTCTTTAAACCGACCAACGCACACACCTCCGACATCACAGCGACTACCGCTGCACTCGACTGGAACGTGCGCCGTCCGAATGTGGAGTCGGTAGTGGTACTCCTCAACGGACAAGGACAGGAAGTCTTCCGTGATACCGTCAGCGGTACACATTGCGACCTGACCAACCTCACTCCGGCGGCGATGTATGAGTGGTATGTTTACCAGACCGACGGAACGAATGACTCGCCGGCTACCAAGGCCGTAGGATTCTACACCGACTGTGTCACTAACAATGCCGATTATACCTGCGGATTCGAGGATATCGAAGGATGGAAATTCATCGACGGTCAGACTAACTATAAACAGACGCTTTGCTGGACCTACGGTGACGCCATCCAGAATGAATGGAAATCCGCTACCTATGATCCGTATAACCAGTCCAACACCAAGGATTATGCGTACAGTTTCGAAGGAAACAACGCCGTGCCGATGCGTGCATCCTACAGTTCACGTATCTCGTACCAACCCTACATCGCTACACCGGCAATGGATATCAACACCTTTGATACCCTCCAGGTGATGTTCTGGATGCGTCCGGCTTATGTATCGGCTACCAATGACTCTGTCATCACGTCCTACACCGGTTCGACTTACTCCAAGTCCATTATCGTAGGTACGATGACCGATCCGACCGATGCTACCACCTTCGTGCCTATCGACACCGTCACTTATGACGGCACTCTCTCGATCGTTGATAAGGCTACCGAAGCGAACAACCGGCTCTATCAGCAGATGAAAGTGGAACTGGCTGGCGCTACCGGACCGTATGTCGCACTTATGACCTCGTTCCAGGCCAAAGGTGGCGGATCGCAGAAGAGCGGTGACTATGTCTGGATAGATAACATCTCCTTCGAACATCGTCAGGAATGTAAAGACCCGACGGATCTCGAAGCCATCCAGATCGGTACCTTCCACGCTATGCTGCACTGGAACGGCATTGACTCCGCCGGCAGTTATCTGCTTCAGGTGTCCACCGATCCGTATTTCGCAGATGAGGATGCCTTCGTCTTCAACGAAGAAGTGCGTTCGAACACCTACAAGGTAGAAGGACTCGAACCGCTCACATCTTACGTATGGCGTGTTCAGGCACTCTGCGGTGAGAAATGGGGTGAAAGCAGCTTCTCGCAGAAAGCAACCTTCAAGACCTCTCGTAGTCCGTATTTCTACGAACCGTTTGACGCTGCGGTCAGCGCTAACGAATGGACCTTCAGTAAGGCACACGCCGACAACGTCATCGATACCACCGGTGTTGTCGCTTCCGGTCTCGACACCTGGAGCTTCACACGCACCGCTAACGGGTACGGTCTCACCGGCTCGCATTACCAGGCTATCGGTTACTCCGGTGACTACCACTGGATGATATCGCCGATCTTCTACCTGCCGGAAGAGGATAGCGTCCACTTCTCCATGGATCTGGCACTCACCGCTTGTAACACCGCACACGCGGCTACTAACAACGCGGTTACTGAGAACGATATGAAGGATGACTATTACTTCATGATCATCGTTTCCGAAGATGGCGGTAAGACCTGGAAGAGTAACAACATCCTCTCCAAATGGCAGAATACCAACGTAAGCGGTGAGCAACTGCGTGACATCCCGGCAACGGGTATGACCGTCCGTTACAGCTTGGCATCTTATGCAGGTAAGAACATCCGAATCGGTCTCTATCGTGAAGCGAAGACCACGTCCAACACCGGTATCGCTGTTCATGTGGATAACTTCCGTCTGGCATACTTCGAAAAGACCGTAGACTATGCTTCCGCTTGCCAATATGAGGATATTCAAGTGGGCGATATCTACCTCTCCGGTGAAGATACCAAGCCCGGTATACATGCGTACCCGACTTGCTACTACGTTTCCGATGCTGACGCTCAAGCCGGTAAACGCGACAGCGTTCAGCAACTCGAGATCGAGATCTTCCCGGCGCAGGAGACCTTCTTCGCTGACACCATCTGCGAAGGTGAGACGTACACCGGTTATGACTTCCTGGCCAAAGACCGTACCGGTACCTACCGTCGTAAACTCCATACCGTAGAGCACGGATGCGATAGTATCGTTACCCTCTACCTCTACGTCAAAGAGCGTCGATATGGTGAGGATACCGAAGTCGAACTCTGCACCGGTTCTACCATCACCTGGCAGGATAAGGAATACAACCGTGCCGGTATCTACCGCGACACCCTTACCTCTTCTATCGGTTGTGACAGTATCCTCACACTCGTCATTACCAACAGTAAGGCAAAAGTGATCACCTTCCGTGACTCGACCGTCATCGAACGCAAACAACTGCCGTTCACCTACGTGAGTCTCGAGCATCCCTATGCGGCAGGTCAGGAACCGATCTTCTATGATGAAGGTACACCGGTTGGTACTTATATCGACACCGTCTATGTGGAGGGAATTGAAGGCATGTGCCCGAATATCCTCATCCATAAACTGACGATCACCAACAACCAGGCGATCAACAACGTCGATGCTTCGACGCCGGGTGCACGCAAACTCATTTACCGTGACCAACTCTACATCATCCTCGATGATGAATGGTACAATGCGTCCGGTATGAAGGTCGCTGACCCGACTAAGTAACCCGAGAAAGTAACGAAATGGGACAAAAACTGCAAAAAAATGCTTAAAAATTTGCGTATGTCAAAAAAAAGCAGTACTTTTGCAGCCCATTTCGTGAAAATGGGATATAAATACTGATTTATTAACCGGGCATGGATTCGCGTAATCCGCAGCCCATAAAACAAAAAAAACTAATGGCAACAAAGATTCGTTTGGCTCGTCATGGTCACAAAGACTACGCTTTCTACCACATCGTAGTAGCTGACAGCCGCTCGCCGCGTGACGGCAAAATTATCGAACGTCTCGGTTCGTTTAACCCCAACACCAACCCCGCAGCTGTTATCCTCAACTTTGAGCGTGCATTGTACTGGGTAGGCGTAGGTGCACAGCCGACAGACACCGTACGTACCATCCTCTCCAACGAGGGTGTGCTCCTCATGAAGCACCTCAACGGCGGTGTAGCCAAAGGCGCTTTCAGCGCTGAAGAAGCTCAAAAACGCTTCGACGCTTGGAAAGCACAGAAAGATGCTAAGAATGGTAAGATCAGCCAGGCTGAAGCTGACAAGAAAGTAGCGGCTGCTAAGGCGCTCCTCGCTCAAGAGGTAGAGACCAACAAGGCAAAAGCTGCTGCTATCGCAGAGAAACGTGCTGCCGCTGCTGCTGAACTCGCTGCTGCTGCCCAAGAGGCTGCTCAAGAAGCAGCTGCCGCTGAGGCTGAAGCAAAAGGTGAAGCTCCTGCTGAGGAAGCTGAGGCTTAAGCCACTGATGCTATCAAAAAAAGAAGTCCGGTTCATTCCGGACTTTTTTTATCGCTTCTTTTTATGGTTCCTATTCGTTATAGTAATCTATGTAAACGAAACGGATGCGTGGATCCACGGCAAAAAGACTATCGGCCTCGTGTTGAGATATTTCACCTCCGAAAAGTGCAAAACAGTCTCCGTCACGATTGGAAAGGTCTGGACAGTGGAGGCGGTTGAAGGTGTAATTCCGGATCCCTTTGGAAGACTGCGATTCCCCGGAAGGAACACTGCTGAACAATACATGATACCCCATTTCTTGTAACTCAAAATAATCCGATTCGGAAAAACATTCCACCCATAGTCTCTGTTTATAATTATGAAACCATCTGTCAATAATGCCAGGATCGGATATTTTGTCGGTCACTAATGACAACTGGGGATTTGAATTTAAAATAGAATCGATTCTTGCAAAATCAATCGGTGTGTAATGACCGTAAATCTTTCTGGACATGAACTCTTCGTGAGAAGGGGTATGTGTCCACTCAAAGTTCCAGTCATGCCATGCCACTAGTTGGTCGTCAGATGTGATACATAAATCCAATTCGATAAATTCCATCTTGTGCTGCAACGCATTACGGACAGCTTCTATACTATTGGAATACAAATGTGTGTTGATGCTTCCTCCTGCATGCGCAATATAGGATTGAGGGATTGCGTTTAGATAATATGGATCTTTGAAATAGTCTAACCGAATCAGTTTATCTGACAGTCTCCGGCGCAGGCTGGTAGTTGCTATGTCCTCTTCCGGAACCTCTGTTAGAAGGTCGTACCCCATCCCCTTCCAAAAATAGTCATTTTCTCCGATGAAATCGAGAATAGTTGGAAATATATCCACCTGTCTTGCCTGCTCGATAATCTTTGTAGTATCCATATTTGTAGAGCGGATGATTAGCGGACAACCGGCTTGGGAAGTGCCGAAAGGCAAGTTAGCACGAAGACCGTATTCGCGTACTTCGTCATTTAGCCATGCGTGAAAAATACGATGGTCGCCCGTAAACACGATGACGCTGTTTTGCATTACATCTGCCGTGTCTGCCCATGAAAGTAATCGTCCTATCTGTCGGTCCGTAAAATGCGCAGTTTGCATGTAGTGGCGGAATAGAATAGGAATGCTGTCTGACAAAGGAATATCATCTGGAGAGGAGTCAAAAGGGATATGCCCCGAAATTGTGATTCCCATAACGCAAGACGGTCCCGACATATGGAGGAAGGATTCCATGATCTTGTCAACCACTACGCTGTCATTCCATTCAAATTGGTTGTCACTCTCCGGCTCTATCAGTTGGCGGTAACCGTATGCTGAAGATATAACGGTTTGATTCCATACATTGCGGCACGGATTGACAATAGCGCTATGCGGATAGAAATGCGCCAGATTAGGATAGACGTTGTAACCGTAATCAACGCATGCAACACCTTCTATAGTAGGATATAAACCGGTATTCACTATCATCTGTCCATCGCCTGACATGCCGTATCCGATTTGAGTACTGACATCTTTTACATACAAAACCGGATGGGTGCGAATATATTCGTTTAATGCCGGGCAAACAAGGTTGCCCTCTGCATCGTGGGCATCCATAAGCCAGGACTCAAAACTCTCAGCCAGAATAATGAGCAGATTTTCCTGAACCGGATGCTCGGGTGATAAGGCATTGCTCATTTTGCGCAACTCCGCTTCGTCCTCCTTGGTCAAAGGATCCGGATGACCGTGACGGATACGTGTGTCAATCGCATCATACAGCATATAGAGCGGATACGATAGAATGGAGTGGTGGCGGATGTATATATTGGCTTGTTTCTCACTTTCGCTGATGTGTGCAGAAAGAGACTCCGGCACAATACACGGGTTAATCCATTCCCATCTGATTGAGGAACCATCTGACTCTGAGTGATGCCTTTTCCAGCGTTCGTACGATCCTCCCAAACTAAGAACAAGCACAGCAAGTAACGTAGCACAAATCTCGTACCAGCGAACGCGTTCGCTTTTCCATAGAAAGCACAAACAGGCAGGTAACGTAAGCAAAGGAAAGATCAACAGCGACCATGTGCAATAAGGCCATATGCTGTCCCAAAAGCCGCTCATATTTCCTGTTAACGAAAATAGATGCCATGTGATGAATAAATGGTACGCACGGTAATAGATGATGTTAATAATCATCCAAAGGTCAACTATACACAGAATAACAAACACTGGGTATCGGCGGCTGGTTAAAAGAACAGGAAGTGCAAGAAATATCGCAGCGGAGGTTTTTACCAGATAATCCGTCCATTCCCAACTTACGGAATCCGGTTTGGCTATTATATAGTCAAACACATAACATTTGACCACTAAAAGAAACACTATCAGAAACCAGCGGCTCCAATTTCTGACATACGGAGAGATTGTTTCGCATTTCATATACTTACTCAGTCCTTTAATTTCGGCACAAAAGTACTACTTTTTTTTGACATACGCAAATTTTTTCATACCTTTGTATTCTGGTTTTCATGCCTTTGTATTCTTGTTTTCATACCTTTTATATTCAGTGAAGCATAGTATACTATGTGATTAGTATGTTAATAGTAGGTGATTAGTAGGTGGTTAGTAGGTGATTAGTAGGTTATAATCGGTTTCACCATAGTACCACTTTACACACTCACTATAAGATCCTTAACCTTGGCAATGCGAAAAATAACTCATTTTGGACGATTTTTCTTTTTTTATTTGCATATCTCGTAAAAAAGCAGTACCTTTGCACACTTTTATGTGTGCAGCAAGTGAAACCATGCCAAAAGTAAGTGTCATAATGCCCAATTTTAACCATGCGCCCTATCTTAAACAACGCATGGACAGTATCCTGGCGCAGGATTATCCCGATTTCGAGGTGATCCTCTTGGATGATGCTTCTACGGACAACAGTGTCGAACTGCTCAAGCAATATTCGAACCATCCCCAAGTGAAGGCCCTCATCGTCAATGAGACTAACTCCGGCAACACCTTTGCCCAATGGCATCGTGGTATCCAACAGACCACCGGTGACTATATCTGGATTGCCGAAAGTGACGATGTGGCTGAACCTGCTCTGCTCACACGGTTAGTGCAGGAGCTCGAACAGAAAGATGCCGTACTGGCCTTTTGTAACAGCCAATGGATGGATAGCGAAGGAAATCCCATCCCTCGTAATCAGGATTTCCGATGGAAACGGGACTTTTCGATGGCTGGCGGTGATTTTATCAAGCAATATCTCTTGGGTTATAATACCATCTGTAATGCTTCTGCAGTCCTCTTTAAACGGGAGATGTTGCCTGCGGTCGATTGGTATCAGATTCAACAACTCACCGCTAGCGGTGACCGCCTTTTCTGGATTCAACTGGCACTGCAAGGTCGTGTCGCATACGTCGCTCAAACGCTTAATCACTTCCGCCAGCATGAACATAAAGTGTCCGGGGGTGCTGAATATAAAGGACTCAACATCGTGCAGGATCATACGATTTACCAACTGATTGCACCCCTCTTGTCGCTCACGAACAATGAGAAGAACGTCATCTGCGGCTATCATTGGAAAGCTATGCATCGCCCCTCCGTTTCTGACGACGGACGCGCCAATGCCTTGGCTGCTTGGGCGACTGAACCCGAATTTGGACGGTTATCCTATCTGTTTTATCTGCTCCATAGAGCCATCGAGAAATGCTGACCTACCTCCTGAACATAGCCTTTGCCATTGCTGCAACGGTGCTTTTTATCCAGGCACCCGAGCACTATGACTATACCTATTGCCAGGCACTCATGTGGGTCTTCATTGCGCAGAATGCACTCTATTTCCTCACCAACAAACGCAAGAACTGGTTGGGATTTGAGTTCTTCTTCGCCCTCTCGTTCTTCCTTGTGAACTTCGTCTACCCCGTCTTCTATGCGCCCTTTGAAGAACGGCAATATTGGTCCTTCTTCAGTTTTGCCTTCAATGACGATCACGTCACCCGTGCCACCGCACTCGCTTATTTCGGCTATGCCTGGTACCTATTAGGTGCCACACGGCTCTTTCGACTTAAACGGGAAGAACCCTCCGAACCCACTTTCACCATCTCCATGCGGCAGTATATATGGTTCTTCGGCATCACCATCGGTGCATGGATATTGTTTGTCCTCACCGGCGGTTTAGCCGCTTTGCAAAGTGTCTATGCCGAAGGATCCAACCTCCGGGAAGTGGGTATCTATAGCTATTTCAATAATATCTTCACCATTGGATGCTTCTTCATGGCCATCTTCCTCTTCCGGATTCCGAAACAGAAATGGTGGTTCTATACCCTTGTCATCCTCTCATTTCTCCTCCTGCTATTGTCCACTGGAAGTCGTCAGATGGCAATCAGCCTGGCACTTATCTTAGTGGTCGGTTTCAGCATGTATGTCTATCACCTCAAATGGTGGCAGGTGACGCTGGTCATCGGTTTAGGCTCTGTCATTCTTTTCCTCGTCATGACCCTGCGTACAGAAGGTATAGACACCGGCGCATGGGAGGAAAAACTGGCGCATACCAAACTGAATAGTTTCTGGGATATATATGAAGACCTGATAGTGAACGATGTCAACCTCTTCCGTCTCTACGGTTTTGCGCAGGAGAATGACCCCACTTGGTTTCAAGGCATGGCACTCGATATCTCTTCCCCTATTCCCGGATTAGCCAACGTCATCATTTCCCATTCGGAACTGCCGCACGAGATGCTCCATGGTGGTGACTTACCTACCTATCTCTTCATGGGACCCGATGCTCCTTGGGGTACCGGAACGAACATGATCGGTGAAGCCTACCGCTCCTTTGGTGCTATAGGCACCGCCATCGCGATGTTCCTTATCGGTCTGTGGGTCAAAGAGAGTTTTTATCGTGCCAAGGATAGCGTCTATTGGTATCTCATGTACTTCCTCTTGGTTAGTCATGCCCTTATCTATCCCCGTGCTCCATTACTCTTCGACCCACGAACCGTCGTTTGGAGTCTGATCTTGTTAGCTATCGTCATGGGCATCACAAGCCATCAGACGCAGATCGTACATTGGTTAAACCGCCTCGGCAAAAAGAAGGAGGACAAGGCATGAATATCCTCTATTGCATCCCCCATCTTTATAACTCCGGAGGTATGGAACGGGTATTGACGCAGAAAGTAAACTGGCTCTGCGCCCATACCTCGCATTCCTTCTCCATCATCACTACTGAACCGACACCGCAAGGCATGAACGACATCTACTTCCCCTTGGATCCACAGGTGCAGATCGTGCCGCTGAATATCGACTTCAATGCCGATTATCGTAAACCGCTCCTCTCCAAATGGTGGGGACACATGCGGCGCATGCGAATGTACAAACGTGCACTCACGCAATATATACGTGAGCACAATATTGACCTTTGTATTTCCCTTTGCGGAAAAGAGATCGCTTTCTTACGTACCTTACCTTGCCGTACTGTCGCTGAACTGCATTTTGGCAAAGACCAGCGGCAACAGTTGTTGGAAGCAAACCACTCGAACCCCATCTGGTCCCTTTTAGGACATATCCGTACCTATCAATTGGTACGTGCTGTCAAACCCCTCGAACAACTCATCGTGCTCACAGAGCAAGATAAAACCGATTGGAAGAAAGCCGGCTGTACTAACGTCATCTGTATTCCCAACCCCTGCAGTCTCGATGGGCGTATTATCCCGATGAAATCGAAGAAAAATGTCCTTTTAGCGGTTGGCCGTTTACACGAACAGAAAGGTTTTGACTTATTACTGCAGGCATGGAAACCCATCGAGGAAAACCATCCCGAATGGGCCCTTCGAATCGTAGGGGAAGGTCCGAAACGAGAGGAATTGGAAGCATTGGTGAAGACATTGAAACTGAAACGGGTGGCACTCCTCGGACGAACGAATGAGGTAATCAATGAATATACTTCCGCTTCACTCTTTGTCCTCTCATCCCGCTATGAAGGTTTGCCTTTAGCCCTCATCGAAGCCATGTGGTGTGGCACTCCCGCCATCGCTTTTGACTGCCCTCACGGACCGGCAGAACTCTTGACGAACAACCGAGGCTGGCTCGTTTCTAACGGAGATATTCGTGCCTTGTCCGCGCAACTTGACTACGCTATCACCCATCCCGAAGAAGCGGCCGAACGGGCACAAAAGGCACAAACTTATGCGCAACAGACCTATAGTGAACACTGTATTATGCCTAAATGGATAGAACTGATTGAAAGTCGTATTTGATAATATAATCTATAATCTGCAGCGCTACGGAGGTATCTCTGTCGTATGGAATGAACTGCTGTCGCGAGCGAAGGCAGATAAGGATCTTGACGTGGTAACCCTTGACTTTACCCATGGTCAAGAGCCACGTTTCATGGAGCGTTATCGCATCCCGGATTACAAGGCAGAGACTCCCTCTATCTTTCATTCTTCCTATTTCCGCATCCTGCCGCAAGAGGGTGTCTATAATGTCACCACCGTCCATGACCTTACGTATCATTTCTATCGTCGCGGTTTGGCGAAAGCGGTGCATCTGTGGGAGGAGCGGCGTGCCTTGCAACATAGCGAAGCCGTCATCTGCGTCAGCGAGAATACCAAACGCGACCTGCTGAACTTCTATCCCTGGGTGAAAGAAGAGAAAATACAGGTGGTCTATAACGGCGTGAGTGACGTATTTCATCCGATTTCATCGGTACAAAAGAAGGGATACATGCTCTTCGTAGGCAACAGTCAGGCGGATTATAAACGTTACGACGTAGCGCAAGAGGTAGCACGGCTGACAGGGATCGAGTTGGTGACGGCTGCCGGCGTGAGTCTGGAGCAGTTGAACACGATGTACAACGAAGCGCTCTGTCTCTTGTACCCGTCCGACTACGAGGGATTCGGTATTCCGGTTATCGAAGCGCAGCGTGCCGGATGTCCCGTCATCGCACAGAACCACTCCTCTATCCCCGAAGTCATCGGAGAAAAAGGACTGATGGTGCAGCATGACACACCGCAACGTATGGCAGCCGAGATGGCCGATATCGTACGTCAACTGCAGTCCCGCCCCACCCAAGATATGATCGAAGCCGGTTTTGAGAATGCCCGACGCTTCTCTTGGGATAATACCTATCAACAAGTCAAACAAGTGTATGAAAATATCAATCATAACCATCACTTTTAATAGTGCCAAGACGATTCGACGCGCTTTGGATAGCGTGCAAAGTCAGACATACAAGGACATCGAACACGTAGTTGTGGACGGTGCTTCTACCGATGGCACAAGGCAGATCATCGAATCCTATGCGGCTGAGCATCAGAACGTACGGTGCATATCGGAACCCGATGAAGGCATCTACAATGCCATCAACAAAGGTATCACCCTGGCAACGGGCGATGTAATTGGCTTTCTCCACTCTGACGATATCTTCTATTCTTCCGATTCCATCGGGAAAATCGCTGCTGCATTCGCTAACCATCAGACCGATGTGGTCTATGGGGATCTGCAGTATTGTCATGAAGGAAAAGTGGTGCGCCGTTGGAAGAGCAATGATTTCCATCCTCGTGCCCTTAAATACGGTTGGATGCCACCGCACCCTACAGTTTATGTGCGACGTGAGGTGTATGAACAAGTCGGTAAATACGATGAATGGTTCCGTATATCTGCAGACTATGACATGATGCTGCGTATCTTTACCGGCGGATATACATCCCATTATATACCCAAAGTGTTAGTTTCCATGGAAACAGGTGGAGCCAGCAACAAGAACACCCGTGCCCGACTGTCCAAAACCCAGGAAGACTATATCGTCCTCAAGAAAAATCATGTTGGTGCCGGATATCTGACCGTGGCATTCAAACAACTGCGGAAAGTAAAACAGTTCCTGCGAAAATCATAAACATGCTCAATATATCCATCGTCTTATATCATCCGAACTGGGAACAAGAGGTGCTACCCCTTGTGGAGGAGTTACTGAAGGTCAAAAACCTCCGGAAGATATACCTCTTGGATAATAGTGAGCAGAAGTATGCTAATTTCCCGATGAAATCGGAGAAAGTGCGCTATCTCTTCAATGGAACCAACCTCGGTTATGGCAGAGCGCATAACATCGCCTTACGAGAAAGTGCATACCAAAAGATTCCCTTCCATCTCGTGATGAACAGCGATATACGTGTCAAAGCAGAAGATATCGATGCCATGCATGATTGGATGCTGCTCAACCCCTCAGTCGGACAGCTTATGCCTAAAGTACTCAATCCCGATGGTTCACAACAGTACCTGGCTAAACGCTTACCTTCACCGCTGGATGTCTTCGGTCGCCGTTTCTTACCTTCCTTCTTGATGAAACGTCGTAATAAGAAATATGAGTTACGCGATTTGGACCTCAACCGACCCATTAATGCACCATACCTCAGTGGTTGTTTTATGTTTCTGCGCACCAAAGCAGTCGTTGAAGCCGGACTCTTCGATGAACGTTATTTCATGTATCCGGAAGACATCGATCTTACACGCACGATTCATCGGAACTATCTCACGCTTTACTACCCGCAATGGTCCATTGTCCATGCGCATGCCAAAGCATCCTATACAAACAAACACATGCTTCGGATTCATATCCAAAACATGTGCCGTTATTTCAATAAATGGGGTTGGTTCTTCGATCGTGAACGTTATACGTTCAATAATCTGTAAGTCAGATACCCTCCGTAAATCAGCAATAACACAGCGCCTGCCCAGCGGTTGATCTTATGCCCTTTGTCTGTCTTAACCGCTATCCATACTACGATACTTCCCAACGCAGCTACGCACGCATCCAATGCGATACCGTCATAGGTTGGTAACGGCCGAATGATAGCACTCGTGCCTAACACAAAGAATACATTGAAGATATTCGAACCGATCACATTACCCAACGCGATATCGCTGTTATGCTTGTAGGCTGCAATGATAGAAGTCGCCAATTCCGGCAGCGAAGTACCTAATGCCACTACCGTCAAACCGATGATCGCTTGGCTGACACCGCAACGGGATGCAATATCTACCGCACTCTTTACAATCAACTCACCACCAATCACCAATCCGGCAAGGCCCAGCAGCAAAAACAAAATTGCTTTACCGGTGGACATCGTCTTTACCGTCTCTGCCTCATCCGGATGATCTTTGGCATGCCGGAAGGTCTCGTACAGGAAATAGATGAAGAACAGCAGTAACAGAATACCGCCCAAACGACCGATACCTCCGTCTGCGCTGCTCAAAAATGGCGCATGAATCAGGATAGCCCCTAATACGAAGATACCCGCAAAAATAGACATCGGGATATCGAAATTACGGCTGTGTTTCTGCGATGCAATCGGAAAAATCAAGGCTGTCACACCTAAGATCACTAGCGTATTAATGATGTTAGAGCCCAATATATTGGTAATCGCCAGATCGGTGGATCCTTCTCCTACTGAAACCATGTTCACCACAAACTCCGGCATCGAGGTGCCGAAAGCCACTACGGTCAAACCGATTACCAGGTCACTGATACCGAACCGTTTGGCAATAGACGATGCACCGTCTACCAAACAATCCGCACCTTTCACTAGTGCCACAAAACCGACGATAATAAAAATTATCGCCACCCATATACCGTTTGCTAATAAATCCTCAATCATACGTTAAATAAGAAATGCATGATATCTCCGTCTTGTACCAGGTAGTCTTTTCCTTCTGTCGCCAGTTTACCGGCTGCACGGCATTGGGCTTCACCGCCTAAGGTTACAAAATCCTCGTATTTAATCACTTCCGCACGGATGAAACCGCGTTCAAAATCTGTATGGATCACGCCGGCACATTGCGGTGCTTTATAACCTGCCTTGAACGTCCATGCTCGTACTTCATCGCTACCTGCCGTCAAGAAGGTACGGAGATTCAACAGCGCATATGCTGCCTTAATCAAACGGTTCACACCCGACTCTTGCAAACCGATCTCTTCCAGGAACATCTGCCGCTCTTCATAGGTCTCTAACTCAGCAATCTCACTTTCGATCTTCGCTGCTAACACCAATACCTGTGCATCTTCATCTTTCACCGCTTCTTTCACCTGCTCTACATAGGCGTTACCGGTGACGGCAGCACCCTCATCCACATTACAAACGTACATAACCGGTTTGTTGGTCAGTAAGAACAGATCCTTGGCGGCCAACTCCTGATCTTTGTTCTCCAACTCAACGGTACGGGCGTTCTTGCCTTGCGATAAAGCTTCCCGGTATTTTACCAGCACTTCCAATTGCAACTTGGCGTTCTTGTCACCACCCGCCTTCGCTGCTTTCTCGCATTTCTGAATACGGCTCTCTACCGTCTCCAGATCTTTCAACTGTAACTCCGCATCGATGATTTCCTTGTCACGAACCGGGTTAACACTTCCGTCCACATGCACCACATTCTCGTCATCGAAACAACGTAACACATGAATGATGGCATCCGTCTCACGGATATTGGCAAGGAACTTGTTTCCAAGACCTTCACCTTTGCTGGCACCCTTTACCAAACCGGCGATATCTACGATCTCCACCGTCGTGGGAATCACACCGCGTTCGGGTTTACAGATCTCACCCAGTTTAATCAACCGCTCGTCCGGCACCGTGATCACACCTACGTTCGGTTCAATGGTGCAGAACGGGAAATTCGCACTCTGTGCTTTGGCGTTACTTAAACAATTGAATAGGGTACTCTTTCCTACATTCGGTAACCCTACGATTCCACATTGTAAACTCATTTCTGTATGTCTAATTTATATTTTCTTTTTATATTATAACGAGAACAGATACTCCCATGCTTCCACGGCTTCTTGCTCCGTAATCTCCTGATTGATAACCGGTTTACCTACCGCTTGCAGCAGGGTACAATTGATCTGACCTGCATGCTCGTTTTTCTTGTCTTGCTGCATCAACTTCACCAAAGTCTGCACGTCGGAACACTTGCATTGCGGTTTGCCGTAATCATGTAGCATGATCTGTGTCAATTGTTGCAAGGGTTCTTTGTTACATCCGAGTTTGACCACACTCAGATACAGTTCTGCAATCAGTCCATATACTACGGCATAACCGTGATGGATCGCTGTCTGCTGAAAACTGATCTCTTCGATGGCGTGACCAAAAGTATGACCGAGATTGAGCACTTTGCGTGTACCGGTTTCCTGCGGATCTTCTTGCACAATGCGTGCCTTAATGGCCAAACATTGCTCGATCAGTTCATTCAGACCCTTCGTCGGCATCATTTCTAAGTCGTATTGCAGCAGTTGGGACCACAACTGCTCGTCAAGCAGGCCCGTTTTTAGCATTTCGCCAAAACCGCTGAGAAACTGTTCGGTCGGTAAAGTACTTAACCAGGTGGGGGCAATAAGGACGGTCACCGGTGGTGCAAAAGTACCGATGCTGTTCTTCAATCCCCGGTAGTTAATGCCTGTTTTCCCTCCGGTGGAAGCATCTATCATCGCCAATAGCGTAGTGGGGATATTGATGTAATCAATACCGCGCTTATATGTGGCAGCGGCAAAACCGCCTAAATCGGTTAAGATACCACCTCCGATACAGATCAACAGACCTCGCCGTGTGATACCATGCTCAAAGAGGAAGTCCCATATTTTAGACACTGTTTCCAGCGATTTGTCCTGTTCACTCACTTCGATCCACATCACGGGATAATCATGCAGCTTCGTAGAGGCTAACCATTCAGGGTGGCGGATAAGTTTCTTATCCGCAAGAACGCAAATTTGCCCTTTTTCGTACTTATTTAGAACTTCTAACTCCATTTTGCGTGCAAAATTACAAAAATTTTTGCATATGTGCAAATTTTTTCGTACCTTTGCGGCCGATTATGAAAAAAGAAACAATAATTGGGCTTTTTTTGACTGCCTTCTTACTTGGCGGATGTCAGGCGCTGGAGAAGAAACAGCAGTCCGGTGCTGCCGTGGAACTGCACGGCCATTATCTGTATCAATCAACGCTGGATGCGTTAACCGTGGGTTTGAACAGTGAGGATAGTGCTCGGGTGGTACAACAATATATTACCCAGTGGGCAAAAGATATTTTGATCTATGACGCTGTGAACGAAGGTATGACGGGTATCGCCGGAGATGAGTTGGAGCAGATGGTGGAGGATTATCGTCGCACTTTATACGCGCATGCATATGAGGAATATCTGATCAATCACCGGATGCCGAAAAACGTCATGGATACAACGGTGCAACAGATATATAACCAGATGCCCGATCGGTTCTTGTTAAACGAGAGCGTGGTCAAAGGTATGCTCGTGGTCGTTCCCAAAGATGCACCGAACGTCGCCAAACTGCGCAAATGGATGCGTGACGAATCCTTGGATGAGATTGAGAAATACGCCTATCAGATTGCGAACGGGTACGATTTATTCACCGATAAATGGATGACCACCACGGATGTGATCAGCAAAATGCCGGTGGAGCATGATGCCTTGGAGAACATGTTAAAGACCAAGAACCAAATAGAAGTGTCCGATTCGCTCAAGACCTATATCATCCAAGTAACGGAAAAACAACTGCGTGGTACGCCTATGCCGGTCGAATTGGCACGTGCAGAGATAGAGAAAATCGTCTTGAGCGAAAGACAGGTGGAGTTCTTGCAGAAAGAGCGTGACCGCATCTATGAAGAAGCCGTACAACGGGGAGAGATGATATTTTATTAGGAATTATGAAACGATATAGCATATTATTTTTACTGGCCATCAGTCTGATGACCCGGGCGCAGGTGATTGATGAAGTGATCTGGGTGGTGGGCGATGAGGCCATTCTTCGAAGTGAAGTGGAAGAAGAGCGCCTTCGTGCGCAATACGAAGGACAGTCGATACCGGGGGATCCGTATTGTTTCATCCCGGAGCAGTTGGCGATTCAGAAACTGTTCTTGCATCAGGCGGTACTGGATTCTATCGAAGCCAATGAGTCCTCCGTAAGCCATCAAGTGGACATGCGTCTTAACTACTACATCAACCAGATCGGTAGCAAAGAGAAGATGGAGGAGTATTTCCGGAAGACCAGTTCGGAGATTCGGGAAGAGATGATGACCTCGGTGCGGAATCAGATGATCATTCAACAAATGCAACAGAAACTGACTTCCGACATCAAACCGACACCGGCGGATATCCGGCGTTATTATAATTCCCTTTCTTTGGATTCCCTGCCGATGATGCCGGCACAGGTGGAAGTGCAGATCCTCAGTTTTGAACCGCCGGTACCGATCGAGGAGATTGAGCGCGTCAAACAGCGCCTACGTGAATTTACCGATCGTGTGCAGAGCGGTAGTGCCGATTTTAGCATGCTGGCACGACTCTATTCGGAAGATACCGAGAGTGCCAAACGGGGTGGTGAACTGGGTTTCGTAGGTAGAGGACAACTTGTTACTGAATTTGCCGATGTAGCCTTTAACCTCAATGACCCCAAGCGCGTCAGCCGGATCGTGCAGACAGAATACGGCTATCATATCATCCAGCTGATTGAGAAAAAAGGAGAGCGTATCAACTGTCGTCACATCCTCTTGCGTCCCCGTATCAGTGCGACGGATAAAGTGAATGCCATCCAAAAACTCGATAGTATTCGCCAGCAGATATTAGCGGATAGTCTGCAGTTTGAACAAGCAGTCATCCGGTTCTCCCAGGACAAGAACACCGTGATGAATGCCGGACTGATGATCAATCCGAACACCGGTAGCAGTCGTTTTGAGTACCAGGATCTGGCACCTGAGATAGCCAAACAGATCTATAGCCTCAAAGAAGGAGAGATATCCCAACCCTTCGTCATGATGGATCAGACCAAGAACCGGGAAGTGTGCGCGATTGTAAAAGTGAAGAAGAAAACGGACATCCACCGTGCCAACCTCACCGATGACTTCCAGGCCATCAAGTCCATGTTGGAAGCGAAATTAGGAGACGAATTGATCCATGACTGGATCCTGAAGAAACAGAAAACAACCTATATCCAGATTGATCCTGAATGGCAAGGATGTGACTTCGAATATCCCGGATGGATTCATTAAAGTACATAGTAGTCTTTATTCTTTGCTCTGTGCTCTTTGTTCCTGCAAAGAGTCAAACAATGGTGTACTTGCTGCAAGCCGATAACTTGCAATTTGATCAGGCGCGTATAGCGGATGCACAGATCGTCAAAGGCAACGTCATCTTCCGGCATGAGGAGGCGTTGATGTACTGCGACAGTGCCTATTTTTATGAAGAGACCAATTCGCTGGATGCTTTCGGACATGTGCGCTTTGAACAAGGAGATACCTTACAGGGATTCGGCGATAAACTCTATTATGACGGGAATTCCAAGTTGGCCAGACTGCGCAGACATGTCAAACTTATTCATGGCCGCATGAACGAAAACCCCACCATCCTCACTACGGACAGTCTCAATTATGACCGGGCCAAAGGAGTGGCGTATTATTTCGCCGGCGGAGAAGTAAAAGATACCCTGAATACACTCACGTCCGTGCGTGGAAACTACCGGCCGGAAACGAAGAATGCCATCTTCAGTAAGAAAGTGAAACTGGTGAACGATAAGTTTGTGTTGACAAGTGACACCTTGCTCTATAATACCGAAACCAAAATAGCGGATATCGTCAGTCCGACAGATATCGTCTATGAGAAAGAAACGGATATCCGTTCTTCTCGGGGATGGTATAATACGGAGAATGAGTTGTCTATGCTTCTCGATCAGTCGGTTATCCATCATGCTGATGGCCGGACGATGACAGGTGACACGATCTATTATGACAAAGCCATCGGTTTTGGAGAGATCCTGGGTCATATGACTATGGTCGATTCCACTCGGGAAGCGACACTCAAAGGACAATACGGCCAGGCATGGGAAGAAGAGAGCCATGGCTTTGCTACCGACAGTGCGTTACTGATTGATTGGAGCGACACGGCGCATATAGCCTACATACATGCAGACACCTTGTTTACCGAGGAACTGCATTTTACGGATAGCGCACGCATGGACAGCACCTACCAGCGCATTCGTGCGCATTATGGTGTGCGTGTGTATCGGGATGATATGCAGATGACCTGTGATTCACTCGCCTATCTGGGATCGGACTCCACGATGCATCTCTATGCAAAACCGGTGTGCTGGAGTCAGAACCATCAGATCTCCGCAGACAGCATGGTCGTTTATATGAAGAATAGTGTGGTCGAGCATGCCATTGGATACGGAAACGCGCTGTGCGTCATGCAGGATAGTACGGAGTTTAACCAGATGAGCGGAAAAGAGGCGACGGCATACTTCCAAGACGGGGAAGTGAAGATCATCGACATGAGTGGAAATGCCATGACGATCTTTTACCCTAAAGATGATGAGAAAGGAGAGTACGTAGGGATGAACACTACGGAGAGTAGTTTCATTCGGATGTATGTGGAGCATCAGGAGATTCATCATATGCGGTTTACGTCCGAGACAACGGGCGTACTCTATCCGATGGATCAGATTCCTTCCGGTGCGAACCGCTTGGCACTCTTCTTCTGGGCGGAAGAGAAACGACCGACGGATCCCGAGGATGTATTTCGGAAAGTAGAAAGTAGAAAGTAAAAAGACAAATATGAAAAAGATTTTTGTAACGATTGTAGTAGCCTGTTTAGCACTTAGCGCTTGGGCTGTAGAACTGCCTAAACAAGGATTCGGTGTGCAGGTGGGTTGGGCACAGCCTATCTTGCGGCTTAATGACCCGGCAAACCCTTCTACAGCCAAAGACTCCCTTAGCAATGTAGTGAAGATGAAAGGTTTTAAGGTCGGAGTGGTGTATGACGGTAGTTTTATTGCCGGATTCGGTACCTCTATCGGATTGAACTACACCTTTGGTGCCTATAACAGCGGTTGGAAAAAAGACCGGAATAACTACTACGGCATGCCGTACCCGAGAAACAGGCAAATCATCACCTACCACCAACTCGAATTGTACGTGGACTGGCAGTATAAGTTTGAGATTGCCAAAGAGACCTACCTCATCCTCTATACCGGTCCTACCATCCAATGCGGACTCGGATTTGAGATGCGGGATGACTACCAGACGTATGAAGGAGAGAACTATGTTCCCAGGTATTTCAATGGCTATGATGCCGCTGATGCAGATCAGACATTCAGACGCTTTAACGTCACCTGGGGCCTGGGTGCCGGATTCCAGTATCAACGCTATTTCTTGCGCGGCGGATATGACTTCGGTATTGTGAACCCATACAAGCATACAGATTTCACGAACGGAAACCATACCCGTGGCCGTTTGGACCAATGGGAGATAAAACTGGGTATATACCTCTGGTATACCGATTAACCTATGATCCCACGTGATGTAATCGATAAGATCCATGCTGCAGCTAAGATAGAAGAAGTGGTTGCAGACTATGTGACGCTCCGTAAACGGGGTGCCAACCTTATCGGACTCTGTCCTTTCCATAATGAGAAGACAGGTTCTTTCACCGTCAGTCCGTCCAAAGGTATCTACAAGTGTTTCGGTTGCGGTGTCAGCGGCAATGCCGTAGGGTTCATCATGGAGATTGAGCAATGCAGTTACGTAGAAGCACTCAAACTGTTAGGCAAGAAATACCACATCGAGGTGCCGGAACGGGAGATGACGGCGGAAGAACAGCAACGCCAGGATGATCGGGAGTCGATGTTTGTGGTCAATGACTTCGCTAATAAATGGTTTCAAGATCAGTTATGGAATACCCCCGAAGGACAAGCCATCGGTCTGAGTTACTTTCGCGAAAGAGGTCTGAGAGATGATATCATCCGTAAGTTCCAACTCGGATATTCCCCGGAGAAAGGAAGTCCTTTGGCACAGGCGCTCAAGAAGAAAGGGTTTAAAGAGAAGTTCATCCTCAATGATGTGAACACCAAGATAGGTGTCGGCGTGGTAGGTAAAAGTGAAGACGGTCGGATCTATGACCGTTTCCGGGACCGCGTCATGTTTCCTATCTTCACCGTCAGCGGTAAACCTGTGGCTTTTGCCGGACGTATCCTCAAGAAGAAGGAAAACGTAGGCAAATATGTCAACTCTCCGGATTCCGTCATCTATTCCAAGACGAATGAATTATATGGTCTCTTCCAGGCCAAGCAGGCGATCTCAAGAGCCGATATGTGCTATCTGGTGGAAGGACAAATGGATGTAATCTCCATGCATCAGTCCGGTATCGAGAATGTAGTAGCCAGCGGTGGTACGGCATTGACCAAACCGCAGATCTGGCTCATCAAACGGTTTACATCGAACATCACCGTGCTCTATGACGGTGACGCTGCCGGTATCCATGCAGCCTTACGCGGTATCGATATGTTCCTGGAAGTAGGTTTCAACGTCAAGGTGGTGTTACTGCCCGATGGAGAAGATCCGGATAGTTATGCACAGAATCATGACTCGACGGAGTTCATTCGCTATATCGAGGAGCATAAGACCGACTTCATCCGGTTTAAGACCAAACTGCTGAGCAAAGATGCAGGCGATGATCCTTACAAGCGTGCGGAACTCATCAAAGATATCACCGCCACCATTGCCATCATCCCGGATATCATTACGCGGCAGGTGTATATCAAAGACTGCGCCGAACGACTGCATATGTCGGAGAAAGTGCTGACAATAGAAGTGCTGAAACTGCGAAAAGAGAAAGTGCAGAGCACTCAGAAAACTCCGAATTCTCCGAGTAATCAGATTATTCAGATTACTCCCAAGACACCCTTGGAGCAGAACTATTACAACCTCATGCAACTCATCGTGCGGTACGGAGAACGGCCTATTAACGTGGACGGATCTGTTTATACCATAGGGGAAGTAATCTTCACTTCGCTGGAGAACGATGAGATACAACCCCCGCAACCGATCTATCAAACCCTCATCGATGAGTTCAAACAGCACTTCAAAGATACGGGTTTCAAGGCGGAGACATTCTTTAAGTTCCATGCTGATCCGCAACTGAGTGCACTCGCTGTCGATATGATCGCTGACAGATACCGTTTCGTGCAATCGGATGAGGAGAAACGTTTGGGAGAAGTGGTGACGCGACAGCTGTTTGAGATCAAACTGACGGTTGTTAATATGCAGATTGCTGAACTCGAACAAAACCTCAAGGCCGCGCAGGAGAATGGAGATCTCACACGCCAGTTTGAGTTACTCAAGCACCAGCCGGCACTCCTTTCCATGCGTAATGAACTGTGTAAGATTCTCGGAAATCGAGTAATTAACGTATAATATGCTTTTCGGAGAAATCGCCTACGGGCCCATACATAGTCGTCGTTTAGGTACCAGTTTGGGTGTCGAACTGATGCCGTTGGATCATAAGCTCTGTACGTTCAACTG
>CAMIZK010000011.1 GCA_946403315.1 uncultured Bacteroidales bacterium | reverse complement strand
AGTACTCCCTGCTAAAACGGAGTTTTGGCACATGTACGAGAAGGTTGCCCGCGAGGAAGAATGGCAAGGAGTTAAGAAATCAAACTAACATTATTAAACCTAAACCTTAACCCCTCCCACGGCGTGGAGGCTGACAGCTGATGGCTGATGGCTGAAGGCTGATCGGCAAACGCCGAACGCGAATGGCAAAAGCAAAAGTAGGCGCCGCAGGAATCGAGTACATCCAAGGCGCCATGAAACGACCGAAGAAAGTGAACGGTCACAACCACGGTAACTACATGGTGATGACGCACCGCAGTGCACCGACGGAGAACCCGAACTGCCAGCGGATCTACACCTTCGATGCAGACCGTTACGAACGTACCACGCCTGTCACGCCGGATGAGGCAGCAGCACGCCTGCGTTTCAGCACCGTAGCGGCGATGGTGAAGCAGCGTAAAGGCGACCTCACCAAGATCGCAGCCGACCAGCAAGCCTTCATCGCCCAGAAGGATCTCCCGAACGGCAAGAAGACCCTCAAGGCCTATTACTGGTTGGTATGTGGCAACGAGTACGACCAGAGCCTGAATGGCTAAAAAGCAGAAAAAACTGCAAAAAGAATGGCATATGCTTGCATATGTCATTTTTTTTTTTACAAATATTTGTTGTACATTACACCGGATTTGAAAGCATCCCTGTCACCACGCGTGATGGGGGTGATTGTTTATACTCCGTCGTCACCCTGATGGCGTTTATTTTGGTAACCCCTCTCGCAAGAATTGGAAGAGCCCCATATAGGAAATGCCTTTTTCATCAGTCCATGGGGCAATGTCATCGCCGACGATGACTATTTTGCGGAAACTATCATCTATGCGTTTGAGCGAATTGAGTTCCTGCTCTCGCTTGACTTCATCATCCATTCGATATGCCGATTGGATATAGTATTTCTCTTGCCCGTTAGTAGCAATAAAATCGACCTCATACTGCACTTTCTGCTGCTTTCCATCCCTCATCTCACGTGCTTCTACCACACCCACATCTACCAAATACCCGAAAATACGCAGATGGTTATACACGATATTTTCCATGATGTGAGTTGGCTCTTGCTGTCGGAAATTAAGCCGTGCATTACGTAAACCGATATCCACGGAATAGTATTTTTTTATGGACTCAAAATAGCGTTTCCCCTTGATGTCATATCGCTTAGCAGACTCGAACAAAAATGCGTCTTCCAGATACCCGATATACTTATCAACGGTCTCTCGATCTGCTTTCATTTGCTTGACAGACAGAATAGTATTAGCCAACTTGGTTGGGTTGTTTAATGAACCTACTGCCGAACAAAGCACATCCGCTAAATTCTCCAACAACTCAGTATTCCGAATATTGTGCCGCTCTATCACATCTGCCAAATAGGTCTTTTTCCATAAGCGCTGCAAATAGTTCACTTTCTGCTCCGCTGACGCATGATTCCTTAATCCCGGAAGTCCTCCATAAGTATAATACTCCTTCCAAAGCTCGTTGAACGGCTCGGTTCTGTCGATACAGAACTCCCCGAACGAAAGCGGATACACATGCACCTCATCGCCTCGTCCACGGAACAGCGTATTAATATCCGAACTCAGCAAATGGCTATTACTTCCGGTAACATACACATCTACGTTCGGCTTTGCATTCAGACCATTAATCAAACGCTCAAAGCCCTCTACTTCTTGGATCTCGTCCAACATGAGATAGTAATTGCCTTCGTCTTGAATCCGCTCGTACAGGTATGCCTTCAGCGCTTTTACATCCAACAAATCATCTTGCATATTCTCATCGTCTTGATCAAAAGACAACGCGATAATATGGTCTGCCGGCACTCCTTGTTCTAATAAATAGTCCATGTACACGTGCGACAACATCCAAGACTTGCCGCTTCGTCTTGGTCCGGTTATCACTTTCACTTCGCCATTATCCCGACGAGCTATCAATTTGTTGAGATAGATCTCACGTTTGATGTAGTTCATACCTGCCTGTTTTTAAATTCGCAAATTCTTCGATTTTTCTCGAGCACAAGTGCCCTCGATTAAAATTCGCTGCAAAGTTAGTACATTTTTTTGAATTGTGCAAATATTTATCCGTATTTTTGTACTAATTTGCACTAAAATGCGGTTAGAAACACCATTTATCCGCACTTTTGTACTAAATTGCACTAAATTACGGACAAGTTCAAACTCTCATCCTCCGCTGTGCCAACCAAATATCGAAAAATGGCTATCTGTAACGAAAAAATGCAGATTTGTACGATTTGAGAGTCGATTTGTACGAATTGAGAGTGAAATATCAAAAAAAAGTTGTAATTTTGCACGCAAAATCGTGCAACAAACAAAAAACACACTAAAAAACTATTAAATTTATGAAAAAGATTTTTATTATTTTGATGGCTGCTATGGTAGCCGCAGGCAGCGTCTCGGCTGCTGACAACAGTAAGAAAACTGCGAAGTCGAGCAAAGCGTACAACAAGAGTATCGGTATGGTTGCCGGCTCGGGTATCGGCGTACAGTTCAAAGACATGATCACCGACCATTTCACGATCATTGAGGAGTTCGGTTATCTGGGTAGTTTTGCAGCAGCCGGAAATGGGGGCAGTATGCCTACCATAGGTGCAGTGGACAACCTCGTCTTGGCTTATCAGGCTCAGTGCGCCGAAGGGCAGGGTATCCGTCTGGATTATTTTGTAGGCGGTCAGATCAAAGGTGGTTACCTCGGAGGAGGTGCCGGTGTAATCGGTTTTGGTGCCGCCGCAGGTATAGAAGCCAAGATGAAGAACGCCCCTATCGCTTTCTCGTTTGACTTCCGCCCCGGTTACGGATGCGTCCTTATGGGCGGCGGTGGAGGCGTTGGTGCCTTCCATACCTTCGACTGGACGATGAACCTCGGTGTACGGTACACGTTCTAAAGAAACAACATCAAACATATGAGAAAAGTAGTTCCTATCTTTTTGGTTCTTATCGCCGTGATCTTTTACGGATGTTCCGGCGGATCGAGTTCGCAGGAAGCGGTTTCGCAGGAAGAAGTTCAAGAGGGCAAACTGATTCCCGAAGAGGACAGCCGTCCGCCGATCGTGCTGAAGGGCGAAGGCTACCAATTGGAGTTGCCGGCCAATGCCGGCGACGTCCAATGTGAACCGGTGAGCGAGGTACGGGAATTTGACTTGATGTGGCAAGGACATGACCTCATCGTCAAACCCATCTCCGTGACGCGCAATGGGGACAACCATGTGCAGCTGGGTCAACCTGCCACCGTGCGTTTTGCTATTCCCGAAGACGTTCCTGAGGACCAATACGATGAACTGGTAGGTATGCTCTTTACCGACCATGGTACGGAGTATAAGATTCCCGATTATTACGCCCTGCGTGAGGGGTTTGTGCAGTTTGAGACCAGCCATTTCTGTGATCTGGCCGCCGGGAGACAGAGGGATTCCTTACGCGAATTATTCATCGAGGAAGTGGCCGTGAACGGATGGGGACGGAACATGAGCAACAAGGACATGGAGCCGACCTTGCGGGCACAAATCAATAAGTTTGCCGAAGACCACTATCTGGGTGAAAATGACCTGGCGGGCATCGCTATGCGGGAGGTGTTTGGTGAGAAGGACTTCGTGAAGATCGGTCTGGATATCGTCAACGCCTACGACATGGAGAACGCCGGCCTGGAGGAACGTATGGCCGTGGCATCCGAGACGATGATCAAACTGGCCAAAGGCAAGGTGCTGTCGTATTTCATCAAAAAACTCAAAACCGACGAGACCCAAAAGGTCAAGGTGCTGGATGAGATAAAGAGCGAGAAAAAAGGCGAGTTCGTGTATAAGACGGAGCTCGTCAATATCGACAGCCGGAGAAACAAAGTCATCGGTGTGCTGGAGGATCATTTCTCTATGGAAAATGCGGAGAAAGTGGGCACGGTCATGGGTGACAATCCTACGTTCGAGCAATGCTATATCTACTCCTGCGAGTATATCGGCAACTTTGCCAAGGAAAAAACGAAAGATGCCTTGATAGAAATGATACCTTATCTCGGTTATCTGAAAAAAATGGCTACCGCTGTGGAGATATGGAAGAAGTTCTGGGCGGCTACGCAGATGCAGGACCTCTACAAAACATACGAGAAAAAAGCCAATGCGAAAGGAGCTCTGCTCGATGATGATGAATGGAACTTGCTTACCATGTATATCTCCGCACCTAAATTCCTGCACGGCATGACCGATATGCAGATGAAAGACTATATCGAGCAACGCTATATCAAGAAAAAGGAGATCGAAGAACGAAAGGTTGCCTTGAGGAGGTATATCGGTTTAATTGAAGAGAACGTGGACCTGAAAAGCGAGTGCTTTGAGAAAAAGCATTTCGACTATGTGCAGCGCCTGACGGTTGTCAACAACCTGATCGATCGGTTCTACGACGAATTGGTGGGAGATGACGGTTATTTGACTTACGTTGACAACGGGTACAAACAGGCGCTTTGCAGTCCCTTTGAGATTGACCGACAACTGTGTTATGTGGTGGATGAGTATTTGAAGTGCTATCCGGATCGCGAGAAGTTCTATGCCTGGTTGAAAAAAAACGGATACCATTTCGGGCAGCTCGAGGACGAATACAACCGCTTGGATAAGGTGTTGTGGAAAGATGAAAAAGTGAAACCCCAAGATGATCCGGATGTGCATATCGTGATCCAAGAATCCCTCGGTGCTTCCGGTCGCGCTAAGTATGCGGGATACACCATCTGCCTGGGTACCAAAGGAAAACCCTATACGGAGTGGCATCGTGCTATTCCTAACGCAGACTGGGTGCGCGATGAAGGATGGAGTACGGAATTCCCGGAGGCGGACGAGGATATGAAACTAAGCGAATACAAGGCGATCGGTATGCCGAACCAAGTGCTGTTTTATACCAGCGAAGAGGATTTCTTTAACGGTGTGGATCCCGTAGAGACCTTTGCTTTCCAAGTGGACACCACAGGCTATAAGACTACGGTAGAACTGAACGGAGGCAAGGACTACATCATCGAACTCATCCTCGATACCAAACCACATATAGGTGGAGGCACCGGAATCAGTTGTCGAAGCGATGGTACAGTGGATGGTCGCTATGGTTTTACTCCGGGTGTGCCCCGTGACGCGATGAGCAAAGCCTTTAAGGATGCCTTAAGCAAGGTGCACTTGCATCTTAATAGTAAAGGCGACGGTTTCTCTTTCACGACATCCGGAGATGGTACGCACACGGACTATGGATACTATGGATCTACGAATGAAGAAACGGCTCACATCGATCTGACGGTGAGTGGAAATGTGGACTTTGTGAATAAAACAGGCACTTGTTCCATGAGTGCTACGGTGAAAGGGGTAACAAGTCATGGAACAAAAAGCACGGCTCTCTTCAAAAACTTTACCGGCGAGATCGAGGTGGATGCAAGCGGGTATTATAGCATTGCATGCAGAACCACCGGTAAAGTGCATATTACAGGAGTGGACAAAGATGGTAAACAGATTGTGACGAAGCCTGATAGTAACCCGATAATACATGATGTGGAAGGCGAAATCACCATTGTTTTCAGTGAAGTACAGGACTAATTTTATCTTTTTAGACATAGGGCGAATGTGAGGAAACATATTCGAAAGGTTTCGAAATGAAAAACGAAAGATACAACATGCTGAATGACAGTGTGTTGTGTTTTTTTGTTTCGAAAATATGCTGTAAAACATATTAAGGGGTTTCGAAATTCGTAGAATTTGTAGTAATTTTGCAGCGGAAAAGCCATTTGCCATTGGCAAAATAAATGACTAAATTGTAAATGTTTAAATCGTAAATAGTTTTAATTATGGCAAACACAATGTTTACATTCAATGAGATTCATCAGCAGCCGGCGGTGTGGCGCAAGGAGCTGGAGAAACTGCTGGCAGCAAAAGCTGAGATCAGTGCGTTCATGCACAAGTATTTGACTCCGGAGACGGATATCGTATTGACGGGTGCCGGAACGTCTGCGTTTATCGGTGACGCGGTGCAACCGGTGATGCGCGGTATGTGGCATAATGTTCGTTCGGTTGCTACGACGGACATCATCACCCATGCGAAATATCTGCTCAACCCGGATAAACCGCTGTTGTTAATTAGCTTTGCTCGTTCGGGTAATAGTCCGGAGAGCGTAGGTGCCGTGAATCTGGCCAACAAGCTCTGCAAGAACGTAGCACATGTTTATATTACGTGCAACAAGAACGGTAAACTCGCTTTGCAGGCAGAAGGTAAGGATAATATCCTGTTGCTGCTGTTGCCGGAAGAGACAGACGATAAGTCGTTGGCTATGACGAGCTCGTTCTCGACGATGCTGCTGACCTGCCTGATGCTCGGTCATATCGACACGCTGGATAAGGATCAGGAGATGATTGAGAAGACGGCGAAGAACGCGGAGGCTGTGATGGCGGAATATGAAGAGAAACTCAAAGAGATCGCCAGCCGTCCGTTTGAGCGCGGTGTGTTCCTGGGTTCGGGTGCACTGAAGGGTATTGCCGAAGAGTGCCATCTGAAACTGCAGGAGTTGACGGACGGCGCGGTGGTATGTAAGTTTGACTCGTTCTTAGGTTTCCGTCACGGACCGAAGGCAGTGGTGAATAGCAAGTCGATTGTGGTTTACTTAATGACCGAGCAAGAGGATGTACAACGCTATGAGCGCGACCTGGTTAAACAGGTAGATGCGAACAACACGCCGGTTGCACAGATCATCGTGATTGCAGGCAAGGCTCCTGAACTGCCGGGTGTAAAGGCAGACCTCGTGGTTAGAATGCCGTTCGGACCGGCAGAGAATGACTTCTACGGTATCGTGGCTTACGTGCTGGTAGGACAACTTCTCGGCTACTACGCATCCTTGGCACACGGTTTGAATCCGGATGCTCCGAGCGTAAGCGGAAATATCCACCGCGTGGTAGAAGGAGTGACGATTTACGAATAAATAGACCGCTTCGCTTAAAGATAAAAGATCGCTACGCTCAAAGATAAAAGCGGCTTTGAGTCCCGCAGGGACGGTCTTTCGACTTTTGACTTTTTACTAAACAAAACAATAATAATATGAAAAAAACTGAGCATATTCTCCAAGTGATGGAGGAGAGAAAGAAAGTAACCGGAGTTCCTATGACCTTGTTTGCAGCATGTCCGAACTCCTTGTCCGTAATCAAAGCATCGTTCCGCGCTGCGAAACGTAACAACTCGCCGATCTATTTTGCTACCACACTGAACCAGGTGGACTGCGACGGTGGTTACACCGGTATGACGCAGGAAGCGTTCACGAAGATCTTGGCTCGTGAGGCTGCGGCTGTTCATTACACCGGTCCGTACGTAGTAGCTATCGATCACGGAGGTCCGTGGTTGAAGGACAAACAGAGCATCGAGCGTTGGGACACCGAGCGTGCGATGAACGGCGTGAAGAAGAGTTATGAGGCTGCTATCCTGGCCGGTTACGATCTGATTCACGTCGATCCGACGGTAGATATCTTCCTGCCGAAGGGTGAGATCATCGATATCCATGTGGTTGTTAAACGTACCGTTGAGTTGATCAAACATGCCGAGGACTTCCGCAAGGCACACAATATCGCACCGATCTCCTACGAAGTAGGAACGGAAGAGGTGCATGGTGGTCTGGCAGACGAGAAGACGTTTGACACCTTCCTCGAGGGTCTGAAAGCCGGTTTGCACGAGGTAGGTCTGGACGATGTATGGCCTTGCTTCATCGTAGGTAAGGTAGGTACCGATTTGCACACCACCTTCTTTGATCCGGAAGTAGCACGTAAATTGACGGCGAAGGTTCGTCCTTATGGCAGTTACATCAAGGGTCACTATTCTGACGACGTAGAGAACCCGGAGGATTATCCGAAGGCTGGTATGGGTGCCGCTAACGTTGGACCGGAGTTCACGATGAACGAGTACGATGCGTTGGCAGAACTCGAAGAAGAAGAGAAGAAACTGTACGCAGAGGGAAAGATTGCTCAACTGAGTAACATGACCCAAGTGCTGTGGCAATGCGTATATGAGTCCAACCGTTGGAAGAAATGGTTGCACGGCGAAGAGGTAGGTAAAGACCTCAAGGACTGCACACCGGATCGTCAGTTGTGGCTTGTAAAGACCGGTTGCCGCTATATCTGGCAGAAACCGGAGGCACTGGTAGCTCGTCAGAACTTGTATGACAACCTGGAGCGTCTGGGTATCCATGCAGAAGAGGTGGTACTGATGCGTATTGAGCATAATATGGATAAGTATTACAATGCATTTAATATTGTTAATTTGAATGACTATCTCAAATAAACACTATTCCATATTATTCGTCTCGCTGGTGACCGTCATGCTCTTCGGGGCATGCGGTTGCGAGCGTCCGACGGATGAACCGGTGGTACCGCCGCAGCAAGACACGACGGTAGTGGAACCGGAGGATATGATCTGGAGCGGTAAACCGTATTTCAATGTACCGGTGGAGAACACCGACACGGTGGAGATGCAGTTGCCGGTGAAGGTGCGTATTACTACGGACACGAAGCAGCTGGCCTACGAGTTAATCGACACGGTGACCATTGCCGGAAGTACGAAAAAGGACGTTGCGATGACGACACCGGAGAATATGAATCCGGGTTTCTATCGTGCCGTTTGTTTCGTGAAAGGTAAGAACGTGCGTACGTTTAACTTCGGTATTGATCCGTTTGATATCGTTTCAGCACCGGATATGCAGTCGGACTTTACGGAGTACTGGCAGACGGCGAAGGATCAGTTAGCGGCAGTGGATATGAACGCTGTGCTGACGGAGATTCCGGAGAAAAGTTCGTCGGCACGGAAAGTGTATCTGGTGGAGATGTACTCGGTGCCTGACGGTTTGGAAGGAGAACCGGTGAAGATACGCGGTTACTACTGCGAACCGGCAGACGGAGAGAAACATCCGGTGATCATGCATTTCTACGGTTATGATACACAAGGTACGACCGCTAAATGTGAATGTCCGACGGGTGGTACGTCCAATTATGCGGAGTTCTATCTGTCCCATCGCGGCCAATACCTGAATAATCGTCCGGCGTCGACGAAGAACCCGGGTGTGACGAAAGATACGGAGAATATCTACGGCGACTGGTTCGCATATCATTTCGGCGATAAGGACAGTTATTATTATCGCGGTGCGTTTATGGACTGCGTGCAGGCCGTTCGATTCATGGCCGGCCGTGAGACCAGCGACATGACGAAGCTTTTTGCCGAAGGTTCGAGTCAGGGGGGGGCACTGAGTTATGCCTGTGCGGCCTTGAGTGACTATCCGTTCACGGCCATTGCACCGAATGTAGCCTTCCTGGGGGACTTCCCCGATTACTTTAAGATCGTAGATTGGCCGGGATCGACGGCGAAGGCTGCAGCAAAGAAAGCCGGTATGACGGACGAGGAGATGTATGCCTTCTTGTCCTATTTCGACACGAAGAACTTAGCTACTCGCATCCATTGTGCGGTGTTAGCCACGAGTGGCCTGTTAGACGGCACTTGTCCGCCGCATACGAATATCGCACCGTATAACCTGATTGACAATCCGGATAAGGAGTATCATTTCTATCCGAACATGACCCACGATTATCCGAAAAATTGGTGGAGTATGATTGGTAACTTCTGGAAGAAATTCCAATAAATCACAAATTACAAATCACAAATATTTTCAGCCATGAAAAATTTCGATATTATCGCGTTAGGCGAATTGAACGTGGATTTGATCTTGAATCAGATCGAGAGTGAACCCGAAATCGGCAAAGAGAAGTTTGCCAAGCAGATGACCTTAACCTTAGGGTCTTCCACTGCTATTTTTGCAGCAAATGCTGCGGCTTTGGGTGCTAAAGTGGCATTCTGCGGTATGATTGGTGACGATAGTTTTGGTGACTTGGTTGAGACGAGTCTGAAAGCCAAGGGTGTGGATACCCGTTATCTGATTCGTCAAAATAAGTACGCCACGGGTGCTACCATCTGTATGAGTTACGATGAAGACCGTGCGAACCTGACCTACCAGGGAGCCATGGATTATATGTCGTTGGCGGATATCAACCCGGAGGTGTTCAAAGAGGCGAAGCATATTCATATCTCGTCTATCTTCATGCAGAGCGGCGTGAAACGCGACTTGATGAAGATCTTGGAACTCTGCAAAGAGAACGGTGTCACCACATCGTTAGACAGCCAATGGGATCCGACGGAGACCTGGGACCTGGATTATAAACAGGTTCTGCCGCTGCTGACGGTGTTCATGCCGAATGAGACGGAGCTGAAGTTCCTGACCAAGAGTGCGACACTCGAAGAAGCCATCGAGAAGATCCGTCCGTATGCCAATGCAGCGGTGATCAAATGCGGTAGTAAGGGTAGTCTGCTGATGCGCAAGGGTCAACCGGATCGGATGCAGAAGGCGCTCCTCAATGAGCATGTAGTGGATTGTATTGGTGCCGGTGATAGTTTCAACAGTGGTTTCATTACCCGTTTGGCAGCCGGTGATCCGTTGGATAAATGCCAGGAGTACGGAAATATGACGGGTGCGGTGAACACAACCGCTGCCGGTGGTACGACGGCCTTTACGAACCGTGAAGACGTAGAGAAAATCGGTAGAGAAAGATTCGGTTGGTGCTGAAAAAGTTTTTGAACATAGTGATCTGCGTAGCGCTGGCGATGAGTTCGTCAGCCGCTACGTGGTATGTGCGTGCAGACGGTGTCGACGGGGATGACGGCAAGACCTGGGCTACGGCGCAGGAGTCTATCCGTTTGGGTATCGATAACTGCAAACCGGGTGACACGGTGTATGTAGGTGAAGGTACGTACTACGAGGGATTGGTGCTGAAAGACGGTATCGCCGTGATCGGTGTAGGAGAAGTGATAGTGGACGGTACGAATTTAGGTACGCGTCTGATCACCTGCGAAGCCGATTGTCAGAAACCGACCTTGGTACAGAACATCATCTTCCAGAATGCCCGTCATGACCAACTCGGTGGCGGTGCCTGGTTACGAGGAAAAGTGACGATGCGGCGTTGTGTGGTACGCGGTTGCAGCGGAGAACAATGCGGTGGAATCCTGATTAAAGGAGACTTACCGGAAGCGTCGGCCTTAGGTGCGCGGTTAGAGGACTGCGTGATTCATAACTGCCAGGCTACAGGACATAACTGGCCGGATGCAGGGGGTGTAGCCAATTTCGATGGTACATTGGTACATTGCGTCATTGCCCATAACTACGGAGACCGGTACGGCGGTATCCATTCGGAGAGTTCGGTGTATGACTGCACGATGTGGGGTAACCAAAACGAGTACGGGTTTGTTGATCCGTGTAACTACGTGTCCGATGAGAGTGAGTCGGGATTAAGTAAAGCGGATGAAGGTTTTGAACCCCATTTCTTTGTG
Organism: uncultured Bacteroidales bacterium; assembly: GCA_946403315.1. Classification (GTDB taxonomy): domain Bacteria; phylum Bacteroidota; class Bacteroidia; order Bacteroidales; family Paludibacteraceae; genus Colicola. Next base: position 24,611 of record CAMIZK010000011.1, on the reverse strand, counting down.
CAACCGTGGTTAGACCGGAATAATGAAGCGGAGAATGGTCCCCATTTTAGAGACCCCGCAACCTTTGCCGGTGTTCCGTTGACGGCAGCAGAAGAAGCGATTATACAGGTGGCAGACTATCGTATCGGTCAACCGACGCATCGGATTGCTTCGATGGCACCGGCCAAGAAACGCGATAATCCTTCGGACTATACGCTCTATGAAAAAGTCGATTATACCGTACCGAGTTTTGTGGCGCACTTGTTGGATAAAAAAGCGAAGTTAGAACCCAAGGAGAATCCGTATTGTATGGTGGCTACCATCAATGGTGATCCTCAAACGAGGATGGGATTCTGCTGGTTCACCAACGAAGGTGTGACGGAAGGCGTAGTGCAGATACGAACAAAGGACAAAGGACCATGGACAACCATTCCAGCTACTCCTACGACGACGGTGCCACTCCATTATGCAATCTCGACTTCCGGTATCTTAAAGGCAGCGAAGATCGATAAGAATACGGCTTTCCGGTACGTGAGCCATAAAGCTTTGGCAGAGAATCTGCAACCGGGTACGGAGTACTGTTGGCGGGTAGGATACGAGGGCCACTGGAGTGAGATAGGTCATTTTAGGACAGCGGATAAGGAGCAAGGTGAGTTTTCGTTCATCTATATGACGGACAGTCACCTGCAGAATAGACATTATATTGATGAAGCGCGTATGTGCGCAGACGCGGTGGCGCGTAACGAGAAGAATGCACGTTTCTGCGTCTTCCCTGGTGACTTTGTGGACACAGGCACGGATAATAACAGTGAATGGGAATGGGAGCGCTGGTTCGAAGAGGCGATGAAACCGGTGATTATGCAGATGCCGATTGTGCCTACGGACGGAAACCATGACGACAGTCCGTTATTGAACTACTCGTACCATTTTAACACGGACACGACCTTTAATGCCTGGACGCAGGTACGGCCGCAGTTCGCCGGTATCAACTATAGTTTTATGTACGGCGATATGCTGCTGATCGCTTTCTCAATGCAGGATTTCTGGCGCGGCGAATATGACATGAAGAACTTGACGTCGGAGTATTTTACGCGAGATTTGGGCGAATGGTTCAAACAGCAGGTAGCGAATGCACCGCAAGCAAAATGGCATGTGGGGCTGGTGCATAAGAACCTCTTTTCGGGTTCCGATCACCAGCGGGATAAAGAGACACCGCTGATGCGAAAGACGATGCTGCCGGTGATGAAAGAATGTAAGATGGATCTGGTGCTGCAAGGTCATGACCATTGTTACGAAGTGATTGGACCGGTGGATAGCACGCTCTATTTCATCGGTGCTACCTGCGGTGCTAAACGTTATACACCGTTAACGAGGGAGGAGATGGAGGCCGGCAAGCATATCCATCAGGTGGAGAACTACTATGATTTGTTCTCTCGTTTGGAACAACCGGGAGCACCGAGTTACACACGCGTCACAGTGAAGAAAGACCATCTGTTGCTGGAGACGTTTGTGGTGCGTGAAAACGGAAAGACAGAATTGTTTAACACGATAAAAATAAACAAAAAATGAAAAAGTTTTACTATTTGTTATTTGCAAGTTGCCTTCTGTTAGCAGCCTGTAAGACGCCGGAAGATCCGGTTACACCACCGGATCCTCAACCTCAAGACACGACGGAAATTGTTCCTGCCAAGACGGAGTGGGAAATAGCCGATTCGTTGTACACGGTAGCGGATTACACCGTACCGAGTCACACGGCTTTGAAGATGGCGATTGTCGCTTGTGCCGCCGATTCGTCTCAAGCGAATATAGAGCTGTTGCGTCAGCGTATCTCGGAGTTGCAACCGAAAGAGGAGCCGTATTGTATGGTGGCTACCATCAATGGTGATCCTCAAACGAACATGGGATTCTGCTGGTTCACTAACGACGGTATCACCGATGGTGAGGTGCAGATTGTGCCTATAGAAGATGCCACGGAAGCCGATTTTGCGAATGCCGCTTCCTATCCGGCTACACCGACCCAAACCAAAGGTCTGCGTTACACGGGTAAGGCACGCTGGATCGTGAATGCATCCGGAATAGGTGCCGGGGTACGGTATAAATACATCAGCCACAAAGCGCTTGCTACCGATCTGACGCCGGGTACGGCCTACAGTTGGCGTGTAGGCTACGAAGGCCACTGGAGTGAGATCGGTCATTTCAGAACCGAAGATGCGAACCAAGGTGAGTACTCGTTCATCGTGATGAGCGACAGCCACATCGAGAACCCGACGTATATCAATGAGGCACGTCGTTGTGCGTTGGCGGCTGTGAAGACGGTACCGGAAGCACGTTTCTGCTGCTTCCCCGGTGACTTCGTAGAAGACGGAGATGCGAACAACTCCGAATGGGAGTGGGAGCGCTGGTTTGAAGAGTCATTCAAACCGGTGTTGACGGCGATGCCTTTGGTTCCGACAGACGGTAACCACGATGATAGTCCGAATATCAACTATACGTACCACTTCAATACGGATAACAGTTTTAATGTGAACTATACGGACAAGCCGCAGTTTGAAGGTATCATCTATAGTTTCGTATATGGTGATGTGCTGTTCTACGTATTCTCGATGCAGGATTTCTGGCGTGAGACCCACAGTTATCTCGATTGGTCATCGGTTTATCTGAAAGACCACGTAGGTGCATGGTTCCGTGATCAGACCAATGCACATCCGGATACGAAGTACCGTGTATCGTTAGCGCACTTTAACTTGTTCTCCGGCTCGGATCACTCGACGGACAAAGAGCCGCCGGTATTCCGTCATAACATGCTTCCGGTATTCAAGGATTGCGAGATCGATGTGGCGCTGCAGGGTCATGACCATACCTACGAGGTGATTGGTCCGGTAGATCCGGATAACCTTACGCCGATCTTAGACGCTATCTCGGACCGGGAAGGCGGACCGGAGTACGGTGGTAACAACAAGAACATGACCGGTTACAAGGGCGGTACCTATTGCACGGATGACGGTACGTTCTATTTCATCGGTGCTACCTGCGGTCACAAGCGTTATTATCCGCATAGCCGCGACCGCATGGAGCGTGAATACACGGATGATATCACCTTGCTGCAAGACAATCATCATCATAACGTGATGAATTATTTTGATTTGTTCACCGGTATGTTTGGTCAGCCGGAAGCACCGACGTTCACTAAGATCACGGTGAAAGACGACTGTCTGGAGTTTAATTCCTATACAGCCGATGACGATCAGGGTAATGTCAGCCTGTTGAACACGATGCGTGTGGTTCGTACGAAAGCACACGGCGTTCCTGCCAATTAATCATTAAATAGTATATATCATGAAAAGAATGTTATTCCTTTTGACGGTCTGCACGGCCACGCTGTGCGCGTCAGCAAGTAACCGTTATGTCTCGCCCACAGGCGATGACGGAGACGGTAAGTCGTGGGAACATGCGAAGACAACTATTGCCGGAGCTATCAACAATGTGGGAGCCGGTGACACCTTGTTTATCGCCGAAGGTGTGTATAATGAGGGCATGTCGGTACATGACGGAGCAATCTATTTAGGCGGTTACAATGCCGAGACCGGTCTCCGTGATCCCGAGTTGTACGAATCAATCATTGACGGTACTGGCCGTACCACATGGTCACTTGTGAAGTATGACGGCGACCCGACAGCGCGTATTACGGTGGATGGTCTGGTTTTCCAGAATGCAAACCATAGCGAGTGGGGTGGTGCAGCTATGTATCTGCGTGGAAACATGACGGTTAATAATTGCGTTTTCCGCAACAACACCAGCGGTTCGAAAGCCGGCGGAATGTTTATTGACCCGTCTGGAGCCGAGCAGACTATCATCAGTAACTGTCTTTTCGAGTATTGTAACAATACCGCAGGAGACCAAGCGGCAGCCATTAGTTTTGAGGACAAGGCTAATTTGAATGCTTTGGTGGAGAACTGTATTATTCGCGGTTGTACGGGCGATGTTATGATTTATTCAAGGGCCGGTTCTGTCATCCGCAACTGCGTGGTGTATAACAACCATTCTTCCAAGAACGGATGTCTCTATGGTAAAGGTGCTTTCATTAACTGTACGGTAGCCAATAACACGGGTGTTGATGGCCGTTATGCCGGTTGCCGCGTAGAGGGAACGGTAGTGAACTCTGTCTTCTGGGGCAATACGGCACCGAATGCACAGAATGTGAACTACGTCGCAAGTGGTAAATGTACTTATAGTAAAGCGGACGCAGGAACGGGTATTACGCTTGGTCTGAATACGGATAATAATGCAGCGGATGGTCCTAATTTCCGTAGCCCGACGGGTTTTGCGGGTGTACCGACATCCAATACGGAGAGAATGGCAGTAGCTAATGCGGACTTCTCGCTGACCGATGCTTCGACTCAGCTGCTGAATAACGGCGATGCAACTCAGGCTCCGGCAACGGATATTATAGGAGTAACGCGTCCGAAAGGTTCCGGCGTAGATATTGGAGCTTATGAGTATGATCCGGACGCCACGGTGATTGCCGTTACGGGCGTAAGTATCACTCCGGCTTCCATCGAGATTATCGAAGGCAAAACGGGTACGTTGGTAGCCGAGGTAGAGCCGGCTAATGCGAACAATAAACGCGTCACTTGGTCGATTGACGATCCGGCGATTGCAACGATTCAGAATGGTAAGATTACCGGTGTAACGCCGGGTACGACTACTGCGAGGGTTACGACTCAGGAAGGTGGTTTTAGTGCAGCAGCTACGGTAGTGATTGCTCCGAAGCCGCCTGTGAAATATCCGCATGAGGTAGTAGAGGCTGAGGCTACGTACCATATTGAGGACTACACGATTCCGAGTTTCATTCCGTATCTGGTAGCAAAAGAAGTAGCTAAGATTGATAGTATGGAGCCGGATAATATTGATCTGTTGCCGACTATTCCCGAGAAAGTTGCAGCTATGCAGGAGAAGATCAGCGAACTGAAGGTTAAAGAGTATCCGTACAACCAAATCGCTACTATCTATGGTGATCCGGCTACCCATATGGGTTTCTGCTGGTTTACGAACGGCGGTATTACAGAAGGTAAGGTACAGCTGGTAGCGATGGCTAATGCTACGGCAGAGGACTTTACCGAATCGAACGGAGTTATTGAATTAAGTGCTCAGACGACGGACGCTACGCTCCATTACACGCCTATCCAGGCATCGGAGAGTCCGAAGTACGATATCTGTACAGCAGCAGGTCTGCCGCGTAACACGAAGTTTAACTATGTGAGTCATAAGGCGCAGGCTACTACCTTGCAACCGGGTACAGTATATAGCTGGCGTGTCGGTTATGGGGAGTATTGGAGCGAGATAGCCCAATTCGTGACCAAAGAGGCTAATCAGGGTGATTTCTCATTCGTCTATATGACCGATAGCCATATACAAGACTATGAGTATATTGATCAGGCTCGCCAATGTGCAGAGGCAGTAGCCCAGAACGAGCCGGACGCTAAGTTCTGTTTGTTCCCCGGTGACTTCGCCGATACAGGAGGTGATACTAACTCCGAGTGGCAATGGGAGCAGTGGTTCGAAGGTTCGATGCGTCCTGCATTGAACAAGATGGCTTTTGTGCCGACTGACGGTAATCACGATGACAGTAAAAGCTTGAATTACGACTACCACTTCAATACCGACTGGGGCTTTGCCAATGCAGCGGAGACCAAACCGCAGTTCAAGGGCATTACCTATAGTTTCGTTTACGGAGATGTATTGTTCCTTGTTTATTCGTTGCAGGACTGGTGGCGCGCACAGGGTAGTAGCGAGCAATCCATGCGCTCTTCTTATCTGAGCAAAGATGTGGCAAATTGGTTCAAGTCTGAGATTGCGAAATATCCGAATACCAAGTATCGTGTAACGGTTTCGCATAAGAACCTCTTCTCGGGTGCAGGTCACCATACGGATGACGAGTGTCCGTTGCTGAGAAATATGATGCTGCCGATTTTCAAGGAGTGTGAGATTGACCTTGCTATACAGGGTCACGACCACTGCTACGAGGTGATAGGTCCGGTTAATCCGGATACCTGGACGGTAGTACCGGGTTCGGTAACGGATACCGTACGTGTAGCAGCAGAGGCTACCGGCAGATGGGAAAGAAGCGAGAACAAGACAGGTCTGGAAGGCGGTACGTTTACGTCCGATGAAGGTACGCTTTATTTCATTGGCGCAACCTGTGGCCGTAAGCGTTACGAGCCGCACAACCGTGCTTTGATGGAAGAGGAGTACACGACCGATCCAAGTATTCTCTTTGACTACAACCACCATAATGTCAATAATCTCTTTGATCTGTTTAATACTAAGTTCGGTCAGCCGGGTGCACCGAGTTACAGCCGATTCAATGTAACGGCTCAAGGCATTGAGGTGATTACCTATAAGACGGACGCAGCGGGTAATAAGACGGTATATAACACTATTCATGTAAAACGTGACGCTCCTCACTCAGCTCCGTTAGGATATGAGAATGTGCAGGTGGAGCAACCGGTTCGGAACGGACAGAAGTTCATCCGTAACGGACAACTCTATATCTTGAAAGACGGTAAGATCTTCAATATCTTCGGTCAGACGGTGGTATTGGAATAAATCCGAACGGTATATACGAAAATCAGCTCGCTTAGGCGGGCTGATTTTTGTGTGGGTATGCTTTTATGTGGTTATACGATCCGCACTTCCACTCCGGCGGATTTGAGTTTGGCACTCATGCCGGCAGGAATCGCCTGGTCGGTAATGATGCAGTCGAGTTCATTGACGTTGCCTACATGTACATAACTGCGTTTGTTGAACTTCGAAGAATCGAAGACCGCTATCACTTGAGCCGCCTGCTGAATCATGATCTGGTTGAGCAGCGCTTCCTCCAGACTCGGCGTGGAGACACCGTTTTCGATAGAGAAGGAATCGACGCCTAAGAAGAGTTTGTATCCGCTGAAGTTGCGCAGCACGTTGAGCGCCAAAGGTCCGACGGTAGAGAGACTGTTGGTGCGCACATTTCCTCCCAATAATACGACATCAAAACGCTTGTAGTTCATCAACTCGGTAGCGATATTCATGGCATTGGTTAGGATGCGCAGGTTTTTAAATTTGTCCAAATGCCGGGCGACCTCTAAGGTAGTGGTACCGGAATCGAGCATGATGAAATCACCCTCTTTAATCATCTTCACGGCCTCTTCACCGATCCGTTCCTTTTCTTTAAAATTGAACATCCGCTTCTTGGCAATCGTAGTGTCCTCATTCGTGTTTTCCACAGGTTTACGCATCGCCCCACCACGGGTACGTAACAATAAATGACGGTTTTGAAGAATGGTCAAATCCTTTCGAATGGTCACTTCCGAAATACCCGTTTTCCGACTTAATTCGGTCACTTGCACTTCCTCTTTTTGCTCTAACATACGCAAAATAAGTGCCCTCCTCTCCTTAGCAGATGAACTATTCATGATAATAGAGAATTGAAATTCGCTGCAAAGTTACAACAAATTTTCGAAATATACAAATAAAAAGTTTCGTTCTTTGTTTTCGAAACATTCCGAAACATCAAATTGCTGTTCTTTTTGTCGTTTAATATGCTATAAATCAGTACTATTGTTCCGAATGTTTCGAAAAATATGTTATATAGCATATTTAAATATTGCATATATTTAAAGAAAAAGCAGTATCTTTGCAGCGCAAAACGAAACGTATCATGAGAAAGTCATTGTATCTTCTTGGTGTAGCCGCATTGGTTTTCGCGGCTTGCAGTGCCCCAAAGGCAAGTGATGAATCTGCGAATCCTGTAGATAAGATTCTGCTGAAGGATTTTAATCCGACGGTTGTGGACAATCTGCCTGTTACTTATGTAGAACGTGCTAAGTTCGACATCATCGACATGCATGCTCATGACTATGCTGCTGACATCGACGAGGTGGCGCAGTGGGCGAAGACGATGGATGAAGTTGGCGTGCTGAATACGGCAGTGATGCATTGTTCCTGGATCGGTCGTCCGTTTGAGGAGTATGTAGAGCTCTATGCGCCGTACAAAGACCATTTCCGTTTCTGGTGCTGCTTCGATTATACGGACATGACGCCGGAAGGTATTCAGAAGGCTTGTGAGACTCTGGAGCGTTACCATGAGATGGGTGCCATCGGTGTAGGTGAGTTAGGTGACAAAGGCGAAGGTGATACCTACGCACGGCCCGGAGACGGCAAAGATATCCACATTGATGATCCCCGCATCAAACCCTTGATCGAGAAGGCCGGTGAGTTGAAGATGCCGATTAGTATTCATATCGCCGAACCGTACTGGATGTACCTGCCGATGGACGAGACGAACGACGGCTTGGTAAACGCCGTTACATGGCATGTGGATACCACTAACTGCTACGGATATGACAAGTTGATGGAGACGTTTGAGAATGCCGTTCGTGAGAATCCGGGTACCATCTTTATCGCTTGCCATTACCTGAACATGAACCATGACCTGCCGCGTTTGGGAGCGATGCTGGACAAGTATCCGAACATGTATTTCGATATCTCGGCACGTGTAGCCGAATCGGCACATACCCCACGTGCAACTCGTGAATTCTTGATCAAATATCAGGATCGTTGTTTGTTCGGCACCGACAACGGCATGGATGCACAGATGTACCGCAATATCTTCCGTGTTCTGGAATCCAACGATGAGCACTTCTATATTCCGGATTACGGTTATCATTGGGCACTCAGCGGATTTAACCTGCCGGATGAGGTGCTCAAGAAATTGTACCACGATAACGCAGAACGAATCTTAACGCAATATAAGTAATGAAGAAGTCATTATACATTGTTGCTTTATTCGCCTTTGCAGCCTGCTCCGCTCCGAAGCAGGATGCAGCGCGTTTGGTATGCGCTGAGGCTGATATGCAGGTTTTTCCGTTCAGTGAGAACGGGTTGAAGGTAACCAAACATGAGACCGTTACGCCGGTAGAAGGTGTAGAGGGTCTGGAGGTTGTAGAGACCTATTTCGTGAACGAAGGCAAGCCGGTGACGGTAAAAGCATATGAACTTTGCCGCACGGAAGTAGAAGCGAAAGATAGCGTGGTTTGGTCGCTGCAGCCGACGAGTACCAATGCCCGTTTGGATTGGGTACTGCCGGTGAAGGAAGGTTTTGAGAAACAGAACTACCTCGGTATGAACAACTCTGATTACGGAGGAGGCATTCCGGTAGTGGACCTTTGGCAGCGTGATGGCGGTATCGCAATCGGTTTGTTTGAACCGGTGCTCCGTATGATTTCTATGCCGGTGGAATGGAAGCGGTACGACAATAAGGTGACGATGGCTCTTCGTTATGATCTTCCGGAAGCGGTTGAACTGGCAAAAGGCGATACACTGCGTTGCTATAAAGCGTTCCGTTATACCCACAAGGGCGATTATTTCAATACCCTCCGTACGTTCTCCGAATACATGCAGGCGAACGAAGGTGTGGAGATGAAACCGTCGGAACCGGAAGCGTTTGAACCGGTTTGGTGCGCATGGGGTTACGGTCGTCCGTTTAAGATGAACATGGTGTTGGGCACGCTGGATAAGGTAGCCGAACTGGGTTTCACCTGGGTAGACGTGGATGACGGTTACCAGATCGCCGAAGGCGACTGGAACACAAATGAGTTGTTCCCCGGCGGCGATGCAGACATGCGTCATATCACAAACGAAATTCATAAACGCGGTATGAAGGCCAAACTGTGGTGGGCACCGTTAGCGGCTGATCCGGATACCAAACTGGTGAAAGAACATCCGGAGATGTTGCTGCTCACCGACGAATGGGCACACGAATATATCACGTGGTGGGACAGTTGGTATTTGTCACCGGTTAATCCGGCTGTTGACGCGTACACGCGCGATTTACTAAATATGTTCCTGCGTACGTGGAACTTCGATGGTTTGAAGATCGACGGTCAGCACCTCAACTGCTGTCTGCCGGATTATAACGAGACATCCGGATTGAATAACGCATGGGAAGCACCGGAACAAATGCCTACCTATTTTGGTAAGATATATGACGAGGCACGTGCCATCAAACCGAATGCAGTCATTCAGGTTTGTCCGTGCGGTTGTGCGGTGAACTATTTCCTGGTTCCGCAGATTAACCAGGCGGTGGCATCGGATCCGATGTCCTCGTGCCAGGTGCGTATGAAACGCAAGGCGTACGCCGCTATGGCGCCGGGTTTGGCATACTATGGTGATCACGTGGAGTTGACGGATCATGCTAATGACTTTGCTTCGCAGATTGGTACAGGATCGGTGATCGGTACCAAGTTCACATGGCCGAAGGATAATCCGGATTGGACGGAAGGTCCGTTCCTGCTGACGCCTGAGCGGGAAGCATTGATCAAGAAATGGATGAAGATCTATAAGGAAAACAACTTGGCACGCGGTGAGTACCTCAACCTCTATACATGGGGTTATGATTATCCGGAAGCACACGTAATTCGCCAGAACGATGCGTTATACTATGCGTTCTATATCGACGATGATCCCGCTTTTGAAGGTACGCTCGAATTGCGTGGACTGGATCCGGACAAGAACTATATCGCTATCGAATATGCTGCGGATGAACCGGTAGAGTTCGAAGTGAGTGGTGCAGATCCGAAGATTCAAGTGAACTTTGAAAGAAGCTATTTGTTGAAACTGGTTGAGAAATAACAAATCATTTAACTTTAATTAATAATCTCTATGAAACGAATCCAAACAATCTTTCTCTGTTTGACAGTGGCGTTGGCATCGTTTGCTGACATCCACGTCAAAGGTACGGTTATCGATGCGGATAACTCGGAGCCGATGATTGGTGTAACCGTTCTTGTTCAAGGGACCACCATCGGTACAGTGACGGACTTTGACGGTAACTTCGAAATGAACGTTCCGGACAAAGCGACGTTACAGTTGTCTTATGTTGGTTACAAGACGATTGAGTTACGTGCAGTAGCCAACATGCAGATCATCATGGAGGCGGATGCAATGCAACTCCAGGAAGTGGTTTCTCTCGGTTATTCAGCCGTTAAGAAAGCTGAGTTAAGTTCAGCCGTTACGACGGTGAGTGCTGAACAGTTGACCGACGTCACGACGAGTGATATCGGTAACATGCTGCAAGGTAAAGTAGCCGGTTTGACGGTTAGTAACGCAGGTGGCCAGCCGGGTGATGCGGCACAGATCCGAATCCGTGGTACAGGTTCTATCAACGCCGGTTCGGCTCCTATTTACGTCGTTGACGGTGTAATGGGCGGTGCTTTCAACCCGAACGATGTAGAGACGATCTCCGTATTGAAAGATGCCGGTTCGACGGCTATCTACGGTGCTCAAGGTGCCGGTGGTGTAATCGTTGTTACCACCAAATCCGGTAAGAAGAATGACAAAGTGCATGTGGACCTTAAGGCTACAGTCGGTGGTAAGCAGGCTCTGTTCGGCAACTATCGTATGATGAGATCGGCTGAGTTGTATAATTTCCATCGTAATTTCTTCTCGGAGACCTTATTCAAATTAACCTATCCTGAGACGCTTTTAGATCAGGACTGGAACTGGCAGAACGAGTTCTTCCATACCGGTGTGATTCAGAATTACAATGTAGCTGTTCACGGTGGTTCAGAGCACGTAGGTTATTATGTATCCTTAGACTACTTCGGAGAGCAGGGAACACTGAAGACGACCGGAATGCAGAAAGTGACAGGTCACGCTTCGTTGAAGGCAGACATCACCAAGTGGTTGGATATGAACATCAAGGTGGACTTCACCAAATCGAGTGTAGACTATCCGTCTAGTTGGACGATGCTCGGCGATGCTTATTTCAAGATGCCGTGGGATTGCCCGTATGCATATGACGAGACCGGCGCGCTGACGAATCAATATGTATTTATTAACAGCGGTAAGCGTCCGGATAATGGCGCTAAATGGTGGAGCCAGGAAACATGGAACGCTCTTCATACCTCTCAGTACAACTACTCTCGGTCGGATAATTTCGATTTCGCAGGTGTGCTGCAGTTAGGTGTTCATTTTACCGACTGGTTGCATTTCACAACGACGAACACCTTTGGCGCAGGCCATTGGCTCTCTTCGGAATATGTAGATCCTCGTACGTATAATACGGAGCATCAAACCGGTTATTTAGGCAAGAGCGTAGGTACGAGCAAGAGCTTCGGTACGACCAATATCCTCAAAGGTGGTTATCAATGGGATAAGCACAGTTTCAATGCGATGCTCGGTCATGAGTTCAGTATCTGGCAGTCTGAGTACGTAAATGCTTCGGGTATCGGTATGCCGAACGGAGTAGAAGCATTGAACTCCACTTCGCCCTTAGGTGTTGGCGGTTATATCATGCCGGGTAAGGGATTATCGTTCTTCGTACAAGCCAGCTATGATTATGGTAAACGTTATTTCATCACGGCTTCGTACCGTACGGAGGGTAACTCCAACTTCGGTTCCATGCATCGTTGGGGTCACTTCCCATCCGTGGCAGCAAGCTGGTTGATCAGCAATGAGGACTTCATGAAAGGTCAAGACGTTGTTTCTTTCTTGAAACTGCGTGCATCCTATGGTATTACGGGTAACAGCGATATCCCTGCATACCAATATCTGTCCACGTATTCGCTGAGTGCTCTCTATCAGAACATGGTAGCAGCGAGTCCGAGCCGTTTGGCTAATCCGGGTCTGCATTGGGAGACAGCGAAGATGGCAGCTGTCGGTATCGACCTGACCTTCATCAAACGTATTGAGATGAATATTGACCTCTATCAGACGGATAACACAGAACTGTTGCTCTACGTTCCGCAACCGCCATCATCCGGTTTCTACGAGGTAATGAAGAACTCGGGTGCGGTTCGTAACCGTGGTATTGAGTTCAATATTAATGCAAACGTGATCGACCTGAACGGTTGGCGTTGGGATATCGGTTTCAATATCGGTTTCAACCAAAACCGTGTAACCGATCTGCCGAATCATACGCCGATCTTCCAAACAGCATCGTCTGTTAACCAGCGTATTGCCGAGGGCGAAGATATCTACACATGGTGGTTGAAGGAATGGGCAGGTGTTGATCCGGCTAACGGAGATCCGCTTTGGTATTGCGTAGATGAAGACGGCAATTATATCTTGGATGCAGCAGGCAATAAGACAACCACCAACGATTACAACGCTACCCAGGCACGTGCTGTCGGTAAAGCAACACCGTTGTTCTCCGGTGGTTTGAGTACACAGTTGAGTTGGAAGGGTATCTTCATTCACTTGAATAGCAACTACCAGTACGGTAACATGATTTATAACTATACCCGTCACTCGTCGGATGCGGATGGTGCATATCTGGGTTACAACCAACTCTCGATTGATAACTCTCCGCTGGGTTGGAAGCGTTGGACTGCTGAAGACCCGAACGGAGCTACGCACCCGAAGGCTACTTTGAACGGAAACAAGAACGCTAACCAGATCTCGTCTCGTTATTTGGAGGACGGTTCGTACTTCCGTCTGAAGAACTTGACCGTTGGTTATGATTTCCCGCTTTCGCTGATCAAGAAAGCACACATGACCAAGTGCCGCATCTATTTCTCGGCTGACAACCTCTTCACAGCGTCTAAGTTCTCGGGTATGGACCCGGAAATTACGTTGGAGAAATCGACATACAGTCTGGCCGGCTTCTATTCGGAAAACTATCCTGTCGGACGTACGTTCCAGGGAGGAGTTGAGATTTCTTTCTAACAATTCGTAATGACGTAATATCGTAATAACGTAATAACGAAAAATTGAAGAAGATTATGAAAACAAAAGCTTTATATTTAACTGTAGCACTCGGAGCGATGCTCGGTTTCAGCAGTTGCAACCTCGACACCTTCCCCTCGGATGAGTTGAACAGTGATTTGCTGCTGCAAGATGCAAAAGGCGCAGAGTACATCATGGATGGCTGTTATGCCGTTCTGAAGGACGAGGTGGATTTCCTCGGTTATGCTTCCGGTAACTGCTATGTGCGCCACTATTTCCAATTATCGGAATTCCCGGCAGATAACATCTGTCTGTCGGCTCACACCACGGACCCTCTCTATGAGGCTACCGCCTATATGATGACGGACGGTTTAAAGAACGTAGGTACACTCTGGATGGTTGCGTATAAAGTGATCTACATGACCAATACGGTCATTGAGACTCTGGATCCGTCCAAACCGGAGAATAATCAGTTATTGGGTGAGGCGTATTTTATGCGCGGCCTGATGCATCTGCATATGGTAACCCTGTATGCTCAACCGTATTCGTACGGTCGTGACAACCTCGGTGTACCTCTGCGCCTGACCACTTCTTCGGAAGGTATTGTACGTAACCCGGTAGGTGATGTATATGATCAGATTGTAGCCGACCTGCGTAAGGCGGCTGACTTGATGAGCAGTAAACCGCGTGTTGCAGGAAATGCCGGTTATCCGTGCAAAGAAGCAGCGTTAGGCGTACTGAGCCGTGTATACCTATATATGGAAGAATATGACAAGTGTATCGCTGCTGTTGATGAGGCATTGAACGGCGCTGCTCCGGATTCCAAACTGGAGCCAAAGGCTACGTTCAAGGATTATTTCGCAAATGCCAAGACCTCGAAAGAGACCTTGTTCTGCATCGTTCATGAGACATCGGACGACCGTGGTCAATCGTCTATCGGTTCGATGTATCTTAAGGACGGCATAGGCTGGGGTGAGATCTACCCGTCTGATCCGCTGATGTACATATATGAGCGCAATCCGGAGGATGTCCGTTACACGAGCTATGTACATCCCCAATACTCCGGTAAAACGGGAAAGAAAGTATATGTTACTATTCCTACCAGCGATGGTAATCCTGAGGTTCCGCATATCAAGTATGTAACCAACCTGATAGATGACGGAGCAGGAAACTACACATTCAAAGGAGCGGACAATAACACCTATCCGATCGAGAAGCGTATGGTGAACGGTGAACGCGAAGCGGATCCGGCAGGCCCGTACTATGAGTATTATGCAAACTACATGGGTGAGGACTGCATGGTTCGTATCGACAATGACATTACACTTCGTACCGGTTACACCATTCCGATGATATTCATCAGTAAGTTCAGCTATCAGGACGGTAACCCGATGTTGAGTTCGCCGGTATTCTGCCGTTGGGCAGAGGTAATCCTCAACCGTGCAGAAGCCTATGCACGTACTGGCAAGGATGCGGAGGCTTTGGCAGATGTGAACGTGATCCGTACCCGTGCCGGTATCCCGACCTATGCTGTCGGTGACCTGCAGGGTTACAAGAACGTGATCGATATCGTGATGGATGAGCGTCGTCTGGAATTGGCATGGGAAGGTCACCGTCATTTCGACATGTGCCGCAACAAACTGCCGATGGATCGCCGTTATGCCGGTGCACAACCGTTTAAGATCGTTGATCCGACGACCGAACCGCACATCATCTATCCTATCCCGAATAATGAGTGGACCGTTAGCGGTATCCAACAGAACCCGGGTTATTAATAGAAAAACAACCAATCAACATTATTTATTAACCAATTTAAAAACACAAAACATTATGAAAGCAAACAAATTTTTTGCCATCGCACTTGCAGCGTTGACAGTAGGTTTCGTTGCATGTAAAAAAGATGAACCGCAAGCTGACAAACTGAGTCTGAATAAGACAGAAGTTACCATCGCTGTTGGTGAAACTGCTCAGTTGACTGCCAACCTGGACGTTACATGGGCATCCAGTAATGAGGCAGTAGCAACTGTTGACGCAGGTCTGGTTAAGGGTATTGCAGCTGGTGAAGCAAACATCACCGCTAAGGCTGGTGACCAAACGGCAGTATGCAAGGTAACGGTTAAAGAAGGTGGTGTAACTCCTCCTGCTGAGATCCCGGAAATCAAGGTTGACGATAACTCGTTAGCTGACTGGGATGCACTGCCTGCAGAATTCGTTGCTTCGGCTGTTTGTCCGGAAAACGCTGCTCTTCTTGGCTTGAAGAGTGTAAAAGTTTACGCTACCGAGATGTACATCAGCATTCTCGTTGAGCCGAACATGGAAGACATCACTGACCTCAGCTGGGTTCCGTTCCATGTGTACATCGACTTGGACAACAGCGACGAGACAGGTGGTTATAACGACGAGCACACTGATGCAAACTGTGACATCCTTTGCGAAACTGGTTTGTGGTCAGAAGGTGAGCCTTGCGTTTACAACCCTGGTGTTTACAGATGGTGGGGAGAAGTTGGTACAACCGGTTGGGACTATTGGATGGAACCGGGTGTTACCCATGATGCTTCTGACTTCTGGGGCGCTATCATCGGTGACGGTCAACTTCCTGTTGGTAACAGCCAGTACGTAGATGGTAAGTTCGAGATCCAACTCCTCCGTGAGTTGCTCGCTACTGTTCCTGCTTCTGGTTTCACGATGAACAACGAAGAGTTTGGTATCGGTTTCGATATCCAGCAAAGCTGGAACTCTGTAGGTATTCTGCCGATCGGAGAAGACACCGAGGAGAATCCTGGCGGCCACGTAGCAAAAATGAAAGTTAAAATTAACAAATAATCCGGATTTTGTTATTTTAACCAACAACACAATTAAGCTTAATCAATGTTGATTGAAGGTGCCGGTGTGGTGGCACACCGCCCCACATCGGTACCGTTTTTTTATTCCAAACTATATGAGAAAGTTTTTCCCCATAGCACTCATCGCACTGCTGTTTGCAGCATGCAATAACCCTGAACCTGAACCCCAAGGTACGACGATTACTTTTGTTGAATCCGATTCGATTATTGCGAATCCGGAGCGAGGTTTGTTTGCGCAGATATATTACACCTCTGCTGATCTCGCATCACGCGCCAGTGCTTCTACGATAGAAAAACTTCGTTCAAGCAGCAATAAAATGACGCTTTTGCTCCACTCCTATTATCTGACCGATTATATGGAGTCGGATATTCCCCAAGAGTTCTTGGATCGCTTGGATTATAACATGAATCAATTACGCGAAGGCGGCGCAAAGGTCGTGCTTCGTTTCTCCTATAAGAGTAGCATGGATCCCAAGGATAAACCTTGGAATGCTACGCCGGAATGGATCCATAAGCATATGGATCAGGTAGCACCCTACTTGCAGAAACATGCCGATGTGATTTACTGTGTACAATGCGGATGGCTCGGTTCATGGGGCGAGTGGTATTATACCGATAACGGTTATCGTCAAAACCCGACCAAAGACTCCGATTACGAGATGCGTTGGGAGGTATTGGAGCACATGCTGCAAGTGGTACCGGAAACCCGCCAAGTGGCACTTCGTATACCGGCGTATAAAAGGCGCTGGTTGAAGATGCGCGGTGATTCGTTGATGAGTCCGCTGACTGCTTCTGAAGCGCATACAGGTACCTATAAAGCCCGTATATGCGGTCATAACGATTGTTTCGTCTCTTCGTCCAATGATGTGGGAACATATCTTGGAGGAGACAAGGAACGTGAATTCTGGGCAGAAGATACGAAATACACCATCATGGGTGGTGAGACTTGCGAGAAATGCAGTTACTCCAACGGTACGTATGCACTCAAAGAGATGCGCAAATACCACTGGTCTTACATCAACCGTGACTACCGCGAAAGCGTAACCTATATGTGGCGCCAAGATGGCACAATGGACTCTATTCTGCATCGTATAGGTTACCGCCTTGTGCTCGATAAAGCTATTATCACGCCGAATCCGAAAAGCGAGAATGAGTTCAAGGCTTGGTTCCAATTACGCAATGTAGGTTTTGCCGCACCGATGAATGCCCGGGATGTGGAACTGATTTTCGTCAACACGGAGACAAGAGAGAAATATGTGTTCCCACAGGAAGAAGATCCCCGTTTCTGGATGCCGGATGAGACTACGACCTTCACGCTATCTTGCCGTCTGACGAATGTCATCCCCGGAGAGTACAAGTTGTATTTGAATCTGCCGGATCCGTACGAATCACTGCATGATGATCCACGTTATTCGATTCGTCTGGCAAATGAAAATATGTGGGAAGAAAAAACAGGTTATAACTACATAACAACTATCAATGTAAATGGTCTGCCGGATTAAATACATATTACTATTATTGGTTCTGTCGTGCACAGTGCACGCTGCGCATTGGTGGGGTGCATCGGTGGGTATGGGTCATGAACAACCGTATACAAACCTGCCGGTGTTCGATTTGGCTACGCAAGATGCCAATAACCAGTTAGTGCCGTTATTCCTTTCTTCGGAAGGCGAGTACATGTGGAGTGAAGGTGCGTTTGCTTTTGAGGCTGTAAATGGTGACATTAAGGCTTCTATGCCGCTTACGTGTGTGAAGGCGGGTGAGACGCTCCGAGATGCGTACATGGCTGCTCAGTTAAAGTATTTCCCGGCGAACGGGAGGTTGCCGGATACCCTTTTCTTCACCATGCCGCAGTATAATACCTGGATTGAGTTGATGTATAATCAAAACCAGGAAGATATCCTCAACTATGCGCATGCAGTGATTGATAACGGTTTTCCGGCCGGTGTGCTGATGATCGATGATAACTGGCAGCGCTATTACGGCAATTTCGATTTCAAAGCAGAGCGTTTTCCGGATCCCAAAGCGATGATGGATGAACTGCATGCGCTGGGATTTAAAGTCATGGTATGGATATGCCCGTTTGTCAGTCCGGATTCTCCGGAGTTTCGGGAATTGGAAGCCAAAGGGTATCTGATTATGAATCCGGAAGGCGGTACGGCTGTCCTCAATTGGTGGAATGGTTATAGTGCATGTTATGACCTGACCAATCCGGAAGCGGCAAAGTATTTTATTCAAGTGCTCAAGCAGGCACAGAAGAAATACGGTATTGACGGCTTTAAGTTTGATGCCGGCGATAACAACTGCTATGCTTCTGCACCTATCAAGGCATTTGATGCCGAAGCCACTACGGTGGACCATACTGCCTCATGGGCGAAGATCGGTCTTTCCTTCCCCTTTAATGAGTACCGAGCTTGTTGGAAGATGGGAGGTCAACCGCTGGTTCAGCGCTTAGGAGATAAAGACTACAGTTGGGATGCTGTGCGTCAGCTCATTCCGCAGATGTGCGTAGCCGGTCTGATGGGTTATGCCTATGCATGCCCCGATATGATCGGAGGTGGTCAATGGGCGGCATTCCTCAATATTAAGGATGATGAGTTTGATCAGGCGCTGATCGTGCGTTCGGCACAGGTACATGCCCTCATGCCGATGATGCAGTTCTCTGTCGCTCCTTGGCGTATCCTCAGCAAGGAAAACCTCGCTATTGTACAGAAGATGGCAAAGTTACACGCCGCTTTCGGTCCATACATAATGACCTATGCGCGTAAAGCGGCGCAAACAGGAGAACCCATCGTTCGGTGCATGGAATATCAATTCCCGCATCAGGGATTTGCAAAATGCAAAGACCAGTTTATGTTAGGAGATAAGTATCTTGTGGCGCCGGTAGTGGATAACCGTTTGGAGCGCGATATCCGCTTACCAAAAGGCACTTGGCGTGACGAACAAGGACGTAAATACAAAGGCGGAAAGACCTATCATATACAGGTTCCGCTGGACAGATTGCCTTATTTTGAAAAAATCAAATAGTTATGAAAAACAAATTGTGGTTAGTTTTTATCCTCATCACCATCGTTACATGGGGTGTATGGGGTGCGTTCTCGGACACACAGATGGATCGGGACAACATACCTGAAACGGTAGTGTATATCCTGTGGGCATTGACAATGATCCCGTGTGCGATTGTGGCACTTTGTGTCAACAAAGGTAAGTTTATGCACGACTGGAAATCGGCAGTACTCGGATGTACAGTAGGTCTCCTTGGAGCAGGTGGTCAGTTGGTTCTTTTCAAAGCATTGGCGATCGGTCCGGCTTACATCATCTTCCCCTTCATCTCGATGTCTCCGGTTATCGTCATCACACTCGCTTCCATCTTCCTCAAAGAGAAAGCGAACAAATGGCAGATTGCCGGTATCGTAGTGGCGTTGGCAGCTATCTTATTGCTTTCTATCCAGTCCGGTGGAGCCGATAGTCCTGTCAGCGGATGGCTTTGGATCGTATTGGCTGTATTGGTTCTCTTTGCTTGGGGTATCCAAGGATTCTTCATGAAGTTTGCCAACAACTCTATGGATGCAGAGTCGATCTTCGTATGGATGGCGATATCAGCCGTTATACTGATTCCTGTTGCGTACTTCATGACTCCTGAAGCAGCCTTGTTCTTCCAAGGTGAAGGTGTAGTCGCTAAGAGTCTGACCTGTTCCGGTATTCAGATCTTGAATGCGATAGGTGCATTGACGCTTGTATATGCATATCGTTACGGTAAGGCGGTGATTGTTTCTCCGATGGAGGGTCTTTCTCCGATGGTAACGGTACTCCTGTCACTGGTTATTCTAAGTGTTATTCCAACTCCATTACAAATTGCAGGTATATGTTGCGCCGCTTTTGCTATGTATGCGTTGTCTAAATAACCATATGTTTAACTTTTAAAATCATTTGCTATGAAGAAAATTTTCCTCTTTGCAGCTGCTATGTTGGCAGCTTTCACAATGAACGCACAAACTATCGAAATCGATGGTGACAATGCCGATTGGGCAGAAGTGCCGATGTATACGGACCCGGGTGTAAGTCCTATGGTTAAGTTTATTGTTCCGCAAACAGGTGCTACTTTGCCTTCCGGTGCCGCATATTGTGTGTTGGTAGAAGGTGATCACGCGCAGGTTCTTGCAGGCTATCCGGTTATCTATACCGATGCGGATAACAATAATACAACAGGAACAGCTCCATGGATTTGCCCTGCGATGGGATATGACTATGAAATGGCTACTTGGTCGGACGGGTCTCTTTTTGCAGCCAGTGATGCGGGTGACATCCGTGAGATGTGCATCATGCAGAGCGCATTCTCAGGTGTTCCTTTTGCAGGTTCCTTTGGTGCATATCTGACTTTTGCTTGGGGAGCACTCTATTTACCAACCGATCCGGAGACCGCCGGTTGGAAATGGTCTGAGACTACTTACCACCCTTATTATGTAAAGAGTTATCAGTTCCATGACCTTAATGGAACGCTCAATGCAAGTGATGTGTTCTCTACGCACGAGGCATTGACTCCCAGCGCATCGCTGGATATGACCAATGGTTATGCCAATGCAGTTCTGTTGTGGGCATCGTGGGCTGTCGAACTGACTACCCCGGCTGTATATGATATTGCAGCTAGCATCACCAGTACCAATACTGCATCTGTAGATCTCAAATTGGTTAGCTGTGCAACCAACGAAGTAGTGGCTTCTTTCACTTCCGGTGATTTGTCTGAAGGCGCAGCTGTCGAAGTAGGTACATGGGATCTCTCGGCTGTTCCGGCAGGCAAGTATATGCTCCGTTTCTCGAACCATGTTGAGTGGTCTGAGATGCATCTCAACTCGCTCACGTTGACTGCTCAAGGCGGCACCGCTATCGACAACACGGCTGCTGAGGTACAAGCTGCAAAGGTTGTTCGTAACGGTCAAGTGCTGATCATCCGTGACGGTAAAACCTTCAATGCACTTGGTGCAGAAATCAAATGAAACGACTATTGATCATATGTGGTTTGGTGCTTGCGGGGATGTCTGTCCTCGCAGCACCCAAACTGGTGTATAACGGTGACACACTGGAGTGGAATAACTCCTGGCAGAAACGTCAGTGCGGTACGCTGGATATCGAGAAAAACATCATCGAGGTGTCCGGTATCGCTTGCTCACGTGTGACACCGGGTTATATCTGGATGCAGAGCGATGAGACCGTTAAGTATATCATTGCTACCACCGAGAAAGGTGATGAACGGGCATGTAAAGTCAATTTTACCAAAAATATTCGCTGGGACTGGGAAGATATGAGTGGAGGTGTCTATAATGACGTCAACTACCTCTTCATCGGTGCCTTTGGGGATAACGATGAGACCGACGGCGAGTATTCGGTGGTTTATTTTGAAGAACCGGCTATCGATCCGGTTAATGCACCTGAAGTAACCGTTACCCCGAATCGCATCAAGTACGTCTATCCGGACGGAAAAAAGCATAATAATGAGGCGCTGATGTATGATAATCTCACGAGCGAGATCTACATCATCACCAAAGTTTACTATGATGTATGCCAAGTGTTCCGCTTGCCCTTCCGTTTGGATTATGGCGATGAAGTACAGACGTTGGAGTATATCTGCGACTTGGGAGTGAAGTCCGACTTGGGTTCAGGATCAAAGCCGTACAAGGGATTCCATCTGGTGACGGCAGCGGATATATCGCCGGACGGTAAGTATATCTTGATCAAAAACCACAACAATATTGTAGCAACCTATTGCTGGGTGCTCTATTGGGAGCGTCAAGAGGGTGAGAGTGTGGCGGACGCGGTCAAGCGTCAACCTCAACCTATTCGCGCGTATAACACTTACGAATGGCAAGGTGAAGCGATCTGCTGGCTCGACGATGATACCTTCTATACTACTTCCGATGCCGATGACGGAAATCCGCCCATCTATAAGTTCACTCGTAAGTGGGGCGCCGGGGTAGAGGATATTACCTATGAACAGGAGAATAAACTGGTCATGATAGGCAATGTGCTTTACGTACGCACTGACAAAGGACTCTATTCGTTAGACGGCAGAAAAGTGCAATAAAAACAAAAAAAACGCTCATCGGGGCGTTTTTTTTTGCATATATCAAAAATTTGTTGTACCTTTGCAGCCGATTTTGAAAATAATTGAGTAAGATGTTACGAGAAATCCTTGCAATTACCGGTAAACCGGGTTTATATAAGTTGGTAAGTCGCGGCAATAACATGCTGATTGTGGAATCGTTGGTGGATGGCAAACGTATGCCGACCTATGCACGTGACAAGATTGTTGCGCTGAGCGATGTGTCGATGTTCACGGATGCAGACGATATCGCATTAAGCGAAGTGCTGACGAATGCCGGTAAGAAAGAAGGACTCAAACCCGTTGCTTTTGATCCGAAGAAGGTGGATAACAAAGCGTTACAGGCTTGGTTTGACGAGGTATTGCCGAACTGGGACCGTGACCGCGTCTATCCGTCGGACATCCGCAAACTCATCCAATGGTACAACATCCTCATCAACGCAGGTATCACGGACTTTACTATAGAGGAAGAAAAAGAAGAAACTGAAGGCTGAAAGCTGACGGCTGAAAGCTAAAACGTGCTCTTACGAGCAATCATCAATAGCATAGAATCTGTAGCGCCACGGAGTGCCCAGGAAGCTTGGGATAACTCGGGAATGCAGGTAGGTGACACAGGACGCGATATCAGCTCCGTTCTCTTGACCACAGACATCACGGAAGATGTGGTCAATGAGGCTGTTGTATGCGGTTGTGACCTCATTATTTCCCATCATCCGCTTCTTTTTCACGGTCTCAAACAGGTATGCGGTCAGACGCCGCAGGCACGGGTTGTGGAGATGGCGATCAAGCATAATATCGCAATCTATTCTGCCCATACGAATCTGGACTCCGTCATAGGAGGAATTAACACAAAACTCGCTGAACATTTAGGGTTGAGCGATGTTCGCTTGTTGACCGAAAGTGGATTAGGTGCGATAGGAATTTTATCTCAACCGATGAACTATGCCGATTTTATCGCGCAAGTACGTCAAACCTTGGATTGTTCGTATGTCCGTTATACACGCGCTGCCAGGGAAACCGTAGAGACAGTAGCCTTGTGCGGTGGTAGCGGTGCCGAGTTCATCGATCAAGCAATCGAACAGGGAGCAGACGTGTATCTGACCGCTGACTGTAAGTACCATGAGTTCCAGGATGCGGAAGGTAGGATAGGGTTGATCGACATTGACCATTGGTACTCCGAACGGCACGCACGGGAGATCTTCCGGGATATCATCGAACCTTTAGGCGTGAAAACAATAATCAGTAAAAACGATAAAACACCAATACAAGTATGGCAAGAACAAAAGAATTGACCGTAGAGGATAAACTCAAATACCTCTATGAGTTGCAGCAAGTCGATACCAAGATCGACAATTTGCGCACATTGGCAGGTGAGCTGCCGCAAGAAGTGAAAGATATGGCCGACGAGGTAGAAGGTTTGAAAACCCGTTTGACCAATATCGAGAATGACATCAAGGAGTGTGAGACCCAGATCTCAGACCACCGTGTTCGTACCGAGAATGCGAATGCGTCTATCTCCCGTTACAAAGAGCAGCAGAACACCGTACGTAACAACCGTGAGTTCGATAACCTGAACAAGGAAATCGAGTACCAGGAGTTGGAGATCGAAGCATCGCAGCGTAAAATCAAACATTTCACGGCGGAACTCGAGGCACGTCTGGCAGACAAAGCTAAAACGACCAAGGACATCGAGGAACGCACCGTTGATCTGAACCAGAAACGTTCGGAGTTGGACCAAATCCTTTCGGAAACCAAAGCAGAAACCGAGGCATTGGTGCTCAAAGCCGGTGATCTGGAGAAGAAACTCGATGAGCGTCTGCTTACCGGTTTCAAGCGTATCCGTAAGAATGCCCGTAACGGTCTGGCTGTGGTAAAAATTGAACGTGACTCCTGCGGTGGTTGCCACGCTAAGATCCCTGCTCAACAGCAGTTGGATATCCGTACTCGCAAGAAAATTATTGTTTGTGAGTTCTGCGGTAGAATAT
>CAMIZK010000010.1 GCA_946403315.1 uncultured Bacteroidales bacterium | reverse complement strand
TTTTGCCAAAAAATTTGCACATGTCATAAAAAAGCAGTACCTTTGCACCCGCTTTCCAGAAATAGGATGATCGGGGTCCCCGAAAATTTCTAATTTTTGGGGAGAGCGGAGGGCCCGAGAGACTTACCATAACAAAGCATTTGTTATGCAGTCCGAGGGTACCGAACGCGACAGTCTCCCTAGCTCAGTTGGTAGAGCAACTGACTCTTAATCAGTGGGTCGAGGGTTCGAGTCCCTCGGGGGACACAAAAAGACACTTTCGGGTGTCTTTTTTTTGTTTTTTCTTGCGCATGTCAAAAAAATGTTGTACCTCTAAAAAAATTGAGCGACTGCGGTCGCTCTTTTGGTGTAGGCAAAAATGTCTGCTGAAATGAGGCGGAATGGCAATTTTTACACAAAAGTGTCAAAATTTACGCACTTTGAGCTTGCAAAATAAAAATTTGTACGAATTGAGAGTCGATTTGTACGAATTGAGAGTGATATATGGAAAAATTGTTGTAATTTTGCAAGCAAAATTGTTCAACAGATAAAAACAATGAGAAAAATTGTATTCTTATCATTCCTTTTGCTTGCCGCCGTGCTACGCGTTTCGGCGGTGGAGCAGAATGTAGTAGCCGTCTATCAGCAGGACGGACAAAAGGCGCTGTTTGCGTTTGCAGACCAGCCCGAAGTGACGTACACAACCACGGACTTGGTGCTGACAACCACCAAGACCTCGGTGCAGTATCCTATCTCGCAGTTGAAGAAGATTCAATTCGAGACGGCAGAGATGCCGGAAGGTCTCGATGAGGTGGAAGCCGATCAACGCTTCTCGTTCCGCGACGGCAGTATCGTGATCGAAGGCGGAGAACCGAACTCGCTGGTCAATATCTACACCGTATTGGGTAGCCTTGCCGCGCAATATAGGCTCGACTTAAACGGCGATGCGGTCATCCCGATGCAGGGACTGAGCGGTCAACCCTATATCTTCGCTAACGGAAGTATCACCTTTAAATTCATCGCACAATGAGACGGTTTCTTTTAGCTATCAGCATTCAGCTTTCAGTATTCAGCCTTTTTGCTGCAGATATAACGCCGAATGAAGCAATCCGGATTGCGAATGATTTTGTGCAGCACGATCAGACGGCGAAAGCGAATATCCGTAAGGCGCCTGCAGGCACCAAAGTCAGTCCGACTATCGCGCATAAGATGCCCTCACGCGTAGCAACCAACAAAGATAATGTCTATATCATCAATCTCGGTAACGATCAAGGCTTTGTAGTCGTATCGGGCGAAGACGGTGCTGTATCGGATATTCTCGGTTACTGCGACCATGGTTCGTTCAGTTACGAGGATGCGCCGGTTCAAATGCAGGACTTGCTCAATGAGTACTCTGCCGGTATCGATACCTTGCGCCAGAATCCTGTATTGGCACGAATGAAAGCAAGTTATCCGTCGTATATCGGCGATATCGTAGTAGGTCCGCTGCTCACGACGGAATGGAATCAGACCGCGCCGTATAACAATCAATGTCCTTCCAATGAGAGTGGGCATTGCTATACCGGTTGTGTGCCGACAGCGGTCGCGCAGGTGATGCGCTATTGGAAATGGCCTGCTACCTACGATTGGGATAATATGCTGGACTATTACGGCTGGAGTTACACGTCCGATGATTATATCAGTTATAATAGCACGCAGGCGAATGCCGTAGCCCGATTGATGGCGGATATCGGTCGAGCGATGCATACGAGTTATTGCCAAGCCAACGGAAGTCCTACACCGTGGAGTTATGAAGCCTTAGTAGATTCTTTCGGATATAGCCAGGGTATAAACATTGTTCGCGGAGATAAAGCCGCTAATGTAAAAAGTGCATTGATCGCAGAACTGGATGCGAAACGTCCCGTTCCGTATGTGGGGCATCCGGAACAAGGCGACGGTCATGCACTCGTTTGTGACGGTTATACCGCGAATAACTATTTCCATTTCAACTACGGTTGGGGCGGACAGACAGACGGTTTCTATCGATTGTCGGCTGTACCTATGTATATCAACAATGTAGTAATATGGACGAACGTCCGTCCGTACGATGCGATCCAGAAAGAGATTGACGGCATCCGATACGGTCTGTTGCCCAACGGAACCGCCGACATCCTTAACTATGTCGCCGGAAGTTACGGTTCGCAAAACGGCGTGCTGGTTATACCTGATTCCGTCACCGATCCCGATACCGGCACCCGCTACGCCGTGACGCATATCTGCCAGAGTTCGTTCTTCCGCAAAGGCAAGTTCACTAAGATGGTTCTGGGTGCCCATATCGAAGCCATTGATCCGATTTCCTTCATGTACTCCAAATTCGACACTTTGGTGCTGAGCGACAAGATGGAAGTAATCCCGGAACAGGCTTTTGCATTTACAGATATCGGGCATCTGACCATCGGTGCGAATGTGAAACGCATCGGTGTGCGCGCTTTTTATACCAGTGATATCGACACTATTGTTTGCAAAAGTCCGAGAGTGGAACTGGAGAGGGAATGTTTTACATTGGCTACTATCTACGGCGACTGGGTAAAGAGTATTGTGAAACTCGGTCATAGAGCGCTTTACGGTGCCAAGATTGGAAGAAGTGCCAATTTCGAGAATCTCGAAGTGATCGGTGACTCTGCTTTCTTTGGTTCCACCTGGTTGGGATACAGCACCTTGAATTTCCGTATAGGACCCAAGGTGCGTGAGATAGCACAATCGGCTTTTGACGGGTTTGACAAAGGTACGTCTCTGCCTCTGATTACAATAGATGGCAACAATCCGTATTTTGCAGTTGATTTTGAACCCATTATTTACAATAAGGATACGACTTCCGCTCATATTGTTTTAAGAAGAGGAAACTACATCAAACAGTCCAAAGTAATCAAGATGGAACCAGGCTGCGTGCGTGGAATGCAACATATTAAGATCCCGCCAACAGTAGTGGATATGGAAGGCGCGTTCAAGGACTGTAAAACGCCAACGAATTATTGTGAAATCTGGTGTCCCCATATGGTTCCGCCGGTCATTTCGGATGCTTCCATCCCCGATCATTTTTTCTCAAAAGGTGCTGCGAATATATACCTTAAAGTACCGGCAGGTACGGAACAGCTGTATGCGGAAGCTCCCGGATGGCGGAAGTTCAGTCCCAAAATTTATCCGTTGTCTGAGGGTGATTTTGTTCCCATGCCTGCGCAGGATCTGCAATATCAGATGAAGATTCACGGCGACTCGTTGCATATTGCTGCGCCGATTGCCGATGTAAGCAGTATGCGCATGACGGAAGAGAACGGTGAAGCCACCGTGACGCTGAGTGTCAACGGACGGGTGGATTTGCAGACACCTGTATCGAACATAGACAGTATCATCTTTGTGTCGGGCTTTATCTATGAAGGGGCGGAGATCTTTGAGATCAACGATTCGTCCCTGACTGTCGAAGCGCAGAAATGTTCCATCTCTTTCAGTCCCACTACGTTTGATGAAAACGCGCAGATATGTGTGCGTAACTCGGTGCTCCTGCCTCGTCCGATGGAAGGCGTGACCGGTGGTATCGGTATCGATATCAGTATGCTCAATGATTCCGGACGGGTACACGAATTAAGCGGCGTGGCAACGATCTCTGTTCCGTTCGAAGTACCTGCCGATCAATCTGTCGGAGCGGCTTACTTCAACGAGCAGACCGGCGAATGGGATCCCGTTTATCTGGAATACGACAGAGATGCAGGCGTGGCGACGATCATGACCGACCACCTCTCTTACTTTGCCTTCGTTTCCGTGACGAACGAAAGCACGAAAACGGAGATTCTGGAAGCGCTCAAAGAGATTCCTCAATTCTACCTTTGGGACCAAGCCACCAAGAAACTGCTGGATATCCTCGGTTCGGACGATCCCGAAGTACAGCAGGCGATCGAGTTTAAGGATGAGATGGGCTTGTGGCAGTCAATCGGTCTGGACGGTTTTTATAACGGAGTGGTAGCCGTCACGGAGCCGTTGTTTAACTTCAAACCGGAATGTATCGATAATGCTGTCACCATCATGGGAAATATCGGTACGGCGTTGACCGTGCTGGATGTCATCCGTGCCGACCTGCAAGGCGATCAGATAGCGGTTGCTTCCGGTACGCTCAAAGTGATTATGGCTCAAACAAGCGGTGCTGCGGCTTCGGCGATAGGTACACCTATCATGGCGGCCTCGATGTCTATGGTGGCCTTCATCGGCATTGCTTTGGAGAAGTTCGGTACCGACATGCAAAACGCTAAAACAGATTATTTCCGTTCGGCTTATAGTTTATACTACAGCATGGCAGGATACGAAATGTTAAAAGGACGGTCCAGTTATGCCAACGATAAAAACGGCAAGCCCAAACCGCACGGACACTTCCGTACTGCCAAAGATTGGTACGACTATTTCTATCCCATGTTCTTGGAAACGGACTGGGATGCGGATCGCCTGATGCGCTATATAGAGCAGTCCGTACGGATGTACTGCGACCAATTCTGGCAAGAAGCTGATCAGAATCGGGAAGACATACTCTTGGAAATAGGAAATCAGGGAATTTTCCTCAGGCCAACAACTTATCCTAATGAGGCTGTGCAAAAGCAGATTTCGGATGAATACTATGCCGAACTGATGAACGGCGAACTGGTGAGCGTCTTCGCAGCGCTGCGTAACAAGCAGATCACGCAAGCCCACAACCGGTTAGTCTCGAAAATCAATAACATGGCGAAACTGATGAATAAGAAAGTGGGCTTTAAGATTACGGACTCTTCTGTTACGGAAGGCCAGCCCTCCAAGTTCTCCGGCTATACCATCGGATTCCCTGTCTTGGATGAACGTGTATCGGATCCCGACAAATGGCGGAAGACGATCGGTGATGACTGTCAAGTCGCACTGGGATGGTTCACCACCTATGCCCTCGTGCGCAATCTCGTACCCTTCAAACTCACGCTCTATAACCGTGCCGGTGAGGCAGTGAAGGATTTTGACTTCGAGCTGGACGGAGTAGCGGAAAAGAAGACCATTCACATCGATCTCGCTACGCAAGGCGTGAAGGTAGAGAACAAACATCTGGATGATCTCCATTTGACCTATGATCCGGGTGCAGTGGACTTCGCATTTAGTGGTATCGATGCCTACGATATGTACCAAAACCCCTTGTTGGATGAATTGGTTTCTATGAACGAAGACAGCAATCCTTACAAGAATCAAACGCGCTGGTGTACGGAGGTAGAGCGTTTCTTCAATAATCATGATTTCATTACGGTAGATTCCACCGGTAATTTCACCCTTGGTGACGATATCATCGGTAAATTCGTGGGCGATTCGGCAACGGGAACATTCATTATCAATACCGATTATAAGTTCTTTATTCAAACGGCGCAACAGTACCTCAACATGTGGAATAATGAGAACTCTACCTATGTTGATCGATTTAGAATAGTACTGAACGGTTCGCTTAAACATCAGATCGCTTGCACCTACAAGATCAAACGCAGACAGGCGGGAGATCATGAGGAGTACGACATCACCTACACCGGACAGGGAGCTTTTGACATGACCGCACGCCATATCAATAATTTCAACAAGAGTATTGATTGGGTAACCATGGTATCGGCAAACGAATGTCCGCCTTTGTTCATGAACGATATCGGCATTGGTACGTCCTCCGACGGCGGTGATGTCACCCTTGAGTATACAACTACGCTCAAATAACATAACTATGTACGTGCATTAGGGCACCGCCATAGGGTGCATTCAATCAGGGAGATAATTCAGTATCTCCCTTTTTTGTGTGTATAATGATAACAGATGTATCGCTGCCCACCTTCCGCCGATGGTTACTCTCCGACCAAGAGGAACTGCGGCAAATGGGCGTATCTCCATCGACCAAGATACTGCCACCCGTGGCTGTCAGATACCTTTGCGAGAAATACTGCATAGACATCGATTGAGCCACGCAAAAGAAGAGGAACGGTTTCTCTGCCGTTCCTCTTCTTTTGTAGTAATTTTATCGTCGAATGTCAGGAGAGAACCTTTTTGGGATAGTATTATTGCCAAAGGGTTTCTTTGTTCCAATCTTTAGGAAAGCCCATAGCACTTATATCTGCGTCGGGGAACTCTGCCAAGAGTGCTTTCAATCGATCCGGGAAAGTGGTGTTCGGATTGACTTTTAACAGCAGATATTGGATGATGCACAAGACATAGTACAATCGGTCGCTACGCACCGGAGTAGATATGAAATTCCCATTGACCTTACGCGGAAATAATGGACGAATACGGAGTGTTTTATTCCACAGACGGCTATGGTGCGCACAGATATTTCGCACGTACACAATACTATGCAGCCATGACTCAAACACACTATCGCTCACTCCATAGTAATTTGCAATCCTCCGTTTCGTGAGACTCGGTTTGAGCAATTTGTAAAGCATTGAAAGCGTGCCAAAAGAAGTTACTTCCATCGTCATCCATGCCGGTGGAAATGCATCATCATACTTGCGTTTGAAAAGCAAGATTTGGTCGTCGTCCGTTCTGTCTAACTCTGATTGCAGGCTGGCAACGAGTCCCGCGTGCTTGGTCATACTGACAAAATTGGCAGCATCAGCAAACCAATAGATATCCACCTCATCCGAAAGCGTATAAGCCATTTGTGTACGGATAGAGACCTCTATCTTTTCCAGTTCTCCTGCTATCAACTTGCGTAAGCGGCTATCAAACTTATACAACGTATAAGCTTGCTCAAAGGTTGCGCCGTTCTTAAACGTATGCAGTTCCTTGTCGCTCATCAACGGCATTAGGTAACTCTTCAATCGGAAATAACTAATCTGTTGCAAGGTATGCAACGCTTTGGACTCATCCGCGAACGAAAGTCCATTGCTTTTGAGCAGCGCTATCTGCTGCTGAAACGATAGTGGTTTGTCGGTATAATTAGCCATATTTACCAAAAAGACTTACCCTAAGCGCGCTGATCTTGCGGGAAGCGGGGTAAGTTTGTTGGTGCAAAAGTACTGCTTTTTTATGACATATGCAAATATTTGAAGCAGAAAATGCATAAAAAATGTAAAATTTAACCAAAATTAACAAAAAATGGCGATTATGAACGGAAAACAGATGAGTTTAGAGCAAATAATAGGCTGTCAGACACCTTTGCGAGAAATACTGCATAGACATCGATTGAGTCACACAAAACGAAAAAAAATGAAAAAATCCGAAAGGAACAGAAAGGAGAGGAACGGAACAGAACACCGTTCCTCTTTTTTGTAGTAATTTTGCACTCGCTTAGGCTAAGGCTTGTGTGAGTCGCTACCTCGTAGCTCCTGTAACACTCCGCCTTGCTCTACGCTCTCCCCACTGCAACTCTCCGAGTTACATCGGGGACCCCAATAAGGAACGAAAGAAAGCGATAAAAGAAAAGAAGCAAAAGAAAATTATAAAGAAAGCCATGCCTTGCCATGCCAATAAATTGTCATGACAATGCATGCGAGGCAAGGCTTGGCAAGGAAAAAAATTATTGATTATGAATTATTCGTTTTTTAGTATCTGGGCATTACTCAAGCCGCAAGGCGAATACAAGCGCAGGCGGCGTGGATGCGAAAAGTTGTGGGATGGTTATGACGAAGCGACACGACAGCATGTGTACGACACGATTAGTGAAGCTCAACGGCAGGGCTTTTGGATCAACCCCAATCCGTATTTTGCCATTGAGGACATTGTGCTTAAGAAGCAGAACAAACTTCGCCAACAAACACTTTCTTACAACGCCTACTACCGACGCTACGGCACCACCGAACCCCGCGACGGGTGGAAGATGACCAACCCGACCGGGCAGCAGGTGGTGTATGTGAAAGGAGGTGGCGCATAGGTATTGCATAGGACATTTATAGGAAAGAGGCAGGAAATGCCCCCGATAAGATATTATAATAAACTAAAAATGAGTGAGTTATGAAAAACAAAGACAAAGAAGAAGCTGCCAATTGGGCGAAAGCTCGCCGTCAGGCTGAGCAAAGCGGCATCGTGCTGACCCATCGTCGAGACAAGAACGGCGATTATGTGTGTTATCTGAGCGCCAAAGCCAGAAGAAGCCTCCTATTCGGATTATGAAACAGCAACTAAGAATCACTCTGAACCTCCTCCGTGACCGTTTGCAGGCACGGATACATTACAGCCACCCGGATTTTGCGTTCGAGGTGCTGCTCTACGGCTGGTGTAAGCATCGCCGGCACTCCACCAACTGGCTCTCCGACGTGAAGCGCAGAGGGTGGATGACCTTGGCTTCAGCACGCGATTTTGCGGACTACTGCGGCTATATGCTGCTCTAAAACACTTTCAAAGGTGTTGCACGGACGCGGAAATTTGGCAGTCTCGTAAAAAAGCAGTACCTTTGCACCGGATTTGAGAGACAAGATAACGGACGACCGGGGCGTTTGTCGCTTCCTTCTCAGTCTCGTTCGTCCGAAAAGGAAGGATTCAAATCCCACGCGTGTAACCAACCAAACCTGAACTATGACAAAGAAAGAGATTCTCAAACTGGTCATCTCCGTGCTTATCGCCGCCCTCACGGCACTGGCGGCAGGACTGGGACTCACCTCCTGCAACGTGACGCGGACCGTGACGACACGGAGCGAGACATGGCAACAGGGCGACACCTCCGTCGTCATCCAGACCAAGACCGTGGAGAGCTATGACGCCTCCAAACGGCTGTAAACCTAAGTATTAACCTAAAAAAACCTTAACGAATTATGGCAAAAGCAAAAGTAGGCGCCGCAGGAATCGAGTACATCCAAGGCGCAATGAAACGACCGAAGAAAGTGAACGGTCACAACCACGGTAACTACATGGTGATGACGCACCGCAGTGCACCGACGGAGAACCCGAACTGCCAGCGGATCTACACCTTCGATGCAGACCGTTACGAACGTACCACCCCGATTACGCCGGATGAAGCTGCAGCACGTCTCCGTTTCTCCACCGTAGCCGCGATGGTGAAACAGCGTAAAGGTGACCTCACCAAGATCGCTGCCGACCAGCAAGCCTTCATCGCCCAGAAGGATCTCCCCAGCGGTAAAAAGACCCTCAAGGCGTGGTACTGGAAAGTCTGCGGTGACGAGTACGACCAGAACCTCGCTAACGGTTAATCGTACCGAAAATGCAGAAAAATCTGCAAAAAGAATGGCATATGCTTGCATATGTCATTTTTTTTTTACAAATATTTGTAGTAACTTCGGTCCTCCCTACTAAAATGAGCAGGGTCCCCCCGAAATTACAGTTGCACAGTTGTGCAAATAACAAGTCTTTCCCGTTAAAAATTTAAATAAATTTAATTTTTACCGTCAAATCCTTGTGTATTCCAAATATTTTTTGTAATTTTGCAGCCGCATTTTATGTGAACATAAAAAATACACGATATTATGGCTGAATTTAAGTATGCACCGATGTTTCAACTCGGTAAAGATGAAACGGAGTATTATCTGCTGACGCGCGATTATGTGTCGGTCAGCGAGTTTGAAGGACACGAGATCCTGAAAGTGCAGCCGGAAGCGCTGACACTGATGGCCCAGCAGGCTTTCCATGACGTGAGCTTTATGCTTCGCCGCAGTCACAACGAACAGGTGGCGAAAATCCTGCGTGACCCGGAGGCAAGTGCTAACGACAAATACGTAGCGCTTACATTCCTGCGCAATGCCGAGGTGGCTTGCAAAGGTCAGTTGCCGCTCTGCCAGGATACCGGAACGGCGATCATTCATGGTGAAAAAGGCCAGCAAGTGTGGGTAAGCCATCAGCCATCAGCCGTCAGCCATCAGATTTCTGACGAAGAGGCTCTCTCCCGTGGCGTATTCAATACCTATACGGAGTGTAACCTGCGCTATTCGCAGAATGCACCGCTTAACATGTACGACGAGGTGAATACGAAATGTAACCTGCCGGCACAGATCGACCTGGAGGCTACGGAAGGCAATGAGTATCGTTTCCTGTGCGTCACCAAAGGTGGCGGATCTGCCAACAAGACCTATCTCTATCAGGAGACCAAGGCACGCATCCAGAATCCGGGTACGCTTATTCCGTTCCTGGTAGAGAAGATGAAGAGTCTCGGTACCGCCGCTTGTCCTCCGTATCACATCGCCATCGTGATCGGTGGTACTTCGGCTGAGAAGAACCTGCTGACGGTCAAACTGGCTTCGACCCATTACTATGACAGTCTGCCTACTTCCGGCGACGAGACCGGTCGTGCTTTCCGGGATATCGAACTGGAGAAACAGCTGCTGCAAGAGGCCTATAAGATTGGTCTCGGTGCGCAGTTCGGCGGTAAGTACATGGCGCATGACGTACGTGTCGTTCGTCTGCCGCGTCACGGTGCTTCGTGTCCGATCGGTCTGGGTGTTTCGTGCTCGGCGGATCGTAACATCAAGTGTAAGATCAACAAAGACGGTATATGGATCGAGAAACTCGATAACAACCCGGCTTCCCTCATTCCGGAAGAACTGCGTCAAGCAGGGGAAGGTGATGCTGTTCGTATCGACCTCAACCAGCCGATGGCGGATGTATGCAAGATCCTCACCAAATACCCGATCGGTACGCGTCTGAGCCTGAACGGCACGATCATCGTAGGTCGCGATATCGCACATGCGAAGATCAAAGCGCGTCTGGATGCAGGTGAACCGATGCCGGAATATCTGAAGAACCATCCGATCTACTATGCCGGCCCGGCGAAGACACCGGCAGGCATGGCGTGCGGTTCGATGGGTCCGACGACGGCAGGTCGTATGGATCCGTACGTAGATGAGTTCCAGGATCACGGAGGTTCGCTTATCATGCTGGCGAAGGGTAACCGCTCGATCGATGTGACGAACGCTTGCCAGAAACACGGCGGATTCTATTTAGGCTCCATCGGTGGTCCGGCCGCTATCTTGGCGCAGAACAATATCAAGTCCATCGAGTGCGTCGAATATCCGGAACTGGGTATGGAAGCCATCTGGAAGATCGAGGTGGAGAACTTCCCGGCATTCATCCTGGTGGACGATAAGGGCAATGACTTCTTCAAACAACTCAAACCCTGCGCAGGTTGCACCATTCTCTAATGGCTAAACAACAACGCAAATATCGCTTGGCGATGCTGGAGGACACCACGCTCCGTGAGGTCTTCCACATCCGGGTGAGTGCGATGAGTGCCATCAGCATGTTAGCGGTGACGTTCATCGTGCTGCTGGTGCTGTTGTCCCTGCTGATCGTCTATACGCCGGTACGGAATATCTTACCCGGTTACAGCGCCAGCATCCGTCAGCAACTGATCGACGCCTCGGCACGGGTGGACAGTCTGCAGTCTAACTTAGACGTGCAACGCCAGTACCTCGACGTGCTGCGGCAAGTGACGGCAGGCGATATACGGTTGGACAGTGCGCAGAACTTGGATTCGTTGCAACTCATCGAACGGGCGCAGATCCAGGAGTTCAACAGTGATGTGACCGATGCGTTCTTGGCGCAGTACGAGCAGAAAGAACGGGATCGGTTGATGTTGTTCGATAACACCACCAGCAGTAAGGTCTATCAGCTCATGCGACCGGTACGCGGTGTGATTAACGGCAACCGTATCCGTGTGGCACGTACCGAGAACCTGTTGGCGCTCATGCGCGGTACGATTATCTCTGCGGAACGCATGAGCGATAACACCTTCACCATCATCCTGCAGAACGGTGCGTTCATGGCCGTCTATCGGCACGTACCGAAGTGCACGAAGATGCAGGGTGCAACCGTCGAACGGGGAGAGATCATCGGATGGATGGATACGGAGCATGAATTGGAATTGGAACTGTGGGACGACGGGCAGGCGGTTGATCCACAAGAGGTGATTGTATGGTAGTTGGAAGGTGAAAGATGAAAGGTGAAAGGATGAAGGAGTTATGTATTCTGGGTTCAACGGGTAGTATAGGAACACAGACGCTGGATGTGGTGCGGAATTATCCGGACCGGTACAGCGTCTATGCCATCTGTGCCAACCGCAGTATCGATAAACTGGTTGAACAAGCGAAGGAGTTTCATCCCGAAGTGGTATGCATCGCCGATGAGTCGCTTTACGAGGAACTCAGCCGTCAGCTGTCAGCCGTCAGCTTTCAAGGCAAAGTGTGGGCAGAACCGCAAGCGATTGCCGAAGTGGTGACAATGCCGTCCATCGACATCGTGGTGGCAGCCATGGTGGGTTATGCCGGTTTGCGTCCGACGATAGAAGCCATCAAGGCCGGTAAGACCATCGCCTTGGCGAACAAAGAGACACTCGTCGTAGCCGGTGAGATCATCTGTGATCTGGCGTTACAACATCATACACCTATCTTACCCGTGGACAGTGAGCACAGCGCGATCTTCCAATCGCTCGTTGGTGAAGACCGCAGTGAGATCGAGAAGATCCTGCTGACCGCCAGCGGAGGACCGTTCCGTACGTTCAGTCTGGAACAGATGCAGTCCGTTACCGCTGCCGATGCCCTCAAACATCCCAACTGGGAGATGGGGGCCAAGATCACTATCGACTCCGCATCCATGATGAACAAGGGATTTGAGGTCATCGAAGCCAAATGGCTGTTCGGTGTACCGGTAGAGAAGATCCAAGTACTTGTACACCCGCAGTCGATCGTCCATTCGGCCGTACAGTTCACCGATGGCGCCATCAAAGCGCAACTCGGTGCACCCGATATGCGGTTACCGATTCAGTACGCACTCTCTTTCCCGGAACGGCTGAAGAGCGATTTTCCCCGTGCGGATTTGTTGGCACTCAAGGACCTGACGTTCGAGCAACCGGATTTGCATCGTTTCCCCAATCTGGCACTCGCCTATGAGGCGATGCATCGGGGAGGAAACATGCCGTGTGTGCTCAATGCCGCCAATGAGGTTGTCAACCTCGCCTTCCGGCAAGGACGCTGCGGCTTCCTGCAGATGTCCGACATCATCGAGGCCACAATGGATAAAGCGGCGTTTATCGCCAAACCGACATACGAAGATTACGTACAAACAGATAAAGAAGCAAGGATAATTGCAGAGCAATTGTTAAACTGTTAAATCGTTAAACTGTTAAATTGTTAAATCGTTATATGATACAAGCAATACAACTCATTTTATCGCTTAGTTTTTTGGTCCTCATTCATGAGTTAGGCCATTTCACCTTCGCTCGCATTTTCAAGGTGCGGGTGGAGAAGTTTTATATGTTCTTCAATCCCTGGATGAGTCTGGTGCGCATCAAGAAGTTCGACGGCAAATGGCATGTGAAGTTCTTTGCCAAGAACGATGATGAGGAATGGGACCGGCATCCGGACAGCACGGAATGGGGTATAGGATGGTTACCGTTCGGCGGTTACTGTGCGATCGGCGGTATGGTGGATGAGACCCATACGACCGAAGACCTCGGAACAGAAGTGCAACCCTGGGAGTTCCGTTCCAAACCGGCCTGGCAGCGTATGCTGATCATCTTAGGCGGTATCATGGTCAACTTCATCGGCGCACTCGTCATCTATTGGATGCTGTTGTGGCAGTATGGAAAAGATACGATGCCCATCAGCGTCTATCAGGACGGATTCTATTACCCGGAATACTTTGTGGACGAAGGTTTCCGGCAGCAGGATAAGATCCTGACCATCAACGGAGAAGAACCGCGTGAGATGGGTGACATCATGTGGAAAATCATCATTGATGATAAGCGTGACGTACGGGTACTGCGTGGTACGGATACGGTGAATATCACCATCTCCGATGATTTCATTAACCACTATTTCACGATTAACAAAGATGTCGCACCGGAGAACCTGTTGACACCTTGGATTCCGTCGGTGCTCGATACGGTACATGCCGATTTCCCGGCGATGAGAGCCGGTCTGCAAGCCGGTGACCGCATCGTGTCGGTTGCTGGTGTGCTGACACCGAGTTACACCCAGATGGTGCAGCAACTCAAGAAACACCCGTGTGACTCCGTCACTATCGCCTATTACCGCGGTGAGGTGCTGGATTCGGTACGTGTCTTCCTGAATGAAGAATGTAAGTTAGGCGTGCAGGCACGGATGGATTTCCAACCGGTTCACACCTCCTATTCGTTCTTTAGAGCTTTACCGGCAGGTGTGAAGTTCGGCAGTAACGTGCTGGCGAAATACGTGCGGCAATTCCGGGTGATCTTCACCAACGCGAATGCAGCGCAGTCGGTGGGTGGTTTCGGTACCATCGGTTCGATGTTCCCTTCTCAATGGAGCTGGCAGGCATTCTGGAGCATGACCGCTTTCCTGAGTATCATCCTGGCATTCATGAACTTCCTGCCCATCCCGGCATTGGACGGCGGATATGTGCTCTTCCTCTTATGGGAGATGATCACGCGGCGCAAACCGAGTGAACGCTTCCTGGAGATCGCCAATAAGATCGGTTTCTGGCTCTTACTCGCCATCCTGATCCTGGCGAACATGAATGATATCAAACGGTTCTTCTTCTAAAAACGCAAACGTATATGGCAGACTATTTTGTACATGAGTCGTCTTACGTGGATGAAGGTTGTCAGATCGGGAAAGGCACCAAGATCTGGCATTTCTCCCACATCATGAAGGACTGCATCATCGGAGAAGACTGTAACATCGGTCAGAACGTGGTCATCTCACCGGACGTGGTGTTAGGCCGTAACTGCAAGATCCAGAACAACGTCTCCGTCTATACCGGTGTGCGTTGTGAGGACGATGTGTTCCTGGGACCGTCGATGGTGTTCACGAATGTCATCAACCCCCGTGCGGCTGTCAGTCGCAAAGATGAATACAAACCGACGATCATCCGTCGCGGTGCATCGGTAGGAGCGAATGCGACCATCGTCTGCGGTCATGAGTTAGGCGAGTACTGCCTGATCGGTGCAGGATCGGTGGTCACCAAAGATGTGCCGGCCTATGCGCTCATGGTAGGCAACCCTGCCCGGCAGATAGGATGGGTCAATGCACATGGAGATAAGGTTTCATCGCTCGAGGAAGCGATGAAAGGCTAATGGCTAAAGGTTAAAGGTTAAAGGTTATGATACAGAGAATTCAAACGATTTATTTGTTATTGGTAGTGGCATTAGGCATTACCTTGTGTTTTCAACCGGTGTTGACCTTCAATGCCGTGACGGAAGAAGGGATCCATCGTGCATGGGAACTCAGTCCGACGGGTTTTGAAGAGACCACTCAGTTGACGGAGGATCAGCTTGTGCTGGCAGACACGCTCACGGAGGAACATCTGAGTGGCGTATGGGGACTGCTTATCGCAACACTCCTTATCCCGATTCTCGCGATTGTGGTTACCTTCTTGTACAAGAAACGTCTGCTGCAGGCACGGATTAACATCTTCCTGGCCTTCCTGTGCTTGGGATACTACGGAATCTTAGGTATCTACGTATGGTTCGCTAACATGAACATCCACGTGGACGATTTAGGCTGGCATATCACCGCTTGGCAGGCTATCCCTGCTGTGTGCTTTGTATTAACCCTCATGGCTACCCGCCGGATCCTCAAAGATGAGGCACTCGTGCGTGCTGCCGACAGACTGAGAAGATAATATGATGCTTTTGGATATAGTAAAAGAGATACCGCAAGAGCTATCCGATTCGATCTTCAGCCAACCGGAACAGGTGGAGAAAGGGGTTCGCCAGTTCGTGCAGATGGCTAAAGAAGATCCGCATG
This sequence comes from uncultured Bacteroidales bacterium, assembly GCA_946403315.1. Classification (GTDB taxonomy): domain Bacteria; phylum Bacteroidota; class Bacteroidia; order Bacteroidales; family Paludibacteraceae; genus Colicola. The sequence goes on along the minus strand of CAMIZK010000010.1, from coordinate 21,742 downwards.
CGTTCTGGCATTCGTTGATGGATTCGCTGGTGCAGTTTGGTCTTAAACTCTTAGCCGCACTTGCCATCTATATCATCGGTACGTGGTTGATCAAACTGGTGAAGAAAGCGCTCAAGCAGATGTTCGAACGCCGCAATTCGGAACCGACCATCGCTTCGTTCGTCATCTCGTTCGTCACGATCCTGATGACCGTCATGCTCATCGTCATCGCGATAGGTACCTTGGGTGTGGATACCACCTCTATCGCTGCCCTGTTAGCAGCCGGCGGTATGGCGATTGGTATGGCACTCTCCGGTACGGTGCAGAACTTCGCCGGAGGTATCATGTTACTGGCGTTCAAACCCTTCAAAGCCGGTGATTTCATCGAAGCACAGGGTCAATCGGGTAAGGTGATCGAAGTGAATATCACTGCAACCAAGATCCTGACGATCGATAACCGCGTCGTCATCTTACCGAACGGAGCACTCTCCAACGGAACGATTATCAACTACTCCGGTCGTCCGATCCGTCGTGTCGAATGGACGGTGAGCGTGGAATACGGAGTCGATGCCGAAGCCTGCAAACAGGCGATCTTAGCGATCGTCAACAGCGATGAACGCATTCTGCAGGAGACCACGGATATGAATAAACTGTATAAGGAATTGAAGGTAAGTACTTTCCAATTGTCCACCGTCAACTACCGCATGGATGCTATTCCGGCACCGTTTGTGGCGTTGAAATCACTCAACGAAAGCGACATCTCCTTTGTGGTTCGTGCCTGGGTGCGTGGAGATGACTATTGGGGTGCTTTCTTTGATATTCAGGAACGGTTCTATTCCGAACTGCCTAAACAAGGCTTTGGCTTTGCGTATCCGCACGTTGAGATAGTGCGTTAACCAACATACCGCAGGCGGCAAGGATATCTTCGCCTCGGGAACGACGAATGGTCGTGGTGATGCCGTTATCGGTCAGATAATCGCGGAACCACGCCATTTGTTTTTCGTCTGATGCCGGAAACCTTTCGCCATTATTTACTCCTTCGTGAAAACGAATGAGGTTCATGCGGCAGTTCAGACCTTTCAGTAAACGAATCAACTCCTTGGCATGGCGGATCGAATCATTCTGACCGTGCCAGCAGATATACTCGAAACTGACTCTCCGCTGGTGCGACCAGTCGTATTGTTTAAGCAGACTCACCACCTCCGTGATGGACAGCATCTTCTCCGCCGGCATAATCTGACTTCGTTCCGCCGCAAACGGATTATGCATCGACACCGCCAGATGGCATTCGCTCTCGTCCAAGAACCGCTTCATGGCCGGAATACCTACCGTGGATACTGTAATCCGCTTCGGTGACCAGGCACAACCGTATTCCGCCGTCATGATCTCCAGCGACCGCAGTACATTATCCAAGTTATCCATCGGTTCGCCTTCACCCATATAGACGATATTCGTCAGGTCGTCGAAATAGAAAATCTGATTCAGGATCTCCGATGCCGGTAAATGACCGTGAAAACCGAGAGTTCCGGTCATGCAGAACTTACAGCCCATCTTACAGCCTAACTGGGTCGATACACACAGCGTCGCCCGGTCCTCTTCCGGAATGTAAACGGACTCCACAAACTGATCGCCTACGGCAAAAAGGTATTTCCGTGTGCCGTCTGCACTCACCGCTTCGCGTACCGGCGCATGACGACCTACGGTATAGGCCGCTTTCAGTGCTTCACGACCTTTGAGACTGATGTTCGTCATCTCGTCGATCGTCTGCACGCGTTGCACATAGATCCACTGCGCTAACTGCTTACCGGTGAACTTAGGCAGTCCTACCGATAAGGCAATTTGTTGCAGTTCCTCCAATGTCTTGCCTAACAATGCTTCCATTATAACAACTCACTCAATTGGTCGTAATACTTCGGCGATACCGGAACCGGTTTGGTATTGGCGATATCCAGTTCGGCTTGAATGAATCCTTCTTTATCCCTACGCAGCACTTTCACATGACGGGGATTGACGAAATACGAACGCTGGCAACGGATGATGCCGTGCCGGTCCATCAGGTCTTCTATTCCTCGCATCGACTGCCGTAAGGAGTACTCTTTCGGTTTCTCGCCTTCCAGATAATGAATGGAGACATAGTTCTCCTTCGCTTCGATATACAGCAGCACATCGTGCGCAATCACCAGTTTGAGTCTACCGGTGTTATCGGAAAAACGCACCAGATCATCATCGGCAGGCGCTTTCTTGTTCGGTTTGAGAAACGCGATCTGCAGCGCAAAGACGATGTAAGGGTAGGGTAAGATAAACACCGCTACATGCAGGCATTCGCCTAAAGCCGGGAAATAGGAGTAGGAGGGAACGGCCAAGGCCATATATAAAGCCGCAAAAGCACAGAAAACCGTAATTTCCGCTAACGACCAGCAGATGTATAACCACCAGGAGAAGGACATCTCCTTCCGTTTGGCCGTAACCGGAATACGGGATGCTAACAGTACCCCCATTAATATACAGGTCAGCATCAGGGTGTTGAACACCAAACGGTCAAAGTCGCCTGTGCCACCGCTGATGAAGTCATTGATCCAACTACTCTCATACACCAGCACGAATCCCAAGAAGAACAGCGGAATCGTGATCACATGTACCAGTAATGCACTTACAGATAGTACCGATGAAGGAATTTTAGCCATATTTTAGTCAATTGTGATGAAGTGACGAAATTCAAAATCCACTGATTTCGTCCCTATATTTGCATTTTAGTCATCTTTTACACCTATTTCGTCCCAATTTTTCGTCCCTAATCACTTTTTGTTGCACAGGTCGTCAAATAGCAGTAATTTTGCACCGGATTTAAAAAAACAACACAACAATGAAAACAGTAAAACGTATCGGATTTGACCTCGTGGTCACTTTATATTGCCTTCAATTGCCTGCTGTAGTTATCTATCTGGCATTGAACCTCTAATCGTTATTAATCATCTTTAAATAATTACTACTATGGACAAGTCATTTATCATTCAACCCGAAAGCGGTTTGCAATTCAACTGGAAGGAAATCGCAATCAACCCCAGTGATCACCATGAACCCCAATTGGATTTGGTGGCATACAAAGCCTTATACATAAATAGGATCGCGCAGGCACGCGCACGTGGATTGGAGCCTGTCTTGGTCAGTCTGCCTATTATCGACGAGAGCCGTTTCTTTGCGCACATCACCAACGGGATGAGTATGCAGGAACGGATGAACATCCTCTATTGGTTAGGCGGTCATATCGAGCGCCTGCGTAATATGCATGACTTGTACAACATCGCTCTCTTCCGCCTGGCAGCAACCCAATGTGTTCATATTGTCGATATCACCAGCCCTATGCTTTCGGATGCGAACTACGTCCGGTTCTTGAACCGGGACGGAGTCACGCTATCCGAAGCAGGGGAAGCTCTGGTGAAGGATGAGTTAGCGACGCTTTCCGGCCGTTTTAGCCTTCTCGCGTGCTAAGCGTTGTTGCTCACGCTGCATCTCTTCTAACTTCTGCATGAAACGGGATTTGGGTTTACCTGCCCGTTTCTTTTTGTTGGCTTCTATCTCCGCTAACATCTTCTTGTCATTCAGCGTCCAACGGAAGATCATCGTCTGGAAGATGGTGATGAAGAGCGATACCAGGTAGTAGAAACTCAAACCGGCTGCGTACTCGTTGAAGATGAAGAGGAACATCACCGGCATCGCGTACATGATATATTTCATGAACTTCATGCTCGGATCGGTGTTTTGTGACTGCATCGTGATATAGGTGTAACCGAAGTTAGCGATCGTCATCAGCAAGCAGAACAGCGACAGGTGGTCACCGAGCAGCGGAATACTGGTACCGAAATTGATGACGGCATCATAGGTCGATAAATCATCCGCCCACAGGAACGCACGGCCACGCAGTTCGATGGCGGTCGGTAAGAACCAGAACATAGCCATCAATACCGGGAACTGGAACAGCATCGGTAAACAGCCTGACATCGGACTGACACCTGCTTGTTTGTACAGTTCCATCGTCGCCTGCTGACGTTCCCGCATCTTATCAGCCGGATATTTCTCATTGATCTCATTGATTTGAGGACGCAGCGCACGCATCTTCGCACTCGACTTATACGAGATGAACACGAACGGCAGGATGATCAGTTTGATCACCAGCGTCATCAGGATCAGCAGCAGACCGATAGGAATTCCCCAATCCAAGAACAAGTCAAACATCGGAACCACCAGAATGCGGTTGATCCAGCTGACGATACTCCATCCGAGATAGACTACATCTTCCAGATGCAGTTTCTCTTTACTCGGCACTTCGGCATCGTACGACTTAAGCAGATTATAATGGTTCGGTCCCAAATAGAAACGGAAACCGGTTGCTTTCTCTCCTTTCACATCCAGCGGAATATACGTACGCGTCGTGTACACCTTCATGTATCCCGTCTGAGCAGGCATCTCGGTGGACGTGAACTTCGAACTCATGAACGCATCGTCAGCAATGAGGATGGTGGAGAAGAACTGATCTTTGTACGCAATCCATTTCAAGGGATCGTGCTCCGTCTCGCTGTCCATTCCGGTTGCACTCAGCGATGAACTGCCGCCTTCCGTATAACGGTACTGCAACTGTGCATTCCGCTCCTCAAAACGACGTCCTTTCTCATGCTGCGGAACGAGTTGTGCCCAATCCAGCATCACTTCGGAAGCGAAGACTAACTTGTCCTTCAGGTTATGCGGCCGGATACGGAAGGAAACCATATAATCCTCCGATAAGGTATATTCATAGTCCAACCATGCGTCCGGATCCGTCGTCGGCAGACGCAGTACCACTTTGGAACTGTCTTTCTCAACCGTGTTGAAGTAAAGACGGTTGGTGAACACACCGATGGTGGACAGATCCGTAGAATCGTTCCGGTTCTTAACCATCTGCAGATAGAGACTGAAATCGGACTCGTTTCCGCCAAAAGCGTCCGTGCCGAACAGCACCAACGGATTCTCTTTGTCCGCAAAGGTGTTGTAGTCGAACAACTCCACCTTCTTGATCAAACCACCGCGGCTGGAGAATACGACACGGATCTTCTCGTTCTGCAAAGTGTCCAGGGTCTCAACACCCTCTCTGGCTGCTTCAAAGAAACCCAAATCCGCGTTAGCACTCGCATTACGGGCGCTGTCCGCCTTGTACTGCAGTTGACGTTCTTTTTGTAAACGCAGTGAGTCCATACGCTGCACTGCACGAATAGAATCTTCCGGAGTCAGCGGTGCTGCGTCACTTCCTCCCGAAGTACCGCAGCGCATGAATCCCAAGATGATTACGGCTATTAATCCAAAGCCGATCCAAGTGTTTTTATCCATTTTCTTATCTTATTTTGTGTTTATTCTCTCTTCAGTTTACCGAACATCACGCCCACATAAAGCCGTGGTCCGGAAGGAGTCATAAAATTACTCCATTTCACGTTTTCCGTCAGTTTGCTCTTTGTCGTACCGAACGGAAGCATATAATCGATGCGAATAAGTAGCGCCATATGGCTGTTTAAATTGATCTCCAATCCTACGTAAGGATCGATCAAGAAGAACGGTGTCTTCACATAAGAGGCATTGTAATGCGTCGTGTCGCCGCCGTCGGAACGGACAGACACAAATCCCGAGTCATCGGCCGGCACATATAGCCGTTTCATCGTTCCGCCGCCTACCGTCAGACCGATCATCGGCCGCACTTTGCCCCAGTTACCGTAGAAATCGCACAGCACACCGCCCCAACCGGTACGGACATTCGATCCTGTACCCATGCTGGCTAACGGCATCGTGCTCACAAATCCCTCGGCACCCAGATGAATATGGTTGATCAGATGTGCACGCAACGATCCGCCTAATCCGTAACAGAAACCGGACTTGGGTAAACCCTTCACGTAGTTCCAATCTCCTAATCCCGTGTTGCTGAACACCTGCTGCGGGTTGTCGGAGAAGAGGTAACCGGCGTGCAGCATCATACCGCCGCTAAAGCCGGTAAACACTTTCGTGTCGCGTTTCTTCTCCTTACCCTGCGCATCAGCCTGCTGTTCCTGAGCCATCAGACCCAAGGACAGCAGAACTAATACCCAGAAGATGTACAGTCGTTTTCTCATTCCTCGCTGATGATATCAAACGCCACGTCCATCATGTTCGTGAACGAGTTCTGACGTTGTTCGGCGGTGGTGGCTTCACCGGTCAGGATATGATCGCTGACGGTGCAGATCACCAGTGCCTTCTTACCGGCACGTGCGGCGTTCATGTACAGCGACGGTGCTTCCATCTCGTCTGCCAGCACACCCATCTTCGTCCAGTTGGCCTTACGCTCGTCTTCGCAGTAGAAGATATCGGCACTGAACACATTACCTACGTGGTACTTGTAACCGCGTTTCTCGGCAGCATCCACGGCCTTGCGGCAGAGGTCAAAATTAGCGATCGGCGCATAATGGCCCGGTAAGTTATACTGTGCATCCCAGTTGCTGTCCGTGCAGCTGCCTTGTGCAATCACGAGGTCACCGAGTTTCACGTACATCTGACGTGCACCGCAGGAACCGACACGGATGATCGTCTCTACATCGTAGAAATTAAACAACTCGTACGTGTAGATACCGATGGACGGAATACCCATTCCGTGACCCATCACAGTCACTTTCTTACCTTTGTACGTACCGGTGAAGGCTAACATACCACGTACGTTATTCACCTGAACAGGGTTCTCCAGAAAACGCTCTGCCATTAACTTAGCACGTAACGGGTCACCCGCCATGATCATTGTCTTTGCAATCTCTCCATACTGCGCACCGATATGCGGAGTAGGACATTGTTCTTTACTCATAATTTGTGTTTTTTTAAAAGGTTATTATTGATTCTTATACCATTCAATTGCTTTTTCCAAATCTTCCGGCGTATCGATACCGATGGTCTGCGTCTCGGTGACACCCACCCGGATCGTATAGCCGTTTTCTAACCACCGCAACTGTTCCAACCGCTCTTCGATCTCCAACTTACTCTGCGGCAGTTTCGTGATCTGCTGCAGCACATCCGCCCGGAAAGCATAAATACCGATATGCCGGTAATACGTTCCATCCGCACAGCTGATCACTTTTCTACTAAACATCTTCGCTTCTCCCGTCTGCTTGTCCCAGTTCACCTTCGGCGTGTTCACGTTCTCCAGATCGGCTTTACTGTCCGCTTCCGTGAACGGTCGCACGAGTGTCGCTATCTGCGTCCCCTCTTGGTCAAAACAGTGCATCAGTGTCTCGATCTGTTCCGGTTGGATGAACGGTTCGTCACCTTGGATATTGATGACCACGGTGTCCGTATCGTTCTGTTCCCGCCATGTCGGTGTCGTCATCTTCATGTACGCCTCCAGACAACGGTCCGTTCCGCATTTGTGATCCGGTCGCGTCATGATAACCTTTCCGCCGAACGCTTCTACGGCATCATAGATACGGTCATCGTCCGTAGCCACCACCACCGGATCCAGTATCTTACTGGCCTGCTCGTACACCCGGCGTATCACAGTCTTACCACCGATCTCCGCTAAGGGTTTTCCCGGAAAACGACTCGACCCGTAACGGGAAGGTATGATCCCAAAATATTTCATAAATCTTTAAACTTTCAACTCTCCACTTTCAACTTTCGATAGGAGCGTAATGGCGCCTCCAATCGAACGCACATTTGTTATGGTGACGTACCTTCTTCCCGTCGGTACCCCTTTCTTATCTTTCTCTTCATGCAACGCACAGCGTTCCGGTCGTGTCACCGCATACTGGATGATATTGCCGAACGCCTCTGACTGCCAGTACGCCTCTTTGTGTTGCACCAGATACATCGTCATCCGTTCGCCCTTCAGTAAGATCTTCTCGATGCCCAAACGGCAACAGATCCACCGTAGGCGCACCACGTCCAGCAACTCGTTCGCCGGTTCCGGCAGTACACCAAAACGGTCGATGAGTCGTTTGCGGAAGGCCAGTAACTGATCCTCGTCTCGTAAGGTATCCAATTCCCGGTATAAGGTGATTCGCTCGGAGATGTTCTCGATATAATCCGTCGGAAAACAAACCGGTAAATCCGTCTCCAACTGCGCATCGTTACACCAGAGATGCTTACCATCATTCGCACCATTGAGCGACGCAGTCGCGCTCATTCCATCATTTACCGCGAATTCTTCGCGGAGTTCCTCCACCGCCTCATTCAAGATCCGCTGGTACGTCTCGTAACCCAGATCGGCAATGAACCCCGACTGCTCGGAACCTAACATGTTTCCTGCTCCCCGGATATCCAGATCCTGCATCGCCAAACTGAATCCGGCACCTAACTCGGCAAACGTGCTCAGTGCCTCCAATCGCCTTCTCGCATCCTCGGTCAACAGTTCCTTTTCCGGCGCAATCAGGTAACAGTACGCCTTCCGATTACTTCGTCCTACGCGGCCACGCAGCTGATGCAGGTCCGCTAAACCGTACCGGTCGGCGCTGAAGATCAAAATCGTGTTCACGTTCGGTATATCCACACCGGACTCGATGATCGTTGTCGACAGCAGGATGTCGTAGTCATAATTGATAAACGCTTCCAGCCGTTCCTCCATCTCTTCGGCAGGCATCTGACCGTGCGCCATCACGATGCGTGCTTCCGGCACGAGTTTGCGTATCCGTTTCTCGATACGCGGTAACATCTCGATGCGGTTGTTGACGATGAAGATCTGTCCGTTACGCTCCATCTCCAATTCGATCGCCTCTTTGATGATATCCTCGTCGTCGATGGTGATTAACTCCGTCTGTACCGGGTAACGGTTCTGCGGCGGTGTCGTCATCACGCTCAGATCCCGTGCTCCTAACAAGGAGAACTGCAGCGTTCTCGGGATCGGTGTGGCCGTTAGCGTCAGCACATCCACGTTCGTGCGCAGACTCTTCAACTTCTCTTTTGCCGCCACGCCGAACTTCTGCTCCTCATCGATGATGAGCAAACCCAAGTCGTGCCATTTGACCGTCTTGCCGATTAACTTATGCGTACCGATCAATATATCGATCTTGCCTGCTTCGAGGTCCGCTAAGATCTCTTTCACCTCTTTGGCAGTCTTGAGTCGGCTGATAAACTCGATCCTCACCGGCAGGTTCTTCATCCGCTCGGTGAAAGTGTTATAGTGTTGCAGCGCTAAGACGGTTGTCGGTACCAATACCGCTACCTGTTTGCCGTCGGTCGCTACCTTAAACGCGGCACGCATCGCTACTTCGGTCTTACCGAATCCTACGTCTCCGCAAACCAACCGATCCATCGGTGTCGGACTCTCCAGATCGCGTTTTACTTCAGCTGTTGCCTTTGCCTGATCCGGCGTGTCCTCGTACAAGAACGATGCCTCCAATTCATGCTGCATATAGCCGTCGGGACTATAAGCAAATCCTTTCTGCTGCTTGCGCGTTGCGTACAGTTTGATCAGATCCCGTGCGATATCCTTGACCTTGTCCTTGGTGCGCTCTTTCAGTCGTTCCCATGCACCCGAACCCAATCGTGCGATCGTCGGTTCACTACCTTCACGCCCCTTGTACTTACTGATGCGGTGCAGGTTATGGATAGATACAAACACATTCGCGCCGTCGCGGTAGTTCAGTTTGATCATCTCCTGCGGTTTCCCGTTCACCGGTGTCGTCACCAACCCACCGAACTTCGCTATTCCGTGATCGCTGTGTACGACATAATCACCGATCTGCAACTGGTTGATCTCCCTCAAGGTCACGATCGCCTTACCTCGCCGCGCATTCTCACTCGTCATCTGCACGCGGTGGAAACGCTCAAAGATCTGGTGATCGGTATAGCAGCAAATCTTCAACTCCTTATCCACAAACCCTTCATGCAGCGTCGCGTTGATACCGATAAAGTGGATACATTCGCCATTCGTCCCTTCGCCATTCGCCTCAAAGATCGCTGCTAAGCGATCAAGCTGTTTCTGCTGCTCGGCAAGAATATAAATCTTATAACCGTCGTCGATATGCCGTTTCAGGTCATCCGTCAGGATATCGAACTGCTTATGGAAGATAGGCTGGGGTACGGTATCAAAACTGATCTTCGTATACTCCGCAAACGTACTCTTCTCGGCTATCTCAATAGTTCTCCGCTCTCCTATGTCTCCTAATTTTCCTAGGACTCCTATGCCGTCTAGTTTGAATCGAACGATCGAAAAATCGTTCGACACCCACACATACTCCTCCGTCAGATAGTCCACAACTGAATGCTGATGGCTGACGGCTGACGGCTGAGAACCGACGATTTCGGCAGAATCGACTCGGTTCTTCGAAAGCTGATCCTCTATATCAAACTCGCGAATACTGTCTATCTCATCCCCGAAGAAGTCCAATCGGTAGGGATTATCGTGACCGTAACTGTAGATATCTACGATCGAACCACGTACGGCATACTGTCCCGGCTGAAACACAAAATCCACATGTTCAAACCCTAAATCTGAAAGCTGATGGCTGAGTGCTGACTGCTGAATACTTTGTCCTACTGAAAGCTGAAAGCTGACAGCTGACAACTCCTCCTTCGCTGGTACCGGTTCTGCAATCGCCTCCGGATACGTCACCACAATCTGATGGCTGACGGCTGACGGCTGATGGCTGATGGCCGTTAGGCATTCCGTCCGCTGTATCACCGCCGCATCATCGATCGTCCTCCGCCTCTTACTACTCGGAAAGAATCCTACATTCGCCTCTCGCCCTTCGCCTTTCGCCATTACGCGCAAATCAGCATACAGATACTGCGCCGCCTCCGCATTATCCATTACGATAAATAGGGGCGTGCGTACCTGTGCAAGCGCCAGCGCGCGTGCGCTTGCGTGCAAACCCGAGACAAGCACATGCCTGTCCCCTTTCGCCTTTAGCCTTTCGCCAATCGCCTTAATCTGCGGATGCTGGCCGAATAGTATTTCTAATTCTTCTATATTCACCTGTGTGCATGTGCGCACAACACGCCAAATTAAAATCGGCTGCAAAGATACAACAAATATTTGAAATACACAAGGGTTTAACGGTAAAAAATAAATTTATTTTTGCATATACGCAAGTGTTTCCTGATTTTTCCAAAAAATTCTATTTTTTCTGCCGAATAATTTGCATATATCAAAAATTTGTTGTACCTTTGCACTCGCAAAGGTGTGTGCCTGCACGAAAAGTTCTCTGTGAGAACTGAGGATAGGGCAACATCTATATAGGCATTGGTCCAATGGACCAAAAAAGAAGAAGATATAAAAATATTATGGAAAAAATTTCTTATTACTTTTTTTCCATGTGTCCCGCCGAGGACGGTAAAACCGGCAAAAGATCTTTGACAGATTGAGATACTGAAAAAAAACAGGCAAAAAAGAAAGAATTTTGCTCAAATGTTTGCGTATGTCAGAAAATTGTTGTACCTTTGCACTCGCAAAGGTTAAAGCAATAAAAACTGACAATTATGGAAGCTGTAAGACAATCAACGTACGACGTGGTTGTTAACGTGACGAGGACTCCGATAAAGGATGCTAACAAGAGATCCCTTAAGGGACGTCCTGTTGAAGAGTTTATGGACGAATTAGCTAAACGTCTTGGAAAGCATTACGGACTGAATGATATTCGTGAGGCATTATGAGTAAAAAGTATTCAGTACGCTCTTTACCTACTGCTGATGCTGATATGAATGACTTGGAGCAGTTCGTCGTTGAACAATGTGCTGCACCGTTAACAGCGGCGCGTCAGTTTCAACTGCTATTTAAACTCTTCGATTGGTTGGAAGAGTATGCAGAACTGCCAGCTGTACATGTTCCATTATCTATTCAATATGGAAAAATAATGCGGACTATACCATTTGGTAAAAAGATGGTGATAGTGTATGAAGTAGAAGAAGACATTGTGTACGTCCACCGTATAATGCCGCAGAGTTTGATAATCTTCTAATCTCCTAACACATATTTCTATTTTGCCTGACATGAGAGGAATCTCATGTCTTGCTTTTTTATGTATATCAATGTGGTCAAAGTGCAGAAACTGCAAAGCAAAAATAAGATAAAAAGATAAGATAGAAAATAATTATTCCGAACGAATGTGAGGATAAGTAATAATCGTACGCAACGAAAGTGGAGTTAAGAAATAATCGTTCCGAACGAATGTGAGGATAAGAACAGGACCATCACGGGACCATGTCCCGAGAACCTTACAAAGAGAACAATAGCACAACATAAAACCACAAAGATTAAAAATCGGTGATAGGTAATGACCAAGTGTTGATAAGGACATAATACTGATCAGAATTAAAGAAAAAGATAAGATAGAAAGATGGTACAGAAAACAGTCATAGCGAATTATGGATACCCCAACCTCGGTAAAACGGAGTCGGTGAAGAGAGTGTATGAGAAATTAGCAAGTAGAATCAAACCTGCTGATATTTACATCCTGCACACACCGAAGGGTCCGGACGGGGATATTTGTGCGATCTTGACCATTAATAATATCCTTGTCGGCATCTCAAGCTTGGGAGATTATTGCCAAGAACATAGTGATTGGTTAGACGAATTAGTAAATGCGGAATGTACTATCATTTTGGCAGCTTGTCAAAACGGAGGAAAGACTGTGAAGAAAATTGAGAGTCTCAATCCTCCTTATCGCATCTATTGGTCGTGTAATGCTCATTTATATGAAGCGGGTACTTTTCCACGCGTTGCGCCTAAAGGTGTTCTTGATCGCTTTAACGAAAATTGGGCAGAAGAGATAGCCAACTTGATAGAGAGTTGGTGTTATGCGTAAAAAAGTATAAAAATTATTATGATCATGACTAAAATAGAAAAATATAAACGATTCCTTGGGGAAATTGGATGGGATGAATTCAATAATGTCGAAAAACAATATTTGTTTGAAGATCTAAATGGGAAAGGAAACGATTTTGAGGGAATTCTATTTGATGTTCGTCAGAACAATACAAAGGATGGATACATCGTTGTTGAGCATAAACAAACTGGCGCGAAATTAGTGATTCAGCAACAAGAATTGCAAGATTTCCTAAATTGGCTTGAAAAAACATACACAGAAGGAGAAGATGGTGCTTCATATTTCGAACTGAAATCAAAATTAGAAAAAAGGGAGATGCCGAAGGTTGTATATACATATGATTTAGAGCAAAAAGTACTTTCTATTATGCAGGAGTACTTTCCTCCACGAAGAATCAGTAAAGGTGTTGGCTTCGTTGGAGAAAATGGCTTATACCAAGCGGATTTTGCAATCTTCGGAACGGATAGGAATATTCGAGTTATCATTGAAGTGAAATCTCGACTAAACGTGACAGAAAGTGTCTATAAAAAGATATATGAAAATCTGCGATCAGCGAATTACGATGGCTATTTTGTATTAACGGATGGGGATGTGACCATATATTCCCGTAAGGGACAGTCGATTTTAGAAGGAAACTTTAGACTCTTCTTAAAAGAAATTGCAAAAAATGATAATACGCATGCAAAGCCCACTTTAACGGCTATAAAGGATTTCTTAAAAAGTGCAATTTCAAAAACAGAGGCAAAAAGCAAGTTTGAAAAGGAGAAGGAAAAGTTATTAAAGCAGTTTATTGAGAACATCCATTCAGGAGATATTCATCAGGATGAAAAGGAAGACTCTACATGGTTATTAAGTATAACGAAAGAGAGAGAATTATTTCGCATACTTTTAGGTGAGTATGAAGGAGACTATATAGTAAAATTCAGTTCTGCAAGAAGCCTTCTTACTTTACTAGAAAAGGAATCGATAGGGATGTGCTCTTTAGTTTGTATGAATGACCCTAGCGAAAAGGACTATGCTGATTCTTATCTTGGTATAAATGACGGCGTAAGTGATTCTGCAGACACTTTTATAATATCAGCCTGTGGCGAAGATGCTGAAACTGATTTAACAATGTGGCGTTTATATGGGGATGATGCTAAGGGAGTGTGTCTTAAGTTATGGATAGACAAAGAGAAGATTAATAAGCACGGTTTTTATCTTGCTCCTGTCTCGTATTCAAAGCCTAATAAAGAACATTATGAATTGGAAGTAATTAAAAATATAACAAATCAACCCAAAGATCAGAATTGGAAGATAGAACTTTCTGAATGGCACATATGGAAACATTTTTTCAAGCAACATATGTACGCAGTAGAAAATGAAATTAGACTCCTTTATATGCCATCTGAATATATTCCACTTTCTGAAAGTATCTGGTTTACAGATGACCGGACATCGATTTATAGCGAAATGAAAGTGTTTGACTTGTCTCGTAGTACGGCATTTCCTTTATCATTAAGCAGAGTGGTATTGGGAATAAAATTTCCTATGCCTAAAGAAAATATACCACAATTCAATAGACGTTTTACTAAGTCGGGTATATGTATACATCAATCTGAAGAAAGGGATAAGAAACTAGTTTCACTTAGCGATATAGAAAATTATAGATAATATCGAATATAAACCAAAAAATATAAAAGTATTATGAAAAATTCAAATTTACTTAATCGGCTATTGTCATATAGCCATGAGAAACAATCACCGCAGCGCTTCGCCCGCTATGCGGCAATGCTAATCATGCTCCTCACCCTCGGTGTCGGACAGATGTGGGGAGTGGATTATATTTTGGGTCCTGATGGGGATTGGACTCAAAACACAACACACCAAATGGTTTCATCCGGAATTACCGATTGGGTGTATAAAGATTTAAGCGTAAAGCATGGTAGTAGTTGGTCTGGTTTTAAAGTTTTAAACGAAGGCACATGGTATGGAAAAGACAGTCAAGGAGACAACGTTACTGTCGGAACTATTTATTCACCTACGACAAGTGGTGGAGACAACTATTGCGATTTCAAAGCAAATGGATTGACGTACTATTTCTTTTTTAACACGTCCACACATAAACTGATGATTCAGCCGAAGTACTACCTTGCAGGTAATTGTGGCGCTTCTAATCAAAATTGGGGACAGACACAAAATGCACCGACCTACGATGCCACAAACGGAAACTTTAAGTGGAATACAATGTCATTAACTGCCGGTACTAGTTATAAATTCAAATTGTGTACATACAACACTTGGGACTATTATAACTACCAAGATGGTGGTAGTGTATCCGTTTCACAGGGAGATCATGAAACAACCGACAAAGATAAAAACATAATCTTCACCCCCACCTATGGCGGTGTTGCAGTCATTACAATGGTTCCGACCACTAACGCAATGGTTGTTCATTGTCCTTATCAAGTCTCATACAATAAGGGAGCGAATGGTACAGGTTCGAATACAAGCGCTTCAAAAACATGGAAGACCAACCTTACTCTTTTAGGAGCCACATTCACCCGTGCAGGCTACACACAAGACGGATGGTCAACCAGCGATGGTGGAGACAAGGTGTATGATTTAGGCGGAAGCTACACAACAGATGATAATGTTACCCTCTATCCTCATTGGGTAGAAAACATGTCCACCGTTACGTTAACCGCCTCACCTTCTAGCAAAGGTACATTTACTGTCGGAAGCACGCCTAACCAGACCAGCACAACGGCAGGTGTTACTACTACGCGTTCCGTGACGGCAGTGCCTATTTCGGGTCATCATTTTGTTAGTTGGGCTATTTCTGGTGGTGCAACTATCAGCAGTACGACTACTAACCCAACGACTGTAACCGGAGATGGAACAGGAGATGCAGCAACACTTACTGCTACTTTTGCAGCAGATGATGTTTATACATTGACCGTTGCGGCAGGTACAGGTATATCTTCCGTTACAGGTACAACAAATAACATTAAGGCAGGTAATAATATCGCTATTTCGGCAACCGTCGCTGCCGGTTATACATGGAACACTTGGACGAAGACAGGTGCCGGAACACTCTCTTCTTTTACAGCAGGAACTAAAGATCAAACTGTAACCATTGGTACAGCAGGAGATATAACACTTACTGCATCAGCAACGGAGGACAAAGTAACTTTAGTTCCGACCGTAAGTTACAACCATGGTTCATCAACCTATACAGCAACCAGCAGCAATACACTTGGTGTTGCCACTTCTACTACATTGACAGCTTCAACCCCGAATGCGGCACACTACACCTTTGCCGGCTGGACGCTCACTAACCTAACCGTTACAAGCGGAAATGCGGCCTCTGACCTTTCTATTACCGTGAAGGTGACCGACCCTGCATCAGAATGTTCCGCTGTAGCCAACTACAATGAGGTATTAACACAAACCACTTGGGTTATCAAAGGAGGTTCTGCCTTTGGAGGCACTGCGTGGGAAACAGAGCATGCGTTAGCCAAAGAATCAGGGGCTTCGACCTCTGACATCGTGTACGCGACTTTTAATATTGCTGCAGCAAACACAGGCGATAGTAATGCCGATTACAAGTTCAAATTAGTTAAAAATGGTTCTCCTGATGCCTATTTCGGACTTTCAGCGAGTGGACAATATTACTTGCAACGTGGAGAAAGCGGTACGGAAAAAACGCTTACGGATGCACAGGATATAGAACTCCGTGCAGACCGCGTAGGCGCATATATCTTCAAAGTAGATTATTCTGATGCATCTAATCCCATTCTAACGGTTACCTTCCCGGTGGATGATGCAGTAGTGTATATGGATAATGGAGAGAGCGATAGTTATGCTGTCAATACCAACCAGATTTTCGTGAAAGCTCATGTGACCGATGACGGAATGGCTGGCGCTTCCGCATCGGATTTAACCGCTGTGGGATTCAAGATCGGTGAGACAACGTATCCGGCGACTTGTATGGAAGGCTCTTATTTCTGGAGATATATAACCGGTCTTACCGAAGGAACTGAATATACTGTGCAAGCCTATGCTACTAATAGCAAGGGTACGGTTTATAGTGGCGACCCCGCTGCTACTGCTACTATTACAACCCGCGCGGCTGGTACAACTACTATTCATGTGCGTTCTGCTGTAGGTCGCACCGCTCCTGTTATATACGCCTATACAGATGAATCTTCTTCTGGTTGTGGTGCTGCAGCAAAGATAGAAAATTCCACATGGCCCGGAGCAAGCATGGGGTTGCCTACTATTACTGGTACTGTGTATAACTGGTACCAATATAACATCTCCAATGAGTATAACTATTTCATTATCAACGAGGGTGGAACAAGCGATGAAGCCAATGCCGTCAAAACTGATGATATAGCTAATCCGTTGACAGAAACATGTTATTGGTATGATGCCACAGCAACGAATGCAGATTCAGACCATAAGCGTTTAGGAGCAATGACTTGTCCGTCCACAGATCCCCGACTCATGATAGATGATGGGAGCGGAAAAGAAGAGACTTTTGAGTATTATACAATGACAGCTGTCGGAATGTCCGCAGAGGAGAAACAATATGCTATAACCCTGAGAGCAAAGACGACTTATCATTTCAAACCGGTGTATAATGCCGAATGGTATGGCAAAGCCGCAACGACACTGACGCGTACTACATATACCGCACCCAGTCTTAGTGCATCGGATGAGGCAAATCTGAATATCACAACCGATGCAGAGGGTACATACACTTTCAAGTTCAACACCTCAACAAAGGCAATAGAGGTTGTTTATCCGGATGCCTATACTGTTACCTTTGATGCTGATGCAGGCGGTGTATGTACCGGAATAACAGCATCTGCAACCTCCGCCGGAGGCACCATGACCAGTGGTGACTATGTGGCAAAAGACGATGATGTCACTTTCACGGAGACCCATAAAGCAGGATACACTTTTGTCGGTTGGTTTGACGCTGCCAGTGGCGGTTCTGCGGTTGCCAAAATGGGCGTTGAGGATCCTGTGCTGGAAGACATTCGTGCCAATGCTGCCGTTTATCCGCACTATACGGAAAACATGACAACCGTTAGTCTGGTAGCGAATGGTAACGGAAAGATTCAGTACTGGGATGGTGATTCATGGGAGGATGCTGATGCAACAATAACAGCGGGTGTTTCCACTACGCGCCGGCTTCAAGCTGTTCCTGATGAAGGTTACTACCTCAGCGGATGGACCAAAACCGAAGGTACGGATTATGATATAGACAAAGATGGTGAAGATTACGAAATTGTGCTTACCGGTGTTGGTACAGGCGAGAGTTCAGGTCAAACGCTGACTGCGAACTTTGTGGAGTTGAACAAGATCTATTTCCGGAATGTGAATGGAGAAACCGGTGAGGCTCTGTGGGATAGTGTCTATGTCGGATTTGATCCTTATTGGGATACTGACAATACTCCGAGTAAGGGTGCGGGCGTTAAAGGAAAGACATCCTATGGTATGAACAAAATGGGTAGTACCAATATCTGGTGGGCATATATCCCGCGTTGGTTCACCAAAGACAACTATACCAAGGTGGCTTTCTTTGACAAAGGAAAAATGAGTAACTGGAATAATTTCTATGAAAATAATGCAGTGAATCGTAGCGATTATAATGCGCTTTTGAATATGTACGTACCTAATCATACGCCAAGTGATCCTTATAATAAAACGACATACTATTCCAACGGCTATTGGAAGAACTATGGTCTTGCTCCGGGCGCAGAGGCAGGCTACTACATGAAACGTCTGAATAGTTCTTCTAATGGCTATGAGGATGCGGCTACGGACTGCAAGTTCGTCGTGGTGGATGAGAATACCATCAGCTATAAGCTCCGTGTAGATAATATGGGTACTGATTATCATAATAAATATATGGTTCATAGTGCCGGTGCTATCAAATATGTAACTCATACTGTTTCAGAAAGTGAAGGAACAGCTATCACTACAGATGCCTGCACAGATGTAAACATGACACAATATGACGATGGCACTCCTCGGTTCTTAATCACTCCGTCTTCTGAAGGCTATTATACCATTACTATTGACCAAAGTGGCGATGTAATGAAAATATCGGTGAACTATCCTGTGGCAGTGGGGGACTATCTGCTGGTACAGACGAACTCTGATGAATCCAAAATATTAAGCCATTCGGATATCATTAAGGGCGGATTAACTACGGCAACGGTCTCCATGCATTTGGACATGGTAACATCTGGCACTAAGTTGATACTGAAGAAGTGTACGAGTACCGCAGGCGGTACGCCTACTTTCGGAGCAAAGACAGAGGTCGGAACAGGCACAGGCTTGTTCAATACTACTACGTTTAACAAAGGAAACGGTGTGTATAAGTTTGATATAACAATCAGCGGTGATGAGGTTACAGCAATCGCAAGTGATGGTCTTTATACCGGTAAATATTACATCAAGACCGACTATGCTCCGGGCAGATGGGTGAACTTCAAACAGAACGTACTGGAGCAAAACACCATCAACTTCAGCAAAGAGGATGCCAACACGTTTGATTATTACCACTGCGCGTGGGTGGACGGTGACGGAAAGAACGTGAAGTGTATCATCGCCAATGACTACAACGAGCAGCTGACCGATACGCTGATCGGCGATGGTATATTGGGAGAGGATAATGGCAAACCGCGTCAATATCTGGCTACGGCTGCTAACGTACGTTTCTCTTACAACAGTTACACCAATGAACTGAAACGTGCCTATATCAACGGTGCCAGCGGTTGGGAAGCTTCGTTCTTGTCACTCAAGGATATGAGTACTACGAACACTATCACCAAGACCGATGGAACGGCTCTGACCAATGATACGGTATCATTCCGCGACAAAGGCAACTGGATTTATCAGATAGACGTCAATGCGGGTGCAAACTCCTATATATGGTTAAGTGCCAACTATAAGTTTAGTGGCAACGACCATATGCAAAACTTGATTGGAACAAACACAACCGGTGACCAACTGATTGGCTCCGGATTGACCTCCCCGCAGAGGATGACGCTTATATATGACTTCAAGACCAATAATCTGATTGCAGCTTGGACTCCGGCTGAGACCAAGTATGGAATAGAGATTGACTTGAACTCTGATGTTCTCCTTATCCATAACCGCATGGAAGATGGTACAGATGAGGTGAATATAATAGACTTGACGGAAGGTGGTAAAATAAAGAATATTGACCGTGTCTATAGTGCCCTTCGTTTCCAAAAGACAAATGCTGACGGTATCATCGGTTTGAGTGGCGACTATGCTTCAACCGCAGAGAGTTATTACCGCTATAACTACTGGATATCCTTCCCATATGATGTAAAGATGACTGATATATTCGGTGTGGCAGACTATGGCAGCAAGTGGCGTATCCAGTATTACGACGGAGCAGAGCGTGCGAACAAGGGATGGTACTTGGGCGATGGCACAGCGACCTTCTGGAAGACCCTGCCGATGAATGAAGACGCTGTGCTCCATAAGGGAGAAGGATATGTGCTGCAACTCTCGCCGTCTGCTTTCAAGGCAACCGGGGCCGGCAGTCTGTGGGCATTGGTGGATGAGATTTATCTCTATTTCCCGTCCAAAGCCAATTTCGGACATGTGATATTAGACAACTCCACGGTTGAGTTGACGTCACTGCCTTGTACTAAGGGTCTCTATACCGATGGTACCGGCAAGAATCACAACTTGACGGATTCGCACTGGCACGTATTCGGTATTCCGACCTTTAAGGATGCTACCGGTACTACGGGAACCGGCGATTACTATTATGACGGCAACTCTGACGGTGACCAGGAGGCACATGTTATCAGTGGAGAAGATTTCTACTTCTACAAGTACAACAACACCGGTGCAGCAGACTACAACACCTACACCGTGACCAGCAGTTTGGGCTATACCTTCCAGCCGATGCACGCCTACATGATTCAGATGACGGGTACGCTGAATTTCGCTATAAACTCCGTTCCTTCTTCCGTGGCTGCAAGGCAGAAGAAGGAGATACAGAACTACGACCTGAGACTGGAGTTGGCGAGCGAAGGGCAGGTGGCAGACCAAACATTCGTAACCTTGCGCGAGAACGCCGTGGCTGATTTTGCTCTCAATGAAGATCTGACGAAGATACACAATACCGGTAAAACCAATATCTATTCCTACGCCGGCGTGTATGACGTGGCAGCCAACATCCTGCCCGTTGAGAACCGTACTGTAGTTCTGGGCGTAGAGACAGCAAAGTCCGGTACTTATACCTTCTCCATACCGGATAACTTCGACGGAACAGTCACGCTGATTGATAACTTTACGCAGACGCGTACCAACCTTGCTCTCGGTGACTATGAAGTGAGCCTGCCGAAGGGAGAGATTAACGACCGTTTCCTGTTAGAGATCAATATCCGCCAAGTGCCGACAGCGATAGACGGCGTAGAGGGCGGTTCGCTCAAGGACGACAAGGCGCACAAGTTCATTGAGAACGGCGTGATGTATATTCTCCGCGATGGTAAGATTTACGATGCCCGCGGCAACAAAGTAAAGTGAAATAACAAAAAAATGCATTATGGAAAATAGTTTTAAGATGATGGCGGTAGGCATGCTGATGGCGTGCCTGCTGCCGCTGACTGCTCTTGCGCAGCAGCAAGAGTGGCAGTCCACTTCTACCATGCGGGGGTCCGGCAGTGCCTACTCCTCGCAGGTGACAACGGTTGGCGCTACAAGCGTAGGTAGCATGGCAACCACCACCAGTTCCGGCCCGGCAAGAGTAAGCCGTCCAAGAAGGGTAGGGGAAGGAGAAAGCACAGGGGGAGATTTTAATGAAACCGGAGATCCCAAAACAACATCTCCGGACGACGGTTCCCCTATCGGCGATGCCTTGATTCCGTTGATGCTCTGCGCATGCGCGTACCTTATGATCCGTGCGCGTAAACGTGCCA
>CAMIZK010000009.1 GCA_946403315.1 uncultured Bacteroidales bacterium | reverse complement strand
TATCTCCCTGATTGAATGCACCCTATGGCGGTGCCCTAATGCACGTACATAGTTACGTTATTTGAGCGTAGTTTTATACTCGAGGGTCACTTCACCTCCATTGGAGACGGGACCGACGCTGAGGTCGTCGATAGCAATCGAATTGGCTTCGCCTTCCACCATGCCGGACCAATCGATGGTCTTGTTGAAATGCGTGATATAGCGGACGGTCAGGTCGTATGCTCCTTCGCCGGTATAGGTGATATCGTATTCGTAGTGGTCTTCCTCTTTCCGGCGCTGGATGGTGTATCGGCAGGCGATCTGATGCTTCATGGATCCGCTCAACACATGCCGGAAGCGATCCACCCAATCGGCCTTGGGGTTGTTCCAGGTATCGACGAACTGCTGCAGGGTGCGGTAGAGGTAGCGGTGGTCGGTATTGATAGTGAACTGACCGGACGCTTTGTCACCGACGAACTTACCGGTGATGTCATCGCCGAGCGTGTAGTTGTCCGTCGAATCGACGGTGATGTAATTATGCGCGTTGAAGAATTTCTCCAACTCGGTCCGGTAGCGCACGTTCTTATAGTACTCGATGGAATCGTTGATATAGACATACTCGCCGACAATCGAATCCGCATACTGATCGCGCATATCGTAGCCCGAACTGTAGAACATGATGGCTTGCGGTTGGTAGTTCAGTTTGAGGTCATCGAGGTGCTTGGTGGTCGCACGAACGCCCTGCGTAGCAGGATCGATGTCGATGATGGTCTTGTCAGCTACGCCGTCCAGTTGGAAATCAAACACTTTCTCGGGTTCACCTTTCTCGTCGAAGAGGGTGATCTGGAAGGGCATCATATTACGCACCAGCGCGTAGGTTGTGAACCAACCCAGCGGCACTTTGCCGTCCTCACCGATGGGTTTGCGCCAACTCTGCGGGTCGGCGAGGTCGTCAGGCAGGTTGTCAAAACCGATCATGCGGCCTGCGAACTGTGATCGTTCACCTTCCCTGCAGGACGAATCGATGATACGGAACGCCACTTTCTTGTTCATCCATTTCGCCATATTGTTGATCTTGGCTACGGCACGGTTGTTGGCTTGCACGATCTGGTTATTGCGCAGCGCTGCAAAAACGCTGGTGAGCGCACCGTTCATCAATTCTGCGTAGTACTCGTTGGAGATCTGCTCTTTGAGCGCTTCGGTGGCATCCCAGAAGGACTGGAATCCTTGTCTGCGCGCCTCGGCAAATGCCCAGGTCTGCAGGTCAGCGGTCTCGGTCCAGAACTGGTCGCAATAAACCCGTACGGACTGCTCGATATAGGCCTGCAGACGCGTCTCGTTCATATTCGCTTCCACAAAAGCGGGGTAGAAATAATCGTACCAGTCTTTGGTGGTGCGGAAGTAACCATGCGGTTTGTCCTTGCCGTTGACATCGTTGTTATACCTGGAGTCGGGACTAAGTGCGCGATAACCCTCCATACTGTAATAATACCGGTATGCCGTACGGAAATAGTCTGCTTTAAACTCTTGTACGGTCGTGCCGAATTTCTCCAGTGCTACGCCGATGAAGGCCACCAGACTCATAGACGCCGCCATGACAGGTGTACCGATATAGGTGGCAGCCGCACCGGCAGTCTTCGCCATGATGACCTTGATGGTATTGGCAGCTACGCTGATGTTATCGCCTTGGAGGTCCGCTCGCACCACGTCGAGGATGGTCATTGCCGTACCTATCTCACCCATGATGGTGACGGCATTGTCGATCGCTTCGGGTTTGAAGCCGAAGAGGGGTTCGGAGATGCTGACCGCACCGTTATAGAAACCGTCGAGACCCAAAGACTGCCAAAGCCCCATCTCGTTCTTGAACTGCAGCGCTTCCTCCACTTTCGGGTCGTCGGACTCGAGGATCTTCAGCAGCAACTTCGTTCCTTCATCCCACGCGTACAAAGCGGGTATCTCGCGCAGAGCTTCGAAGAGTTCGCCCTTGGAGCGCTCGTTGAGGAAAGTAACGACGGAGTAGAAAGAGAGGTGGTCGGTGAGGATGGTAGCGGTACCTGTCTCGCGGTTGTACTGCATATAGACGGGTTCCCATTCGCCGGTCTGCTCGTTGTAGTACGCGGCACCGACGGCTTGGTCGGCAGGCACTTGGAGTGGGATGGTGATCTTGGCAATACCGCTCAGTCCGTGTACCAGTCCGGAGTCGGCTAACATACTGATATCGATACCGATACCGCCGGTGACACCTTCGGACGGACGGGGTAAGAGCACAGAGTTACGGACGCATATCTGCACGCTGTCGTCGAAAGTGGTGGCATCGAAAGTGATGGAGCATTTCTGTGCGTTGACGGTGAGGTTGGAGTCATTGATGGAGAATATCTCCGCGTTCTCATAGATAAATCCGGGCTTGAAGGTGATGCTGTCCACGCGTTCGGCAGGCAGCGCGATGTCTTCGCGACCGTTGACGCTCAAGGTGACAACCGGATCGCCGTTCTCGTCTTCCGTCATACGCATGTTGCTGATGTCCGCGACAGCAGCAGAGGTATTGATGGTGTCGCTATGCAGTTGCATGTGATAGTGCAGGTCTTGCGGCGGAAGGGGTGTGAACTCTTCGTACATCGGTTGGATGTTTTCCCCGAACTTACGCCATCCGGGCGCTTCCGCGTAGAGTGTTTCCGTGCCGGGCGGTACGCGCAGGATGAGGGGTCTTTCGAACATCTCATCGGAGAAAGTGGCATCAGTGATCACCGGCGGCACCATGATCGGGCAGGTGATCTCCGAGTAACTGTACTGCGAAGCCTTGTAATCCTTGAACGCTCCTTCCATATCGACGACGGTAGGCGGGATATAAAAGCTTCCCGACCCGCGTGCGCAACCGGGTTCCAGTTTGATGATTTTGTCCGGCCACTCGCCTGAACTTGGATTAGCAAGGGCGATGATGACGCGGGTGGTATCTTTGTTGTAAATGATAGGATTCCATGAAGAAGTGTAATACGGATTGTCATTATCCACTATAAGGAAAGGAATGATACCGTTTTGGTACAATCCGTCAAAAGCAGATGGCGCAATCTCGCGTACTTTGGAACCTATGCGGAAGAACTTTGAATTGCCGGCACTTCCCCAATAACCGCCGGAAGTAGCCGAATCTTCCAATACTTCCAAGTTGCGAAAATTAACACTGGCACCGAGCTCAGCACCATCAAAGGCTCTCTTGTTTATTTTGATGATGCCGTCTTCCCAATCGCTGTGTTTAGGCCGTGTCATAGCAAAAGATTCCGTGTCCAATTCTACCTGTCTGCTTTTGCAAATAATACCGCCGTAAAGATTACAAAGATAGAACGCGCGTTTGCCGATGAACTTGATGTTCTCGCCGATGGTCAGATGTTTGATTTCAGTCAATTGGAAGGCTTGTTCGGGCACTACTTCCATCTTATCGCTCAGCACCAGCGTGTCGATGGTGGTGAAGAGGAAAGAGATGGGGTCGATGGCTTCGATATGATTGCCCATCACGATCTTGGTGAAATGGCCGACGTTGTAGAAGGACTCCTTGCGTATATGCGTGACTGCGTATCGGTTGCCGGTGTCAGGGTCGGTGACCGAATCGGGGATGATCAAGGCGCCGTTCTGTGCGCCCATTCCTCCGCCGAGGTAACTCAGGACGTCCGCCGTTCCATTCGCCAGCAGACCGTACTTGATGTTACCGATCTCTTTCTCTTCTGCATCGTACGGCCGCACATTGGTCATCACTTGCACGTGATTGATGTAGATCGGTATGGCAGAGAGCCGGTAGAAACCGTCGTTCTGCCCACCCCAACCGTAGTTGAAATGGAAATAACCGTTCGCCGTATAACCGTCGCAGACGAGTGCGTGCCCGTCGCCTTGATCCGGCTGTCCGGCATAGAGCACAGGCCGCTTGGCATCGAGTTCGTTCATCAGTATGCCGCGCACGTCGGCTGCCTTGGTGCCGGAGATCATCTCTATACCGGGTTCGTAACTGAAATTATCCACCAAGGCTTGCGAAGTGAATCCCGTCGGACTACCGTTCGGTTGGCAGTAGAGCGTCGCCATCGCTTTGCCTACATCCGCCATCAGTTGGGCAACCGCTTGTGCTTCCGTATAGGAGTAAGAGGCATAAAAACTGGAACCGTACTCTCCAAAGGTCCAACCGTACGCATCGAGCATGTGGTCCCAGTCGTAGGTATGGACAGGAAAATCTTCGTATTGGTTCCCCGTCTCAGCGGACCACCCGACATAGATCTGTCCTTTGCCCTGCTTGGGCCATTTCCAATAGTTCATCACCTGCGCTACCGCAGTCGGCACGCAACCTGAAGGACAATGTCCACCGTAAAAGCTCTCATAAGCCTCATTGGCATTGGCGGGACATAAGTTATTGTACGGCGCCCATTGGTTCCACCTGGTAGTGAGTAGCGGACCTATGATCACTTTGCCCATGTAGGACGGCACGGAAGACTGTACCTGTGCCGGCAGTTGCGGACGCGCCAACGACGGATCCTGACGCAGGCTGTCGATACCATCGGAATACTCCTTCAGCAGGTCGAGGAATTGAACCGGTGCATTGTCAATATCAAACGAACCATGATCGCAGTAACCGAGGATCTCGGCGGTAGCACCGTCTTCGCCCGATACGACTACAAAGCCTTGGTTATCGCCTAAGTTGACGATATAGACATTATCCTTGTTCTGCGCCACGAGCGAAGGCATCTTATGCGCAATAGTCGGACTGACTTTGGTACCTGCCGGCGCACGACGAATGTTCGCTTTCGCCGTCTGATCGTGCTGCACAAAATCATTCGCAATCCGAATTGCCTCATTCGGCGTGATGTCTGCCGCCAAAAGGCTGAATACTGAAAGCTGAATGCTGATAGCTAAAAGAAACCGTCTCATTGTGCGATGAATTTAAAGGTGATACTTCCGTTAGCGAAGATATAGGGTTGACCGCTCAGTCCCTGCATCGGGATGACCGCATCGCCGTTTGAGTCGAGCCTATACTGCGCAGTCAGCGCACCGGATACCGAGTAGATATTGACCAGTGAGTTCGGTTCGCCGCCTTCAATGACAATACTGCCGTCGCGGAACGAGAAGCGTTGATCCGCCAACACCTCATCGAGACCTTCCGGCATCTCTGCCATCTCAAACTGGAGTTTCTTCAACTGCGAGATCGGATACTGCACCGAGGTCTTGGTGGTCGTTAACACCAGGTCCGTGGCTGTGTACGTCACTTCGGGCTGGTCTGCAAACGCAAACAGCGCCTTTTGTCCGTCCTGCTGATAGACGGCTACTACATTCTGCTCCACTGCCGAAACATGCAGCACGACGGCCAGTAAAAGGGTGAATAAGAATACTATTTTTCTCATTGTTTTTATCTGTTGAACAATTTTGCGAGCAAAATTACAACAATTTTTCCATATATCACTCTCAAATCGTACAATTCGACTCTCAATTCGTACAAAAGTGACGGATTACATCACTGCCTGTGGAAAAATTGACGTGCAGACACAAAAAATCCCTGCCACGCGTGTGACAGGGATGAGAGAAAAGGAAGGGTAATCAATGTCGTATGTATTATTAATTATACAAATTTAATTGCTTTTTGTATAGTCAGTTATACAAATCCGCTGAAAAGGTACGGTTGAGAATCAGCTTAGGTCTGTATCTTGCATGAGTTCATTAAGTCCATTTGTGTTAGGCAAAATACGGTTGTACACATCGGGTGCATCCTCTCCCAAACGGAATGTAGCCACACCCATTGGTTTGTTATAATCGCGTATAGCTAACTCGACAACCGTTCTATCCATTTCACGACACAGGATTAATCCGACAGATGGATTCTCATGAGGTTTCCGTACTTGCTCGTCCAAGACAGACAAATAGAAACTGAGTTGTCCAAGATGGGCAGGTTTGAAGCGGCAATCCTTCAATTCGACAGCCACAAGACAATTCAATTGACGATTAAAGAATAACAAGTCGATGAATTTTTCTTCACCTCCTATCACCATACGATAGTATGGTTGAATGAATATAAAATCATTACCGAAGCGTAAGATGAAGTCACGGATATTCTCTACAATTTTAGAAGTTAAAACGGGTTCATTACGTTCTTCTTCATTCTCATAGAGATCTTCTGCATTGATAAAATTGAGCAGATAATTCTCCTTAAACGCTTTGAGTGTTCTTATCGCCAAGCGTGTGTCAGAAATCGTTTCTGTGAAATTAGAGGGAAGAGAACCTCGATTCTTGTACAAGTCCTGTTTGATAAAATCCTCTAAGGCATATTTGTTCCATGCCCGGGAAGCACACATATGGATATAGAAAGCACGCTCTTCCAAGTCTTTTACTTTACGTAAGATGATGACATGATGCGTGAATGGAACACGAAGAAAATCAGTCCAATTCAATTCGTCACCCAGCGGTTGACGAATTTGAACAAGCAGTTCCGTTTCGTCAATAGGCAATTCGTCAACTGCCGGTTGACGATTTACATATTCGCTCCATTCTTCGTAGAATGTACGCATGTTTTTAAGGCTCGTTTCTCCAAAACCGGTAAGACCGGGCATCTCTTTCTGTAACTGGTCACTGATTGTCTTCAGCGCCCCTGTGCCCCAGAAATGATGACGCGTATTCTCGGAAATATACTGTCCTATACCATAGTACAAAGAAAGTACCTCATTATTGACATGCTGCAACGAACGAGCTTGGCTACGTTGAATAGCTCCTTTAATAACTTGAACGGCTTGCTGCAAATCGGTCGTTAGAATCATATTTGTTGCCTGATGCTTCTGAATCTCTGACATGGTCACGTATTTTAAAATCCCGCCACAAAATTACTGCTTTTTTTTGATATATGCAAATTTTTTAGTAGAAAGTTGAAAGAAAAAAGTATTTACCACCATAGGTATCTATTTCTGTGATTACGGCTGTCACCGCGAGGTTTGAAGCGGTGTTCAACCACATGCTCTATATTAAATGCGTAATAGGCACGGATACCGAAGTCGAGGTACCGGCGATTCGTCACGAACGACTCCACCGAACCGATAGTAACTACCGGAACGGGATTCGAAGCATCGGTGATCGGAGAAACTCCGATTAGCGGTGATTGGTTATTAGTGACAGGTGATTGTTTGCTCCACACCGCGGCCTCAGCAAACAGCTGCACACCCAAGGCATGCCGGTTGAAGCGCCATTCATAGCCGATCTCGGCGGCTACAAGCAGATGGTATTTCGATATATTCGATGGACGGTTTTCGGTGTACGGCGTTTCCAACTTACCGGTGATCAGTTGGTTGACTACATGCACGTCATACGCCGGATAATACGCATCGATATTCGCTTCGCTGATCGTTAACGAACGATTAGCGGCAAGAGGTAGCATGAACCGAGGTCCGATATTCAGCGTCACCCCTCCAAAACGCATGGCCAACAGCAGCGACACATCGATCTTCGCAAACCGATCCCGCTGCGTAAAGTCCGACGTGACGGTATAGTCCATCTGATTTCCCAGATAGTCGGTGTTGGTGAAATTGTCCGTGTTCGAACCTTTAAGCGGTGCCACACCGTACCCGAAACCGGCACCGATAGCACAACCGAGTTCCGCTTGGGCGCCTACCGCTCCATAATAGGTATAACGCAGGTCCAACCCACCTGTCCCTCCGAAACCGGGTCTCACCTTCCCCGTTGCTCCGACCGCAGCAGTAGGCAGATACGTCTGCCCGCCGCCACGCACACCAATCGAGAGCGCAGAGGTTTGTGCCAAGCAAGGTGAAAGGTGAAAGGTGAAAGGTGAAAGAAGCACCATCCACAAGCCAACTATTCTATGTATCCTTTCAATTTTCATTTTTCACTTTTCATTTTACCACGATATATCGCAATACGGTTTGGATGTCGCCGTTTTGGACGACGACTTGATAGCAGCCCGGTACAGGTTGTGCATAGAGGATCAGCCGGTCGGTTTCTTTGGCTTCGAGGCACTCCAGACGGTGTCCGGCAATGTCATAGATGGTGACCGCTGTCGGATAATCCGGATTAAGCCTCAGCAGGCGTTGCTGCTCATTAGGTCGCACCATCGTAGGCTCTAAGAAAGGCGGAGCCGGTGCTGCCGAAGAGGCATAATGGACGATAAGGGACCGCATGAGGTCGGTACACAGAACGCCGGACGAACTGCCACTCACATCGACGGACGCATAGTAATCGCCGGTACCTAAGAAGGACTGGTCGATGGTGAGGTAATAACCGGTACCCATGCGTTCATCGTCAGCGGACGCTCCGTCGGTCAGTTTATCCGGTGCCCCACGCACACGATACCACGTCACTGCCTCTTCGTCGAAGTAATACCCCATCGAATTAATCGACCGCATATCGAGCATGATGAGCCAGTCATAGAGTGCCACCACAGGCAAGGCCGGATAGTCCCCGCAGTTAGGTGCGAAATATGCCACGTAATGCGCATCCGCCATCACTTCGACTTGGCGCACAGCGGAGGTATCTCCATCGTTCCAATGGTCAAAATGCCAGTCTTCGACAGAGGTGGCCCGTAGTTCGATCCACGTTCCGCAAGGCACTTCAATGGCCCACATCGGCACACTGAGCGCTATAAATAATATGTACAGAAGCTTGCGCTTCATTAAGCCTTCAGCTATCAGCTTTCAGCCGTCAGAGATTAACTATTTATTGCACCGTTACAGTTACGTCACCTTGAGTAGCGTCACCGGTTGCGGTAGTAACGGTTACGTTGTAAACCTTGGTTTTGAAGAGCGCGGTGAAGGTCGGCAGTACACCGTTGTACTCGAAGTCACGCGGCACAATCGCATAGTTCGGATCGGTCGGATCGGTGATGTCGCTCCAGTGGTCGAACTCCAAACAGTCGTCATCGGTGTGCGGAGTGAGGTGCAACGTCGTACCGTGAGCAACCGGGAAGTCAACACCCGGGTCGATAGACGGATCGATAACGGTCTCATCGGCTGCGAAAGTAGCGGTGAAGGTCTTCGCCTCTTTGATGTTGGTGATGGTACGCGTAGCTTCGGTGTTACCGTCATTCCACTGCACAAAGTGGAAACCGGTTTTCGGAGTAGCGGTGATCGTTACACTTCCGTCACAATCTACATTCTTGCTGTCACTTGCTTGAGCAAAAGCATTTACTGCGCATACCAGGCTTGCGCAAAGCACTACATAAAACTTTTTCTCTGCCACAAGGGCGCGATTAATTTTAATAAAATTTTTCATAATAATTTGGTGTGTTAATTATTGTTAATAAAATTTCAAATATCAAATTTACGGGTTCACCGTTATGCTCACATCGCCCATGGTGGGGTCTTCGGCTTGCACGGTAACGGTGTTCGTACCTTCGCCTTCGATATGATATTTCTTCCAATTGGCTTTTGTATTATATAACTCTTCCGTTCCACAGGGCACATGGAGGGTGATACTTGGTTGTGGCGATTGACCGGTGAAATATCCCGGCCAACCGGGTATATTATCCGTCCAATATACGTAAATATCCGTTAGTGCATCACTATGATATAGCGTTTGAGTGGTCAAAGAAGTGAGCGATGCCGGTATAGATATCGACTGCAGTTGGGTACAATACGGGAATGCGTTTAGGAGAGATGTCACTCCTTCCGGAAGCGTGACAGAAGTCAAACCATGGCAGCCTTTGAAAGAAGCACTACCAATAGTGGTCACCTGATTGAAATCAATGGAAGTGATACTTGAACATCCTAAGAACGTAAGATTTTTGATTTCCGTAATGCCGTCAGGAATCGTCAATGTTGTCACAAGGGTTCCATTCAGATATAGGTTTCCTCCACCTAAATATTCTGTAGAACCACTATTGTAATTATTGCGCATAAATGGAGTAGCTTCTACTGAAACGCCAAACTCGACATTACACCATGCTGCCAAATCGGTAATATATAACGACTCCATCGCATAGCAGCCGTAGAATGCATTTTGCTCAATAGAGGTAACGGACGGAGGAATCGTCACGGATGTTAGATTTGAGCAACCATTGAACGCATTATATCCGATACTTGTGACTCCATCGGAGATAACAACAGATGTAATGGATGCTCTACGCGATCTCCATGGCATATTCAATGCCGGATAATTACTCATCGCTCCCGTTCCGCTGATGGAGAGCGTACCGTTACAGGAGAGCGTCCAGGTTACATTGGTACCGCACGTACCATTGGCAATCTCCTCCGCTAAAGTATATGCACTCCAACCTTTGTTGGTGTAATCGGATATGGTACCGCAAGGTATATGGACAGTTTTGTCGGTGGCACTGAAATTATTAGGGAGGGCGAGAATATTAGTCCCCGTCCACTTAAGATATATGTCTTTCAGGTTTGTCGTTCCGGTCAAAACATATGTTCCCATCGCAGTGACGCTACTTGGAATAGTAATGGAGGTGAGCCCTGTACAATTACGGAATGCTCCCGTTCCAATGGAGGTTAGGGTATTAGGAAGGGCGATGGAGGTTAGGGCATAGCAATATCGGAACGCATAATTACCTATCGAAGTAACACTATTGGGAATAGTGATCGAACTTAGATTGGAAAGCGAATGAAAAGCAAATGCTCCGATATGAGTAATGCCGGAACCTACTACAATAGATGTTATATTGTCTCGAAGGCTCGCCCATGGCTGCTGGCTGGCAGCCGTATAATCCGCCATCGCACCTGTTCCGCTAATAGTGAGGACACTGTCACAAGTAAACGACCAAGTGAGATTAGTGCCGCACGTACCGCCTGCGATTTCTTCAACATGGGTACAATTTTTCCAACCTGTAGCCGCTCGGTAAAGATCACCCGAACCACATGGGATGTGCAGCGTGATGCTTGCAGCCGGTTTATTCGTCAAATTATTCCATGTCGGTATAGACGAAGTCCAACTCACATACATGTCTGTTAAACTGCTGCAATTGTGAAAAATATAACTGCCCAAGGTCGTTACGCTGTTCGGGATCGTCACAGACGGCAAACTGGTACAATTATGAAACGCATTGGGGGAAATACTAGTTACCGTGTTTGGTATAGACACTGATACCAAGGTGCTGCAGTTTTGGAATACGTAAAGGCCTATCTTTGTAACTCCGCTCGGGATAGTCACGGACGGTAAACTGGTACAGCCGGAAAAGGTAAGACTGGGAAGCTCCGTTATCCGGTTAGACAACTTAACCGAACTTAGACTCGTACAACCGCCAAAAACTCCGGAACCCAGGGTGGTTACACTATTGGGTAAATTAACAGAGATTAGATTTTTACATTGCCCGAAAGCTCTCTGATCTATTGACGTAAGAGTAGACGGAAACGTAATGGAGGAAAATGCACAATCATAGAAGGCATCTATCCCTATGCTCGCAAGATGGCTCGGAAGAGTCACATTACTTAGACTCACGCACTCACGGAAAGTATAATTAGGGATAGTGGTCATACCATTCCCTATGACTACGGTAGTCAAATTACTACAATTGTCAAAAACCGCCGTTTCCATCGTCTTCACACTGTTCGGAATGGTGATCGACGTCAGCGCTTCGCATTTATAAAAGGCACGCCAATCGATCTCTTCCACTTTCGATGGGATATTGATGGAGGCTAAATTAGTACACAAACTAAAGCATTCCTGACCTAAAAACGTCAAATTCCCCGGTAGTGTCACGGACGTTAAGTTAACACACGCATAGAATGCTTCCGAACTAATACTCGTTACGCTACTCGGGATACTTACAGACGTCAGATTAGTAAATCTGTTAAACGCAGACTGACCTATTGACGTGATGCCGTTCCCTATAACTACTTTCGTGATACTCTGCTGATATGCTGCCCATGGGGTGCCGTTGTTATCAGAAGAAACCCACCAACCGCCCATACCACCCGAACCCGAGAGTGTCAACGTCTTTCCGTCACAACTCACCGACCACATTACGTTATTACCATTCTCACCGCACGGACCTCCCGCAGCTTCTTCTACGATCGTGTAGCTTTTCCAGCCTGGCGCTGACTGATATTTTGATTTTGTACCGCACGGCACATGAAGACGAATACCCGAAGTGTTTGTCATTCCCGTCGGCCAAGTCGGGATAGTGCCGGTCCAACTTACATATAGATCCTTTAGTTTACTACAATTGCTGAATGCGTACGAACCAATGCTCGTTACTGTTGACGCTATCGTTGCCGACACTACATTCGGAAGCCCGCGGAAGCTATTCGATCCAATATGCGTAATACCGGATTCGATTGATATCGTTGTCGTGATACTGGCCGGTATATCATCCACAGTAAGTACTCCATCGTCAGCGGAACAATCCTGCATAGCTCCCGTGCCTGTAATACGCAATACACCGTCGGTATCATACACTTTCCAAATGACACCTGTCCCGCAAGTACCGGCATACCACAACGCCTGCACATAGTTCATCCCCGCACTGCCGACAAGGAGCGCGAGAAGGAGGACGATTCTATGTGCGCGACGCATCATGTGTACGTATTATTTCAAAATCCGCGGCAAAGTTACTGCTTTTTCATGAAAAAGCATTCTCAAATCGTACAAATCGACTCTCAAATCGTACAAAAATGCATTTTTTCGTCCCAATTAGTCCCAATTGGTCAAAAAAAGTCAAAAAGAAACAAAAAACGGTCGCCACAAACGTGACGACCGAAATAGGGGGGTTAGTATAAAAATCCGAATAGCCAAAGAGGAATGCGATTCTTGTAACCGGTTTCTGTGTTGTCTATAGCCAAGAAGGAGTCCGGCACATCTTTGATTTGTTCGAAGGTTTTATTAGCACCTCCGACTTCAAACAAGTATTTGTTACCCACCAGAAAATCGCCTTTTGCCGGGTAACAAACAGGTACAACTTCAGACACTTGATTCAAGAAGAACGTCTCGCGCACTGTTCCAATTTCTATATTTGCGCCCAGCGCGTACATGAGGTTGGTGTTGTGCAGAAAGATCTTATCCGGGCGGCTGAGTGTCTTCAGGTTCTTTGTTTTGTCGGTAAGTAGCATCAACAAGTCAGCACGCCCCAAAGCATAGAGCATTTTTAATCCCTGATTCCGGTCTGTCTCCAGTTGGCCGTAAAGCGAGTTCATGGTAGGCATCTGCGGAACACTCTGCGCCAAGACCATCAGCATCTTTTTAGTTTTCTCGATAGTAGCAACTGTCACATCATCTATGAGCGGATAGTCCCGTTCCAACACTTGGTTCACTACATGTTGCAGACGGATCTCATAGCCTGCTTGCACGGCTTTATAAAACGGATAATATCCATGTTGCAAATAAGCATTGAAATGCGGTTGAATGCTACCCAATTTCTCTTTGACCTCGAATGAAATAGCCACGTGGCGTTGGATGATATCCTCTAAACTGTATATTGGAAAGTCGGCAACTCCTTCGAAGTGTAAGTATTCGCGGAATGAAAGTCCCGGTAAATGATAGTCCATCAATCTGCGCGACAGGTCGCCTTCACCTGCTTCTAATTGCAGCATAGACGAACCCGTATAAGCGATATGCAGGTCTGCATATTCATCAATCAGATTCTTGATAGCTGTTTGCCAGTGCGGGTAGTGATGAACTTCGTCCAAAAACAAATATCTACCACCTTGCGCGTAGAACCAATCCGTCAGGTCTTTCAACGAATAGGTCTTGAACCACAAATTGTCCAGCGACGCATACAATGTATCGTCCACATTGGGAAAAGTTTGCCGAATGTGTTGTAACAGGATAGTGGTCTTTCCTACACCTTTCGCTCCTTTGATTTCAATCAGCCTGTCTTCCCAATTAATGGTGTCCATAAGCGGTCTTATGTAGTCCAAAGTAACGGTAGAAAGAAAATTGTGATACGTTTTAATGATGGGTTGTACGTCTTGCTGTTCCATAGTAAAAATCGTTTTGCGCCGCAAAGGTACAACTTTTTTATGATATATGCAAGTGTTTTGCGCAAAAAAGTGTTTGCAAACACTAATTTTTACCAAATTTTAGTGTTTAGAGATGCTAAAATAGGAACGAATCATGGTTTTTGTATTCCAAAAAGTGTTTACAAACACTATTTTTTACCAAATTTTAGTGTTTGGAGATACTAATGCTTGCCTACTACCGCATCGGGCTTGCTGTAACGAGATTGTTATGGCGGTATTGGAGAGGTGTCTCGCCGGTAATCTCCTTGAAGGCGCGGTAGAAAGTTTGGTCGGAAGAGAAACCGCTTGACGTCATGGCATCCATGATAGCCTCTTTATCGGTGCCATAGCCGGAATCGCGGAGTATCTGTTGTGCATGCTCCACACGGTAACGGGCTACGTATTGGGAGAAACTGAGTCCCGTGCGGCGGTTGATACATTGGCTGACATAGGTGCGGTTCGAACCGATGGCTGTGGCCAGATCCTGAATCGTCAGATTCGAATTAGCGAACAGTTTGTCTTCCCGGAGCACGACCGCGATCTTAAACATCAGTTCATCGGTTTCCGCCGTGGTCGCCTTGTCTTCTTCGTGATTCTCTTCCTGCGAAACGGTCTCTATAGGCAGCGTGGTATGGGCTGCCACGTAACCGAGACTGAACAGCAGCACCGACATCAGTACCGCCGAGATATAGACCAACAGACTGCCGTCAAACAGATCCCTTCCCAGTGCGTTCAGCGCCATCGATACCATCGCCGTGATACCGATAAGGATGAGCATGGCGTGGGTAGGTTTGAGGATATGACTGCGGTCATCGGTATAGGTGTTATCCATCCGATTCCGGGTAGCACGCAGCAGTCGGAAACCGCAGATCCATACCCATACCACTTGTATCGCAAAGAAGATACGCGTAGGGAAATAAAGATTAAGCGGGAAGAAGATAGTTAGCAGCACCGCCGGAACAAAGAGCGCATAGTTATCCCAGGTGTATCTCGTACGCGTCAGCGCACGTAAGTACATGTAATAGAGCGGATAGACGCAGAGGTTCGCCAACAGATAGGTATAAGTACCGATTGTAGTCTCATGATTGGAGAAGAACAACCAATGGTTAACATAGAGCACGGTGGAAGCGAAATAAAAGAGAAGGATCGTATATTTGACACGGGGTTCATCCTCTCCACGAAAGGCACGCACCGCAAAGAAGATGCACCAAAACAGGCACACCATCATCGGCAACGATATGATCCATTGGTATAACATAACTGTCTATCGGCTGCAAAATTACTGCTTTTTTATGACATATGCAAGTGTTTTGAAAGATTTGTGTTTTTTCGAAATGTTACGAAATGGAAAAGAACGAAACCATGCATATTTGTAATATGCTGATTTTATACGGTTTATGGGATCTTCATTTGTTTTTATGTTTTATAACATATGCGCTTACGCATGCACGTTCAATATATTTTAGTAATTTTGCACCCGATTTTGGGTTATCGCCCAACCGAAAAGCGAAACAAACATTTAAACTTTTTATATCATGAGAAAATTATTCTTTTTAATTCCGGCGATGTTGCTTTCATTAGCAATTAATGCGGATCCGATTGGACCTAATGATCCCAATGTTACAGTAAACAATGTTATTGCAGACGCTGTAGCAGCTGCATCCGCAAATGCTATCATTGAGCTTTCCGATGGTATTTACAAAGAAGATGGTGGTTTTTCCATAGACAAAAACATCACTATCCAAGCTGCAGAAGGAGCAAATCCTGTAATCGCGCAAAAGTACGCCTTTTTAATTGTAAACAATGCACAAGTTACATTTAAAGGTATTAAGTTTGATGGTGGACTTTACCCTGCTTGGGGAGACAATAATGACAAACATGCTTCCGACCATTGTTTACGTACATATGATGCCTCCACAGGTTCAGAAACATTGACTTTGGATAATTGTGAGTTTGTTAATTTCCCAAGTTACATTATTTATGCACAAAGAGGTAATCGTCGCATGGATGCAATAACAATAAGAAATTGTTATTTCCATGACAACCTCAGAAGTGCTGTGTACGTAGGCTATGATAGTTCAAAAAGTACAGAATTAGCTTGTAACTCGGTAACAATAGAGAATTCTACATTTGCTAATTTTACTAATGTACAAGAAGCTTTGATCTCTATCAAAAACAATGGTGTAGAAACAGACAATATCGCATTGAGAGTTGATCATTGTACATTCTATAACTTTGTTAAAAACACATCCGGAGACTATTCGTTTATAGATTGCCGTAAATCCACAGATGTTGTTATAAGCAATTGTATATTTGCACAGCCAGACGCATCTATGTCGAAGGCCACCTACATCTATGGTGGTGCTATTAATAACTGCCTCACTTTTAATACAAATGGTCATCGTTCCAGCAGTCTTGCTCATAATGAACTTTCAGATAAAGATCCTCTTTTCAATGATCTTGCCAACAACAAATATACCTACGCAGGTGAATACGGCGTTTCTATGTCTCCCGCCCGCGGTGCAGGAACAGATGGTTCCGACCTCGGTGACCCGCGTTGGTACACCCCTGTAACCTATCCTTCCACGGACTTCGCTGCTCCGGGATACTACTGCAATGGAAGCCATGCAACACTCAGCACTTCCGATATCGCTTACGAAAGCAACAATAACTACATCCGCTACATTGATGCTAAAAATCCGGGAACTGCTACATGGATAATTAACGCCACTCGTGCATGTTATATCCAAGCAACGTTGAATTTGGCAGACAACTCCAGTTATAGCACATCTCAGAAACACATCTTCCAAGTTCAAGTGTTTGACAAAGACAATAACGAAGTTGGTTCCGTGGAAGAAGGTCCGGCATGGACGGGAGACGGCTTTACCGAATATAACACGGATAAAACACTGGCAGGCTGTATTTATATTCCTGAGGCAGGTCAATATACCATCCAACTGCTCAATAATCGTGAGCACTCCAAATGTGGTATTTACGGCGTCACGCTTACTTATACCGGCGGTGATTTCGTAACTATCCCGAGTGCAGATCCTATTCCGTTTGCAGACGCAATTTTGAGTGAAAAAGCAACCCGCAGTTTGAGCCCTGCAGAGATTCATTTCGGCAGTCCGAACGCAGCGCAATACGCTCAATGGAATGCACACGCTTCGGCAGGATTGTATGATATCACCTTTACTTTCACAGGAACCAATCACGGTATCTATCAATTGATTATCAAGCAAGGCAACAATACCATTTTCTCTGACACCAAGGGACAAGGCGGAAGCGGTTCGGTTAGTTTCGAATCCGTTATGATTCCTGCTGATGGTGATTATGTCATTCAAGTGGCTAACATCAACCCGGGTGCTGACGGCTATCTGACCAGCGTAACGGCTGCGGCAGCGGCTTTGGCTGACGCATGGATTATTGACGATGAAGCTACCACCGAAGACGACATTGAAGCTCACAAAGAAGTGAAATACATACCTATCCTCAAACGCTCCTTCGTTGCCGGTGTGTATAATACGATCTGCGTTCCGTTCGATTCCTATGACTCGGAACTGACCAGTATCTTTGGTGCCGGATATGAATTGTTGGCATTAGAGTCTGCTACCCTGACGGACGGTGTTCTGGTTCTCAATTTCCAGACGGTTGCAGGTAATAGTTTCGCTGCCGGTACGCCTTATCTGATTAAGCCGACCCAAGACGTAGTCAATCCGCAATTCAGCAAACATACCATTCATATGTATGCAAGCAACCATGTTCAACATGGTGGAGCCGCGGACTTTATCGGTACGTACATTCAAAAGCAACTCAATGCAGATTATGATCTGTTCCTCGGACAGAACAATATCCTGCACTTCCCGTCGAGCACAAGTGCTCCGCTGAAGGGTCTGCGTGCTTACTTCCATGTAACAGCAGCGAGTGCACAGGCTATCAAGCGTGCACGCATCGTTACCCAGGAACAAGTCATCACGGAGATTGATCTCGTGAACGGTGAGAACCAAGGACTTATCAAGACCATCGAGAACGGTCAACTCATCATCAACCTCGACGGTATCCGTTACAATATCATGGGCGGTAAAATAAAGTAATCTCATCCAAACATAAATACGAATATTTAAATTATCGAATTATGAAAAAATATATCATTCCAAGCACTACTGTTTTTGCATTCCGCACAGAAACAATCTGCGAATCAATAGTTTCCTCCGTTCAGGGTATTCTGGACTGGACAGACATTCCGGGTGACGCAGGAGACGGTATTTAATTTTATGAATATGAAAAGAAATTGGGTTAGTTTGTCATGTGCTTTACTAAGCGCCATGACGTTGAGTGCAGCGACTATCAATGTCGCTCCGGGTTCGGGAACGATTAGCACAGCAGTTAAGAATGCTTCTGCCGGTGACGTCTTTGTACTGGCAGACGGTAACTACACCGAGTCTTCTTCGGTTAAGCCGACCGTTGCCGTTACGATCAAAGCCGCAAACGGTGCGCATCCTGTTATTACGATGTCCAGCCGCTTTGAGGTGAAAGCGAACTTCAGTCTGGAAGGTGTGAATATCCAAAGTACGGGAGAGGCCATCCGCATGGTGAACGCTTCCACTCCGTACAACGTCACTGTACGCGGTTGCGAACTGAGCGGTTGTCCAAACAAATTCATTCGCGCCTACACTTCTGATGGTGTTACCACCCCGTACATCAACAAACTGACGGTGGACAACTGTATCTTCCGCATGGAGAGACCTGCTGCAGAAAACGCACCCCGCGCTATCGAAGCAAGTTATGCACATGTGCAACTCAAGAGCTTAGAGGTAAAAAACTGCACCTTTGATGGAGGAGTCAAAGGAGCAGACCGGTTCATCTACCTCTACCCGACCGGCCAAGCAGATGACGTAGCGACTCCCGTACAAGGCAGTGTTGAGATTGACCACTGTACCTTCTATAATAGTACGAACACGCGCCCGGTTTATGCCGCTAATATCGACAAAACGCACATCACCAACTGTATCTTCCTTAACCCCGAACAGGTAGAAGGCGGTGTCAGCTTTGCTGTATATGGCGCTAACTCGTACGTGCATAACTGCCTCACTTTCAATGGACCCGTCAAAATAGGTACAGGCGCATCACAAGCAGGTTGCGTTAATCGGAACCCCTATTTCGTGGATCCTGACAACGGTAATTTCCAACTCTACGCCAACAGTTCCGCTATCGGAATGGGTACAGACGGCAGCACGGTTGGTGACCCCCGTTGGGGTGTTTCCAATGAGAGTTACGATAACTCCAACGACCCCTACGAACCCTACAAAATGCCGTACTCCATGGCTCCGACGACGAACTCCGTCAAGGTGCTCTGGCAGATGAATGAAGAGACCGAACCGACCGAGGCATTGGTTATGTACGGTACCGATTCGACAAATCTGAACATGCAGATCACTACTTCTGACGGTTGGTACGCAGACGGTGAAGGATACGTACACGTTGTTACGCTGCCGAACCTGCAACCGAACACCCGGTATTACTTCACCGTAGGTGCCAATGCGAACCGCCGCTGTCCGAAGATCAGTTGGACCAAGACCGCTCCGGAAGAAGGAACTGCATACCGTATCTTCTCTATCAGCGATATCCACGGTAATGCATGTAATAACTGGTCGAACATGCAGGATTTCATCTGTGACCTCAACTGCGACATCTCCCTGATGAACGGTGACTTCGTTTCGTCCAAGGGTAATGACCGCAACTGGAATAACTACTATTTCAAACCGGGTGAACAATTCCTCGGCCAAGTGCCGTGTATGTCCTCTCCGGGTAACCACGAGACCGGTGATCCCCGTGGTCTGCGCTGGTCGTCGTTCTATGACTACTTCCACCAGTTCCCGCATGAAGGTGCATCGGAAGGCGACACCATCGATCCCCGTGGAGAATCGTATTTCCATTTCGTATATGGTAACGCCGATATAGTGGTACTGAACCTCAACTTCGATGAGTCGAGTCCTAAGTTCCAAAAGGGCTGCAGACAATACCAATGGGCGGACTCCATCTTAAACGCATGTACTCGTCCGTGGATCATCGTTTGTCACCACGTAGGTATCTACACCACCGGTTATCACGGCCAGTGGTCAGAAGAACCGAAACGTGCGGCACCGCTGCTGGAGAAATATGCGGCTCAGGGAAAACATATCATCTCCCTTTCCGGTGACG
Organism: uncultured Bacteroidales bacterium; assembly: GCA_946403315.1. Taxonomy (GTDB): domain Bacteria; phylum Bacteroidota; class Bacteroidia; order Bacteroidales; family Paludibacteraceae; genus Colicola. The sequence continues at coordinate 18,128 of CAMIZK010000009.1, read as the reverse complement.
ACCACTCATTTGAGCACCTATATAAAGACGGTGTGCACTACGTACGTCCGGGTTGCGGCCGTGACGCCAATTATAACCAGCAGAAGCAGTTGGTCGACTATAAATACTCGCTTTTCTATCGTCGTGTATCCTGTTTCTCCACGCTCGACATGGCCGCTGATGCATCTTCGATTCATCTGACTGCTTATGACTCGGTTGGAACACCATTCTACACATACGATTTCCTGCTGGAAGGCAACGTGATCAATCCGTCGATAAACTTCACTGCTCCTTCCGGTGAAACAAGCGTAGAAGACTCCATCCAACTGCGCTGGTCCGCCTATGATCCGGCCGGTGATGCAACGATCTCGCTGTATTATTCCCAGACCGAAGGTGCGACATCGACCGACGGATTAACGCCGATCGTTACCAACCTGAGCGGTAATACAGAGAAATATATGTGGCACACACGCACCATCATGCCGAAAGGCAAATACTATGTCTATGCCACCATTACTTCCGGCGGACAGACCTTCATGAGCTCCAACACGGTCGTGATTAACCTGATGGAAGATACGACTCCTCCGCCTGCACCGACCGGAATGACGGGATATAAGAACAACAATAAGTACCTTCTGGTATGGCAAAACCCTACCCGGCTTATCCATATCGATAACCCGCTGACGGATTTCAGTAACGGTGTGGATAAGATGGTGACGGAAAATGAATCCGGTGCGACCATGCAAATCAGCAATGATAACGGAACACTCAAATGCGACTACAGCATCACTACCGCTTGGACGACTGCTGCGGCTGAGTATGCGTTTGACGTTCCGGCAGATATGCATCAGACACCTGTTCTGACGTTCAAGATGAAAGGAAACGGTACGTCGACTGCGATCCGTCTGGTATGCAAGAACATGTCGAACGGTAACGAAGACTGGTGGTACACGGAGAAGTTCACTCTCTCCAAAAGTACCTGGCAGACCTACACCATCGATCTGCGTACCCTGAAGGCCTTTGACTGGCATGCCAATACCGATGAGAAGAACCATTGCGAAGGTATCACCCGTATCTCCTTTGGTGTTTCCACCGGCAATCAGGTTTCCGGTACGTTCTACCTGGATGACCTGAGCTTAGGCGGAGACGTCTATCCGGCACCGGATTATACCCAAACGGTCATCGTTCGTAATGACAATGCTTTCCCGATGTCTCCTGCTGACGGCACGGAGATCTACCGCGGCACGGAAGAGCACTGCGTGGATCAAACGGCCATCGTAGGACAGATCTATTACTATGGTGCTTTTGCGGCTGATGACCGCAATAACTGGTCAACACCGGAAGCCAGCGCACAATGGAAATCGGAGAACGTGCAGGAAGGAAACGATATTGATATCGTAGAATCCAACGAAACACCGCAGAAGTTCATCCAAAACGGACAAATCTTTCTGCGGCGTGCAAACAACACCTACTCAATATTAGGTACTAAAGTAGAGTAATCTCTCCAAAGAACTGCGGACAATGAAAGTCCGGCTTCGGTAAACAAATCGGCTGCCAACTCAAGAAGTGCGGCCGTTTTGTTTTATCGGCACATTTGTAGAAGTTGGCTTTTAGGGTCAATGGAAATTGGAGATTGGAGATTGGAGATTGGAAAATGAGGTCCAAGGGGATACGTTCTTCCACTTCCCATTCAAACAGTCCGTCTTTCTCCTCAAACGCTTGTCTGGGGAAGGTACATTTGCGCTCAATTCTTCCCATTTCATCGGAAGTAAACGGCACCACATCCTCTGCTCTTCCTTTGCGTCGGGAACCCACCATTGCACCGATACAGTTGCACTCAAAATTGCAATAATGATCGTCTCCCGGTACCTGGCAGAAAAACTCCACACACGAGTCTTCCCATACCGGTCCCTGATCCTCCGTCGTCACGGCACGCAGTTGTTCTCCCTTCACGTGCCATTTTAAATACAATGCCTCATGGTCATTGCTTACTTCCACCGTTACTTCCGGTTTCTCCGGAAAACTATCCGGCCAATTGACCTTATTTACTGCACAAGTCATGGATGATCTTTTTCATTTGAGGTTCCACTTTCTCTTGCTCTTCCACTAAGCGCAGCTGTGCTCTCGTACGCACGATGTTATGCTCCGGATAGGCGGTCTTATAATAGGTATCGCCGTTTAGATAATCTGTAAAGAACCGCACTGTCTGCATATAACTCAACAAACGGCAACCGTACGGTAACAATTCTTTCTCCAATTCCGTCAGGAAGGTCGCTTCCTTCAGATAGCCACGTGCATAAGCTTCAAATATCTCCAGATCCACATGGATATTATCCACATTCGGATCATCTTCCAGACCCGTGTTAGCCGCCGTACGCATGAAGTCCCCGAAGTCACTGAACACAAAGCCCGGCATGACAGTATCCAGATCCACGATACAGATCGGTCGGCCCTTCTCATCAAAGAGCACGTTGTTCACCTTGGTATCGCAGTGGTTGATATGTTTCTTCAGTTTGCCTTCCCTAAACAGCACCTCTGCCAGACACATCATCTCTCTCCGCTTGTCGATCCATTCGATGATATCCTTGCACGCTGCTTTACGACCGGCTCGGTCAGCTGCCAAGGCCTCATCCAACTCCTGCAAACGGAACTCCATGTTATGGAAATTCGGAATCGATTCGCATAAGGCGTTAAACGGCAGATCGGCCAACTGACGCTGGAAACGACCAAACGCCTGACCGGTTAGTTCCGCTGACATAGGCGTCACTTTCTCCTGCGACGTCGCCGGTTCTACCAACACGTATAACCGCCAATAATCGCCTTCCGGACTCTTATAAAAGAGCTTGCCTTCCTTGGTCGGAATCAGATGCAGCACTTTCCGCTCGATGTTCTCTTCCCGGGCAATGAGTAACTTCTCCCGGATATGGGAGGTAACGATCTCAATATTCCGCATCAGACCTTCCACATCCTTAAAGATCTTATGGTTGATCCGTTGCAGACAATACGCCGTTTCGCCTACACGCTTAGCCGGCACTACAAACGAATCATTAATAAACCCGATCCGTAGCGGTTGCGGTTCTTCCACTTCATTCCAAATCGCAAAATGCTTTAAAATATCTTTCATGGTCTAAAATATTTTGTCGGTATCCCGTTATACCGTTATTCCGATAATTTCTCTTTCAATTCTTCTATACTCTCCACCGTTTCCCAACCTGCATATTTCTCTCCGGCTTTACGGTTTTTCTCGAGGTCATCGACATAAATCGTGTGTGCACAATCCACTTTTGCTTCACGCACCACATGATCAAAGATCTCCTGATTCGGTTTCGCCATATGCAGTTTCTGCGAAGCAAAGACGGCATCGAAATAGCTGCCTAAGTTATATTCATCCCAAATGGGTTGCCAATGCAACTCATTGGAATTAGACAATAAAATCGTGCGATATCCTTGTGCTCTTAAATTCCCGATGAAATCGAGTCTTTCTTGCGGTAATTCATCCAACATACTGAGCCATGCATCCCGAATCTGCTCAATCGTGGTACCGGGATAGCAGTACTCCTGCAGGGTTTTCAAAAATTCGTCTGTCGAGATATTGCCGTACTCATAATCGTGCATCAACTGCTTGGTTGCTGCACTGACCGCTACCACACCTTCTCCTTCATCATCGATACCTAAGACCGTGCGGATATATTCCTCACTCATCAGTTTCTTGAAGTTCCCCACACACCGCGGCACATTGAGGTTGATGATCACCCCGCCTAAATCAAAGACTATGGTATTTACCATTTGTTTATGTACCATTTACGATTTATTTGTTCATTGAATAATTTGACCAAGGACCGTATAGCACGTACCATCCGAACGAACAATAAAAAATTGTCCGTCTTTAATCACCTTTTCACTTTGTACTTTGTTTCCTTCCACCGTCTCCACTCCTTCAGGCAGTTCTCCCGGATTCATCGGTGCATTTCGGTTGATAACGATAGATGCATTGAGGTTATTATACCCCGTGTTACTATCCCATACACCGGTGTTAGCAAAGCGCACGGCATAGCGCGGGTCGTTCTGGATGGACTCGTACTTATCCGGCAACCACAGATAGAGCCGGTATGTACCTTCCGGAGCGTCGGCAGGGATATCCACCTGCTCGTTGATCCAACTCACAAAACCGTTCGGTGCCCACCGTCTCGGGTCCGCTTTCAGTTGTATTCTGAAGGTGGATTGCTGATTGCGGAATACGATATACGCCGGTCGTTCGTTGTATATGGGCGCATAACCCGCGTTGCGCACGCGAATGGTGATGTTCGCCTTGCCGCCCGGTGCCGCCTCGTCGCTGAACTGCGCATCGAGCAGGTTGTACCGGTAGCCCATGTACACGTTCAGCGTATCGAAGATACCGCTGTTGCGCCAACGTCGGATAACCGGCATCGCATAGGTCGAACCGCAGAAGGACCAGTGGTAGGTGCTCATCTCGGACGGGGCCTTGCTGTACATCCGTTCCGCCAGGTTATCGTCGTCGTCGATATTCGTCTCTCCGCCGTTCGGCGTGTAGAGGCACTGGGTCGCTACGTACTGACGTTGCTTGGGGTCATCGTCGTCATCGTCGCTGGCATACGTGCCCATGTTACCCCAGTTATGGAGAAACGCATCGTTATGACATCCCATCCGCGATTTCTCCGTTCCGCTGAACGCCTCGGTAGCTGTCAAAGGATTCTTGTCGTGCAGATAATCCTGTTGGATCATGGGGTAACGGAACAGGATGAAACGGTCCGTCGGTACGTTGGCAAACAGGTTCTCGATGATCGTGCGCCGGTTCGCGGTCACGTGCTGCGTCTCGTTGCCATAGTTGTTGGAGTAGTACCACTCCCCCCACACGCCGACGAATCCCGCTTCCAACACATAGATCACATCCGCGTTGGCGGCCAGATGGGGTTTCAACTGCTCCATATGCCGGATAGCCCATGCCGGCTTGGCGTCCTCTTTGTCGCTCTCCCGCTCGGTATATGCGAAGCGTAACACACATTTCAGACCCATGTCACGCAGCACCTGCATGTCTTCGTCAAAACCGTTCAGAATAGCGTCCGGCAGGTCCTGAGTCTTGAAATTGCCGAAGTTATACAGCACAACCGGCATGGTCATCTTGTCGGAGTTCCCCCAGTTGGAGCTGATATGGTTCTTCACGCGATAGGGATTGCTAACCGACACCTTGCCGTTCAGTTCTTCCGTGAACCCGCGTTCGGGGTTCTTGAAGATCGTCGTATTGTCCGGGGTATAAGTCACCTCTACGGCTTGCGCCGTAAGCATGGATACCGTCAAAAAAGCGGCTATCAAAAGAATTCCTTTCCTCATACTGATCGTGTTTTAAGGTTTCGACTGCAAAGGTACAACAAAAAAATGACATACGCAAATAAAAATAAAAAATTAGGACAAATACTTGCATATGTCAAAAAAAAGCAGTAATTTTGCACGCAAAATTGGGGTAAAGATGAAAGCAAGTTGGTTATTGGGTGGCTTGGGCTTTGTGTTAGGTGGTCCTATCGGGGCACTGTTGGGTGTGGTATTGGGCTCGATGGTGTCGGTGAGTGCCAAGGTAGGTAGCGCCGCAAGCGGAACGACGACGGGTGATATCCATGTGTCGTTGTTGGTGCTCGTCGCCTGCGTGATCAAAGCGGACAACCGGGTACTGAAATCCGAGATCAATTATATCAAACCGTTTCTGCTGAAAACCTACGGTGAAGAAGGGGCCAAAGAAGCACTGCAGTTACTGAAACAGTTACTGGAAAAAGACATCGATGCCGAGGAGGTGTCCCGCCAGATTGCCAAACACGTCAACTACTCCACCCGTTTGGAGATCGTTCATCTGCTGTTGGACTTGGCGAACGCAGACGGAGAGTTTGTGACGCAAGAGGAAGCGGTGATCAAAAAGATCAGTGACACGATGGAGATCAAGTCGGAAGACTACAAGTCCCTGATGGCGATGTACCGGAAAGTACAAGATCCGAATTGGGCATACACGATTCTGGAGATTGAACCGAGTGCAACGAACGAAGAAGTGAAGAAAGCATACCGCCGTATGGCGATGAAATATCATCCGGACAAGGTAGCGAATGCCGGAGAAGAGATAAAACAACAGGCTACCGAGAAATTCCGCACGATCAATGAGGCATATGAGCATATCAAGCGTCTGCGGGGAGAGATGTAAACAGAATAAATATGGGATTATTATTATTGTTTTTATTCGGTGCGATGGCCGTCAGTTTTCTATGTTCCGTTCTGGAATCGGTGCTGATGTCCACCTCACTCAGTTATATTAACTTACGGGAAGAAGAAGGTTACGCGCCGGCGACACTGATGGCGCAATACAAGGATGACACGGGTCGTCCGTTAGCGGCTATTTTAAGTCTGAACACCATCGCCAATACTATCGGTGCAGCCGGAGTCGGTATGCAGGCAACCTCCGTATTCGGCAGTGCGTGGTTCGGATTGGTGTCCGCTATTGTGACGCTGTTAATCCTGATCTTCGGTGAGATCATTCCGAAGGTGATCGGTACGAGTTACTGGCGGCAGTTGATGGGTTTCACGGCACGTACGATACGGGTACTGATCATCGTGCTGTATCCCTTTGTGCTGTTGGTGGAATTGATCACGAAGATGTTCCCGGACAACGAAGACGAACCGTCGGTGAGCCGGGAAGAAGTGCTGTCGATGGTGAATGTAGGAGAAGAAGAAGGTGTGGTCGATGAAGACGAGAATAAGATCTTCTCTAATCTCATGCGACTCGATACCATCCATGCGTACGACGTGATGACGCCGCGTGTGGTAGCGAAGATTGCACCGGAGAACATGACGCTCAGAGCCTATTATGATAGCGATGAGTATGACCATTTCTCCCGTATTCCTTTGTACAAACCCGAAGCTCCGGAGTATATCACGGGCTATGTACTGCGTAATGATGCGCTGGAGGAATTAACGGAGGACCATTTCCGCAAGACCTTAGGCGGCATCAAACGTCCGTTACCGGCTTTTGATCAGGACCTGACACTTGGCACAATTTTTGATAGTATGCTCAAGCAGAAGAGTCAGATCGCCCAGATTATCGATGAGTATGGTATGTTCGTCGGTATCCTGACCTTGGAAGATATCATCGAGACCATCTTTGGTCTGGAGATCATTGACGAGAACGACACCGTCATCGATATGCAGCAGTATGCTCGTGATCGTTGGGAACAAAGGCAGAAGAAGTATCGGAAGGTGGAAAGTGGAAAGTTGAAAGTCGAAAGTCAAAAGACAAAAGAGGAAAGTGAAAGCGAAGAGTGACGTCAAAATATTAAACAAGAAGGCGAAGTTTGAGTACATCATTCTAGACCGATACACGGCGGGTATTCAGTTATTCGGCACGGAGATTAAGTCGATACGGGAAGGAAAGGCGTCGTTAGTCGATTCGTACTGCGCTGTCGAACACGGGGAGATGTACGTCAAACAGATGCATATCGCGGAATACCGTTTTGGTTCGTACGCCAACCATGAGGCGAAGCGGGATCGGAAACTGTTGCTGCAACGGAAGGAGATCCGGAAACTGGAGAAAGCAACCAAGGACACGGGAAAGACGATCGTACCGCTGTGCCTGTTCATCAACGAAAAGGGTTTGGCGAAGATGGAGATAGCGCTCTGTCAAGGTAAACATACCTATGACAAACGGCAGAGTCTTCGTGAAGCAGATGACAAGCGGGAAATTGCGCAAATTAAAAAATTTGCACAATTTAGTTGAGAGTTGAAAGTTTAGAGTTTAGAGAATATGGCAAAGATTGTAGTATTTACAGGCGCAGGAGTGAGTGCCGAGAGTGGTTTAGGCACCTTCCGGGACAGTGACGGTTTATGGGAACATTACCGTGTGGAAGATGTGTGCACGCATGAAGCGTGGTTACGTAATCCGGAGTTGTGCGTGAAGTTCTACAACGACCGTCGCCGGGATACCTTAGCTGCTCAACCGAATGCCGCACATATAGCGATTGCTAAGTTACAGCAGGCCTTCCCCGACACCGCCATCATCACGCAGAATATTGATGACTTGCACGAACGTGCCGGTGCCAAGCACGTGGTGCACTTGCACGGTGAGATCACGAAACTCCGTTCCGAGAACAATGAGTTAGCCACTGTACCCTTAGAGGGTTGGGAACAACATTACGGAGATCGTCATCCTGACGGATCGTTACTGCGACCGTATATCGTGTTCTTTGGTGAAGGCGTGCCCTATTTTGATGAAGCCTGCCGCATTGCCAGCACGGCAGATATTATGATTGTAGTAGGTACCAGTCTGAACGTCTATCCTGCGGCTTCGTTATTGCATTATACGCGACCCGGAATACCTATCTACTTCGTTGATCCAGGTCAACCCGAGTTCGGGGTATGGGCGGACCATATCACGCATATTAAGAAAAAAGCGACGGAAGGCGTACCGGAGTTGGTAAACCAACTCATTTCAAATTTGTGATTTTAGATTTAAGATTTTAATATATGAGTAAAGCATTATTGATGATTTTGGACGGATGGGGAATCGGTAACAAGAGTAAAGCCGACGTCATCTCCGTCACACCGACACCGCATTGGGATGCGCTGTTGGCTAAGTATCCGCATTCGCAATTACAGGCAAGCGGTGAGAACGTAGGTCTGCCCGACGGACAGATGGGTAACTCGGAAGTGGGACACCTCAATATCGGTGCCGGTCGTGTGGTTTATCAGGACTTGGTGAAGATCAACCGTTCCATTCGGGATAACTCGATTATGCAGAACCCGGAGATTCAAGCAGCGTATAAAGCTGCGCAAGAAGCAGGCAAGAAACTGCATATCATGGGTCTGTGTTCGAACGGTGGTGTTCACAGTTCGTTAGACCACCTCTTCAAACTGGTTCAGATCGCCAAAGAGTACGGCGTAGCCGATAAGACCTTCGTGCACTGTTTCATGGACGGTCGTGATACCGATCCGAGAAGCGGTAAAGGCTTTATCAAAGAACTGCAGGGTGTGTGTGACCAGACCGGCGCACATATCGCATCGATCATCGGTCGTTTCTACGCCATGGACCGTGACAAACGCTGGGAGCGAATAAAGGTTGCTTATGAGCAATTGGTGAATGGAGAAGGGCGCAAAGAGACCGATATGGTAGCGGCTGTTCAGGGTTGTTATGACCGTCACACGGAGGAGCATAAGGACACCGATGAGTTCATGGAACCGTTGGTAAACGCTACCTGCGACGGACGAATCGCAGAAGGTGATGTCGTCATCTTCTTTAACTACCGTAACGACCGTGCCAAAGAGATCACGATCGTGCTGACGCAGCAAGACATGCCGGAACAAGGTATGCATACTATTCCGGGTCTGAAATACTTCTGCATGACGCCGTATGATTCTTCGTTCCAGGGTCTGCATATCCTCTTCCCGAAAGAGAACGTGAAGAACACGCTCGGTGAGGTAGTCAGCCGCTTAGGTATGAAACAGCTGCGCATCGCCGAAACGGAGAAGTTTGCACACGTGACCTTCTTCTTCAACGGTGGTCGTGAAGCGGAGTATGAGGGAGAAGAGCGTATCTTGATCCCGAGTCCGAAAGTGCCGACCTACGACATGAAGCCGGAGATGAGCGCTCCCGAAGTGACCGAAGCCCTCGTGGCAGCGATTAAGACGCAGAAATTCGATTATATCACATTGAATTTCGCCAACGGCGACATGGTAGGTCATACGGGTGTTTATCCCGCTATTGTGAAGGCCGTGAAGACCATCGACGAATGCAGCCACAAAGTGATCGAAGCAGCTCTGGAGAACGGTTACGAAATCATCGTGATCGCTGACCACGGCAACTGCGACAATGCTATCAATGCCGACGGAACACCGAACACGGCGCACAGCCTCAATCCGGTTCCGTTTGTCTATATCAGCAAAGACCATGTGAACGCTCACGTGGAAGACGGAATCTTGGCAGACGTCGCTCCGTCTATCTGTCATATCTTAGGCATTGAGCAGCCGAAAGAGATGACCGGTAGGAACTTAATCTGCGATTAAGTATTGGAGATTTAAGATTGGAGATTTAAGATTTTAAAATTGTGAAACCCATCGATTGGAAAAAAGTAGGTAAGGGAACGCTGTTTGTGGCGGGTAACTTCGCAGCCGCAGCGTTAGTGATAGGTCTTCTGTTATGGGGACTGACATCTTACTTACGCAGTTACACCCACCACGGTGTAGAAGAATCCGTACCGGATATCCACGGTATGGTGGTAGGGGAAGCGGAACATATCCTGGCGTTACAGGAGTTGAAGATCGAAGTGATCGACTCCACGTACTCGGACAAGGTTCCCTTCGGCACCATCGTGGAGCAGGATCCGACACCGGAGAGTCATGTCAAACAAGGCCGAACGATCTACGTCACCGTGAACGCTTCCGGTAAACGGCAGATCATCATGCCGGACCTGCATGATATCAGTTATCGTCAAGCCGAGACCACCTTACGCGGTATCGGTCTGGTAGTGGACGAAGAGTATGACTACGAACCGTCCGAATACCGGGACCTGGTATTAGACATCAAGGACGAGGAAGGACTGAGTATCGAACCGGGGGAGAAGATTGCTGTAGGTACCAAAGTGCGTCTGGTGGTCGGTTTCGGCAGAGGTACGGAAGAAGTGGAAGTGCCGAGTGTGATCGGTATGACGTACCAGGAAGCACGCAGCACCTTGTTAAACTACCGTCTGACCGTCGGTGCAGTGAACTATGACGAGGAAGAGATTCCCGAAGACGAACTGTTGGAAGGCGAAGAGTTACCGAAATACGTCTATCGGCAGACGCCGCAGGAAGGTACGATCGTGATTGAAGGTGAACCCGTCACGCTGCGGCTATCATCAGATATCGAGAAAGCAGCTACTGACAAGGGGGACGAAGACGAAGAGAATTGGTTCTAGAAGACGAAGAAATATGGGAGCGTTGGCGATGTGAGGTGGATAAGGGTCAAGGCAAAGAGCGCATTGACAAGTACCTGGCAGAGCATATGACCAACACGAGCCGTAACCGCATCCAGACGGCTGCGGATGCCGGCAATGTGTGGGTGAACGGTAGCCCCGTCGCTTCCAATTATCGCGTCAAACCCGGAGATATCATTCAGGTGCTGCTGGATCATGAACCGCATGACTACACCATCACACCGGAGAATATCCCGTTGAATATCGTGTATGAGGATGAGGACCTGCTGGTGGTCAATAAACAAGCCGGTATGGTCGTTCATCCCGGACACGGAAACTACGAGCACACCCTGCTGAACGCTTTAGCGTGGCATTTTGAGCATTCAGCATTCAGCAATCAGCATTCAGACATAAATAATCCGGATATCGGTCTGGTACATCGAATTGACAAAGACACGTCGGGATTGCTGCTGATAGCCAAGACACCGGAAGCAAAGGCGCATCTGGCCAAGCAGTTTTTTGACCACACCACGGAACGAACCTACAATGCGCTCGTATGGGGAACGTTTAAGGAACAAAGCGGTACCATCGAAGGTGCGCTGGCACGAGATAATAGGGACCGCACGATCTATCGTGTATGGGACATCGAAGAATGTCCGCAAGCCAAAGAAGCCATCACGCATTGGCGAGTGCTGGAATCCTTTCCGTACGTGACACTCGTGGAATGTAAATTAGAGACCGGTCGCACTCACCAGATACGCGTGCATATGAAGCATATCGGTCATCCCCTTTTCTGCGATGAGAAATATGGAGGATGTGAGATACTGAAGGGTCTGCGCACCCAGAAATACCGGCAATATATCGAGAACTGTTTTGCGCTCTGTCCAAGACAAGTCTTACACGCGCGTACATTAGGATTCACGCACCCACGTACGGGCGAGCGCATGTTCTTCGATTCCGAATGGCCGGAAGACATGACAAACCTAATCAATAAATGGAGAAACTATGAGCCGAATACTTTGGGTTGATGACGAAGTAGATTTGTTACAACCGTACATCATCTATTTGAAAGAAAAAGGATACGAAGTCATCACGGCTACCAACGGTGAAGACGCATTGGATATGATTTCTCAAACCATACCGAGCATCGTCTTCTTGGACGAAAACATGCCGGGTATGAGTGGATTGGAGACGCTGCAGGAAATCAAACGGATTCACCCGGAAGTGCCGATAGTGATGATCACCAAATCCGAAGAGGAACATATCATGGAGCAGGCAATCGGGGAGAAGATCGCCGATTACCTGATTAAACCCGTTAACCCCTCTCAGATCCTGCTGTGCCTTAAGAAACATATCCATCAGCAGGAGATCGTGACCGAACAGGTACAGCAGAACTACCGCCAGGAATGGAGCGACATCTCCTATATGATCGATACAGCCACGACGATCGAGGAATGGCAGGCGATCGAACGGATGTTAACCAAATGGGATATCGAATTGGAGAACCACCCCATGCGTAGTCTGATTGATGACCAACGCACCCAAGCGAATGCAGCGTTTGCCAAATGGATCGCTAAGAATTACGAGTCCTTAGTCGAAAGTCGAAAGACAAAAGACGAAAGCATTCTTATGTCCCCGGACGTGATGAAACATGCAGTCTTTCCGTTATTGGACAAAGGCGAGAAAGTGCTGTTATGTGTGATCGATAACTTCCGGTATGACCAATGGAAGACTATTCAACCGCTGATCAGTGAGTTCTATTCCGTGGTGCATGAAGAGCAATACACACCGATCTTACCAACGGCTACCCAGTACGCCCGTAATGCCATCTTCTCCGGTTTGATGCCGCTGCAGATCCAGGAGATGTTTCCGCAGTACTGGGTGGAAGAAGGCGATGAAGAGAGTAAGAACCAATACGAGAAAGAGTTGGTACAGACCTTACTGGACCGTTACCGCAGACGGGAGAGTTTCAATTACTGGAAGATCAACGAGAGTGATTTCTGCGAACGGGTGATTGGTCAACTCAAAGGCGTACAGGCACCGCTGAATATCGTGGTGCTGAACTTCATCGACATGCTTTCCCATTCCCGTACGGAGAGTAAGATGATGCGTGAGTTAGCGAACGATGAAGCGGCTTACCGCAGTCTGACACTCAGTTGGTTTAAGCATTCTCCCACTTACGAGTTACTGCGCCGTGCCGCTGAGTTGGGCTTTACCTTGGTGCTGACGACGGATCACGGTACGACAAGGGTAAAGAACGCTGTGCAGATTGTGGCGGATAAGAACACCAACACCAATATCCGATATAAGGTAGGCAAGGCACTGAACTGCAGTTCAAAGAACGTGTTTACGATTGACCAACCCAAGCGCGTCGGATTGCCTTGTCCGAATGTAAGCAGCAGTTATGCGTTCTGTACGGGTAGCGATTTCTTTGCTTATCCGAATCAGTTTAACTACTATGCGCAGTACTATCGCAACACCTTCCAGCACGGCGGTATATCTCTGGAGGAGATGATTATTCCGCTGGTCACGTTAAAGGCGAAAGGTTCATAAAGGCGAAAGGATAAATGGCGAATGGGAAACGGCGACATATCTTCCGGTATATCTTCCTGGCGATCCTGTTAGGAGGACTGATCTTCTGCTTTCTAAAACTGGTCAGTCACGGTTCCGGTTTGAGTGAGTCGCAGTTAGCCCGACTGCCGCATCGTCTGTCGGTACTGACCTGGAACACGGGTCGTATGGGTGGGTTTGTTAAACCGGAGAAGAACGAAGTGCTGCAGTACTTGTTGCGGCAAGATGCAGATGTGATATGCTTGCAGGAAGTGGATGTATATAAAGATGCCAAGTACCTGACCTTACCGGACGTCAAGCAATGCCTCAGCACCAAGTATCCGTATTCGTACATCGATTTCTCGATCTATAACAAACGCCATCAGTACGGCACGATGGTATGGTCCAAATACCCGATTATCAACAAGGAGTGTATCCATTATGAGTCGCAGGGAAACCTGTCGAACCGCTGTGACTTAGTGGTAGAGGGCGACACGATACGGTTGATCAACAACCATCTGGAGTCGTATAAGTTCACCAAGCAGGACATGGAGGCTATGGGAAACATGAAGGAGAAATGGGAACGGGCGACACCGCTGAGGAATAAACAGGCACGCGCCATCAAACGGATCGTGAACGACAGTCCGTATCCGACCTTGGTGGTAGGCGATTTTAATGCTATTCCGCTCAGTTATGCCTACCTGCATCTGAGTCGGGGTATGCACGATGCGTTCTTAGAGACCAGTTGGTTTCAATTAGGTCCGACCTGTAAGAAGAAAGGCATCGGTATCCGGATCGATTATATTTTAAGTACCAGCACACTGAAGCCGGCGAGTTGTAAGGTGGATTACGAAGCAACCGGCTCAGATCACTGGCCGGTTGCTGCAACCTTCGCTTGGTAAGCGTTATTCTTCGGTTATATCATCGAAATAGTTTCCGAACTTAGCTACATTCCTGTTGAGGAGGATCATCATCGCGATGACGACTGCCGGCAGGAAGGCGACCCATGTGGGTGCCAAAGTGGCATACTGCAGATCCGATATACGCAGGGCGTAATGGATCAGCAGGAAGTAAAAGACACCGCCTGCAGCCGCGATTCCTAAACTGAGGTACCACCGCACCTTTGTCGGATAGAACACCACGATGCAGAAAAGCAAGGATACAAATAGCACCCAATAGATGACGTTCAATCCGTTCACCGACATCGTCTCCCATACATAGGGGATATTTGTATCCAGTGTCGTCTGAATGACCTTAAACTCGTGCAGGTCCATTGTGAACGACCGATCATAGAGGATACCTTTGTCGGAAGAGAAGGAGAAAACAGGAGCTACCTTCATCAGGCAGACTGCAATCAACGCTATCGCCATGTATGCCAAACGGCGATACATGGCGAAGCGACGGATTTTATTTTCCTCTTGTTCTTTCATTAGAGTTGCGGACCTGCAGCAACGAGTGCCTTACCAGCTTCGTTCGACGTATATTTGTCGAAGTTCTTGATGAAGCGAGCAGCCAGGTCTTTTGCCTTAACTTCCCACTCAGCAGCGTCCTTATAGGTGTCGCGCGGGTCGAGGATAGCAGGATCAACACCCGGCAGAGCGGTCGGTACTTCGAAGTTGAAGTACGGGATCTTCTTCGTCGGAGCGGTGAGGATATCACCACCGAGGATAGCGTCGATGATACCACGGGTGTCGCGAATCGAGATACGCTTGCCGGTACCATTCCAACCGGTGTTAACCAGATATGCTTTTGCACCGGATTTCTCCATTTTCTTCACGAGTTCCTCAGCATATTTCGTCGGATGGAGCTCCAAGAAAGCTTGACCGAAGCAAGCGGAGAAAGTCGGAGTCGGCTCGGTGATACCACGCTCGGTACCAGCCAACTTAGCGGTGAAACCGGAGAGGAAGTAGTACTTGGTCTGCTCCGGAGTGAGGATGGAAACAGGAGGCAGAACGCCGAAAGCGTCAGCGGAGAGGAAGATGACGTTCTTCGCTGCAGGACCTGCAGAGATCGGGCGAACGATTTTCTCAATATGGTTGATCGGGTACGAAACACGGGTGTTCTCGGTTACGCTCTTGTCAGCGAAATCGATTTTTCCGTTAGCGTCCACGGTTACGTTCTCGAGCAGGGCATTGCGGCGGATAGCGTTGTAGATATCCGGCTCGGACTCTTTGTCGAGGTTGATGACTTTTGCATAGCAACCACCTTCGAGGTTGAATACGCCCTCATCGTCCCATCCGTGCTCGTCGTCACCGATAAGGAGACGTTTCGGGTCGGTAGAAAGGGTAGTCTTACCGGTACCGGAGAGACCGAAGAAGATAGCGGTGTTCTTGCCCTCCATGTCGGTGTTAGCGGAGCAGTGCATCGAAGCGATGCCACGGAGCGGCAGGTAGTAGTTCTGCATGGAGAACATACCTTTCTTCATCTCACCGCCGTACCAGGTGTTGATGATCACCTGCTCGCGGCTGGTGGTGTTGAACGCTACGCAAGTCTCGCTGTTCAGACCGAGCTCTTTGTAGTTCTCTACTTTCGCTTTGGAAGCATTGTAGATCACGAAGTTCGGCTCGAAGTTCTCCAACTCCTCCTCGGTCGGCTGGATGAACATATTCTTAACGAAGTGAGCCTGCCAAGCTACCTCAACGATGAAGCGAACAGCCAGACGAGTCTCTTTGTTTGCGCCGCAGAAAGCGTCCACTACGTAGAGGTTCTTGTTGCTCAACTCCTTGATAGCGAGCTCTTTTACCTTAGCCCAAACGTCCTCAGACATCGGGTGGTTATCGTTCTTGTAACCCTCAGTGGTCCACCATACATTGTTGTGGCTCTGTGCGTCATCCACGATGTATTTGTCTTTCGGCGAACGACCGGTGTAGATACCTGTCATTACGTTAACTGCGCCGAGTTCAGTCACCTGACCTTTGTCATAACCGGTCAAACCCGGCTTGGTCTCCTCTGCGAACAGATACTCGTAGGAAGGGTTGTGGGCGATAACAGTTGCGCCCTTGATACCATACTTGGTAAGATCTAATTCTTTCATTGTTGTATATATTTTTGTTTGTTATTTCTTCAATGCAACCAGCACATAAAAACTACCGCGGTCGTTGTACGGTTCCCAGGAGAAAGCGATATCGTTCGGCAGCAATGCCTGTGCTTTCTCTCCATTCAAAATGGCATTGATGGCAGCGGTGTCGTTGTAGAAAGCCCTACCAACGGCAGGACTATTCATCTCACCGATACCACTCAACATCTCACCCAACTGACGCTCCATACCGATGGTCGATTCATCGATGGCTTCGAAGATCGGCAGCAGTTCTGCTACATCGTATAACTCTACGGAACAGAGACCCATCTCCTGACTCGGAGCTTGCTCCTCAGCCGGTTTTTCATTGGAACTCTTGGCACAAGAACTCAGGCCGAAAAGACCTATTACAGCGGCACCTAAAACGGCCGCGAAAAGCGATGTTGAGCGTTTCATACGTTGATTGGTTTTTAAAAACGGTACAAAATTACAACATTTTTTGCAAATACGCAAGAAACGCGTGCATTTTTTAAGAAAATTCTTAAAATTGGCAATTTCGCATGGCAAAATAGGATAAAAAAGAATCATCACCGCCCAAATGACGGTGATGACCTTGCCTAAAAGGCAATGACTTTATCTTTACAATTACAATTCCGGCTCAGCTTTCATGAAACGTACCCAACCGATGATCTCGAGTACGAAAACAACCAACGCGATAATGAAAGCAAGAATCGGACCAGCTGTCGGGATGAAGGACAGAACAGCAGCAACCAGCGCTAAGATATAGCCAATGAACAGCATGTTAGCACCGCTGTGAACCAATTCCGGCATAGAAGCAGACTCCTTCAAACCTTTGAAAGCCATGATGAAGAGAACGATAGCACAAATACCGAAAATGGTAGAAATGATGCTACCTGCACTCGGAATCAGAGCCATCAAGTTAGAAACAGCATAAATGCAGAATGAATAGGAAATGAACTTGAAGCTCTTCGCATCCTCTGCTTTCAAAATAGAAGCGATCTTGTTAGCGCTCAGGAACATGAAAACATAAACACCAGCCATGATGATCGGGAATACATAGTTGTACCAAGGGGTACCAAGACTTCCGGTCTCCAGGAAACCTGCAGCACGAGATTCAAGTGTTACTAACGGCATTAAACCATACAGGAAACCGATAATTACCAAAGCGATGATACTCCAGAAGATCTTCTGAGTTTCACTTTTCCAAATTTGTAAATTCATAATCGTAAAAGATTAATAAGTGAATAAAAAGTTAATAAAAGTTAATTAAATCAATATAAATTGATTATTTTGGGCACAAAATTACTCATTTTTTCTGATATGTGCAAATTTTTTTACTATATTTTTAAAAAAAATGTATTTTTTGTCCAATATAGTCTGTTTTCTGCAACCATTCATTGATAATCAAAGCGATTGACATTTGATTCGTTCACGGAGGATAGCCTGAATGAAGGTGTCGAGTTTGACATATTGCTTGCGATGCAGTTTCAAAGAACCGGGTTGGGGTTTCTTCTCGAAGGGTGCTTCAGGGTCAGGACGTTTGAACTGGGCATAGAAACGGGTACGGAACTCTTCGAGTTGGGCACGAAGATCGAGGATACGGGCTTGTTCCTCGGGAGTCATGA
>CAMIZK010000008.1 GCA_946403315.1 uncultured Bacteroidales bacterium | reverse complement strand
TTAGAGTTTTTGTCTTAAGCTCCCCACGACACTCGGAACCACAATCCGATGCTCTGCCAACTGAGCTATGACCACCATCGCGCGATCTACGGCTCAATACGAATCGCGACCTCGTCGCTCATAGGAATTTTCGCCGTGTTCTCGCTCTCCCCAAAAATTAAAATTTTCGGGGGCCCCGAAGGACTCCGTCCAACCCTCATTTTCAGAAAGCGGGTGCAAAGGTACTGCTTTTTTTTGAAATATGCAAATTTTTTTCACTTTTTTTGCAAAAAATTTTTATATATGGTAAAAAAGCTGTATCTTTGCGAACTTTTTGTATGCGTGCGCTTGCATATACCTGCGAATGCGCATGGAAATAAATATAGAATAATATACACACACGTATGATAGAAAAAAAGAACGTTATTCATTCAGTCAAACGAGTTATGCTGCTATCGATAGCAGTGATGATTTGTTTATCGGCAAGCAGTCAAAGTTTCCGTCGTCACCATAATCCTTTTGAGGGAGGGGATGATTTCCATTTCGGTTACATCAGCGGAAGTGTCGGTTACTCGATGCTTCAGACGAGTGTAGCGAATGCGATGCCGTACGGCAATGTAGGCGGTACGGTAGGATTGGGTTACGAGTTCCGAAACAGCGGATTATGGGTGAACGTAGGTCTGCAGATGAGTTTTCACCGCTCGAAGTTAGTAGTAGATCCGTACACAGATAACCACGAGGGGCAAGACACTCAAGGTCATGCGACCACGTTCCATTATCGAGTAAACCAGACGGATGAGATAAAATGGAACTACATAGACGTACCCATGTTGGTAGGTTATTACGTGAAAGGATTTCATGTAGGCGGAGGATTGAAAGTAAGTTATGCCATCCATCCTCAAACCCATTCATACGGAACGTACAACCTGAGTGCGACCAACCATTACTACGACGTTACGTTTGTGGATATGCCAGACCGTGGTTACACGGATTACGATTTTGACAACAAACTGGATAATAAGTTAAATGTTGGCGTAAGTCTTATCGGTGAGATTGGTTACGATCTTCTTTCCTCCGTTCCGACCCGGAGCCGTGTATGTAATGTGCTGAAGTTAAGTTTCTACGTGGAGTACGGTTTGAACAATCAGTTACGAACCCAAGATCCAAACGCGATATGGAAGACGAGATACACGACGGAAGTTATGCCTAACGAGTATGACGCGCGAAAAGTAGAAGTCAATCCGTATCTAAACACGTTTGCAGAGCCAACACGCACCGTACCGTTCTTTACCGGTGTGAAGTTGACATATATGATTGGTGGCAGCCGTACGGCTCGAGTAGGATTCCACCACGGATGTATGTGCTATAATTAAGGGCGAATGGCGAATGGCTATTAGAAATTGGATATTGGAAATTGGATATGAAAAAACATCTCTATAGATTTTTGAGTTGTCTGCTACTGACAGTAGCAGCAGTGAGTACCGGTGAGGCTTCTATCACATACAGCACGCCGGTAGAACACAAGATTTGTCCGGGGGACACCCTTGTTATGGACACTCGTCAAACGGTGGTATATAGCGACACGACGCTGTATGACACCATTCTTGTTGCGTCTGCCACGCCGCCTGTGTTAGACACAGTGGTGAACACGCACCGGGTGAATGTGTATCCGACTTATCTCCGCTGGGAGCCGGAGCGAACGATAGAGCGCGGGGGTGCTCCGTTCGATTGGTACGGTATCAGCATCACGGGAGCCGGATTCTACGAGAAAGTGTACAAGTCCCAGGAAGGCTGCGACAGTATTCTCCGTGTCCGTGTCCGCGAGCGTGTTGAGGTACAGGTGCGTGATACGCTATGTATTGGAGACAGCAAGAGTTGGAATGGTCAAGTCATCACAGCCGGAGGTATCTATCGCGACAGTATCCATTTTCAGGACTACGACTCGGTTACCATCCTTAACATGATTGGTCACCTTCCTGATACGACGGAGAAGAACATACGCATTCCGGAAGGTAGCGCATACACCTGGAATGGAGAAGAGTACCGTACGAGCGGCGTATATGAACAGTCGTACGTTGATCGTTTCGGTTGCGACTCTCTCAATCGTTTGGTTCTGACGGTTTATCATGTAGATACGATTGACACGGTTGTGATTGCATGTCCGGGTGAGATTTATACCTGGAACGGCATCACGCAGAGTCAGACCGGTATTTATTCGATGCCAGGGACACGCAGTAACGGAGATCACGTGATATACCGTATTGACTTATCATTCAGACCATTACAGGAATTGCCGCTGCAATATCGGATCTGTGACGGTGAATCGGTGACGTTCAACGGCGTGACCTATAGCGAAGGGGGAACTTATTACAACAAGATTAGTTGCGACACAGTATATAAGATCACGATACAAAAGAACCCCTCTACCCTACACTTGCAGACCGGTTTGCTGGATGCGACTCATCCTTACTACTGGCAGTATTCATTAGACGGAGTGCTACACATAGATACGATCTATGATCCGGGTACGTATGAATACACGACGAAGAACAGCGAAACAGGATGTAATGATATCTGGCGTTTGGAGTTGACCCGTGATGAGACGAGTTATCATTTCATCGAAGAGGTGACGATATGCGAGAACGAGCCATTCCAATGGCACGGTTTGAACAATCTCAACCGGCAAGGTATCGGTCAAACTCTCCATTATTTCGATCGACTTCGCACGGCAGCCGATCAAGACAGTATCTATGAATTGATCCTGACCGTGAAGCCAATTGTACGCTCCACTCGTACGATACCGTTCTGCGGTTCGATTCTATGGGATGGTATAACATACACAGAATCAAGCATTCTCGTTGACACGCTCACATCGGTTCAGTATGCCTGCGACTCGATTGTAACGACTATATTATCCAAAGGCATCGCATTCCATCACCATGATACGATTTCCATCTATCCGGGTGAGACCACTATATGGCGCGGTCAGACCATCACGCATGATGGTCAATACGAAGAGCGGCATGTGACATCATTCGGTTGCGACAGTATCTATACCTTAGGTGTGGGCTTGCGGGAAGCGGCTCCTGTGACGAACATCCGTTCGTACAACGCAGCTATATGCCAAGGCGATTACTATGAGTGGGAAAAGACCGGAGAGAAGTATTTCAATACCGGGGATTACACGGTTAACGGTACGGTTGATCCTGATTCGGTATATATCCTTCATCTGACAGTCAATCCGACCTTTGCTACATCGGAGCGCGTGACTTTCACCCATTTCCCGGCAGTTTACCGCGATCAAATTATCTATGAGGATATCCACGAGTATGAGATCAAATACACCTCATCCTTGGGTTGCGACTCGATTGTTACCGTATATGTGGACCGTGAAGTGATCCGTGATGAGATCTCTGCCACCATCTGCCCTGGCGAGACGTATACCTGGCGCGGTCATGAATATAAAGAGGCCTATCGCTATGTAGAGACAGAGAAAGGAGCGGACGGCAAAGACAGCGTAGAGCATATTCTGAATCTATCTGTTCGCTATATCCCGGAGACGCGCATCACGAAGAACATCTGCGAAGGTAGCTCTTATACATTTGCAGATCAGGTACTTACAGAGAAAGGCGTTTATCGTTACACCTTCCGTGAAGAGGGATGTGACTCGGTTGTAGTGCTGTCTCTAAACGTACTGAAAGCCGATACGAACACGTTCGTTCACCATATGAATAAGGGTGATAGTTATGTATGGAACGGCGATACGTATTGGGAAGCAGGCACATACTATGACCGACAGATTAACCGCTTTGGATGCGACAGCATCAACGTGTTAGAACTGACTATCAATCATGTAGATACGATCGACACAACGGTTGTTATCTGTCCGAATGAGATTCCGTTCCGCTGGCATGGTATCGTAGCGAGTCAAACCGGTCAGTATACTGCCGGTGAGCGTCAGGAGAATGGCAGTTATAACTTCTACCGTTTACACCTGACGGTACGTGAACTGGTACGTATTGACACGACGTTCACCATCTGCGATGATCAGAACATCACGTTCAACGGTAAGACGTACAGCGAGTCGGGTCGTTTCTTTGACTACCTTAGTTGCGACACCTTGATGGAAGTAATCATCACCAAACATCCTCAGCAGGTATATGCCACCACTGCCAGCCTCGGCAACAGCCACGGATATACCTGGACCTACTGGGATAACGGTGTAGAAAAGACCGAGACGTTTAACCAACCGGGTACGTATGAATTCGAGAGTCCGAATACGACCACCGGTTGTAGCGAATTATGGCGCTTGATACTGACGAAGAACGAGACGGAGTATCATTTTGTAGAAGATATCACGATCTGCGAGAACGAAGAATTCAGCTGGCGTGGTCAGAGTGGCTTGAACCATCAGGGAATTGGCGCAACCAGTATCTACTACGATACCTACACCACCCGTTCGGGCAAAGACAGTATCTACCAGTTGAACCTGACGGTGAACCCGCTTAAGCGAAGCACAGAGACGATTCCATTCTGCGAGTCGTACACATTGAGCGGCAAGAACTACACTACTACGACTACGATAGTAGATACCTTAAAGACTTTGTACGGTTGTGATTCGATTGTGACGACAGTGCTGCTAAAAGGCAATGCGTTCCACCGTCATGACACGGCTACGATTGTGCCGGGCGAGACGCTGTACTGGCGCGGTCAGGCTATTATCAACTCAGGCTTATACAAAGACGCTTACACCTCCGTCAACGGTTGTGACAGTATCTACACCATAGGTGTAGGAATGGAAGAGGCCGCTCCTCAGATGAATATCCGGACATGGAACGAGATGATCTGTGAAGGAGATACGTACACATGGCGCGGAAAAGACTATTTCAATACCGGAACCTATGTAGATACCGTTTATGTAGGTAACACGTACGAAGTGGATTCGCTCTATGTCTTGAACCTGACGGTGAACCCTGTTTACCGCTGGTCAGAGCGTATCACATTCACTCATTTCCCGGCTAACTACCGCAATCACACCTTCAATGGTCCGGAGACCATTGATATCCGCTATGCATCCACTCAAGGTTGCGACAGCATCTTAACGCTTTCTGTAGATTGGGAAGTTATTCGTGACGAGGTGACTGAGGTCATATGTCCGGGCGAGACCTTTGTCTGGCGCGGTAACACGTATTCTGCAGCCAGCCGTTACACGGAGATAGAGACAGGTAGTCAAGGTCAAGACAGTATCGAACATATACTGAACCTCATCGTTCGTTATATTCCGGACACCTATATCACCCAAACGATTTGTAACGGAAGCAGTTACACCTTTGGTGATCGTATGTTAACGGAGAGCGGCAACTATACCTATACCTTCCATACCACATGCGACTCCACGGTTCATCTGTCGCTCAATGTACTGAGCGTGGATACGAATAAGTTTGTTCACCGCATGAACGACGGCGAGAGTTATACCTGGAATGGGAATGTATACCATGGTACCGGCACTTATTTCTACTACGGCACGAACCGCTTCGGATGTGACAGCGTAGCCGTACTGGAGTTGACGGTAAACAAAGTAGATACCATCGATTCGATCGCTACCATCTGTCCGAGCACGACGTTGAACTGGCACGGTATCTCTGCCAGCCAGTCAGGCGACTACTACTCGAGCGAACAACAAGCGGACGGCAGTTACAACTACTATCGTCTGCATCTAACCGTACTTGAGTTACAACAGATAGACACAACGTTCACTATCTGCGATGATGAGCAAGTTACGTTCAATGGGGTGACCTATACAGAGGCCGGTCATTACGACAACTACCTAACCTGCGACACGTTGATTCGCGTTCATATCAACAAACATCCGCAACGCGTTTATGAGACTCGCGGCACGTTAGGTGGTGAACACGGATACACTTGGACCTACTGGGATAACGGTGTTCAGAAGACGGAAAACTTCAATGCAGTAGGCACTTATGAGTTTGAGAGTCCGAATGCCGAGACCGGATGTAGCGAGATTTGGCGACTTATCCTGAGCAAAGACGAAGAGGAATATCATTTCGAAGAATGGGCAACCGTATGCCAAGGCGAGCCATTTGTATGGCACGGCCATGCCGGTTGGAGCAATCAGCATGTAGGAGAGACCACCGATTATACGCATACATACCAGACGCGCAATGGCAAGGACAGTACTTATACTTTGCACTTGACAGTTAATCCGGTAGAACATACCTACCGCACGATCACTTTCTGTGGAGAAACGACATACAAAGGACAACTATATACGAGTTCTACGCAAGTGGTAGACACCTTCACCGCTGCGAACGGTTGTGACTCGATTGTTACGATCAACCTCGACAAAGTCAACGCATATATCTTCGACGAATCGCACGATCTGCCTCAAGGCGAGATTTATATGTGGCATGGTCAGCCTATCGGAACCGATGGTGTGTATTACGACAGTTACAAGACTATCTACGGTTGCGACAGTATCTACCGTTTGACCGTAAACATCATTCCCGCCTCGCCACAAGTGAATCAATACACGGACAACTGGTCGTTATGTAAGGGTGACACTGTAGAATGGCGTGGTAAACAAATATGGCTTGAAGGAACACACATCGATACTGTTTGGACCGATGGTCACACAAAAGTGGACTCTATCTTCGTGCTCAATATCAGCATCAACCCGAGTTATAAAGATACCATCGTACGCCATATGTACACCTGTAGCGAGGGAGCTGCTATTTACTACCAAGGTAAGGTTTATAACGAGGACACAACTGTCATTTCGAACCTCAAGACGATTCATGGTTGCGATTCGATTGTGAAGGTATATATGCATTTCAACACAGCTACGTTCCTTGAGCGGAGCGACACGATCGTGGATACGGAGTTACCTTACACATGGACGTATCAGTTACCTGATCCGTTACGCGCCGACACTGTGCTCACCACTTCCGGTACCTACCATCACTTCACTACATCCGAAGGCGGATGTACGAACGAAGAGCGGATGACGCTGGTTGTTCGTCCGACATATCTGTATGAATTAGACACGACGGTATGCGAGACGTCATTACCGTTTGTATGGCGCGGTTTGTCGCTGCAACATACGATCGGTGAGATGAAGCAGTACGAGGATCATCTGACGAGTGTGTTTGGTACAGACAGTATCTATCGCGTGAACCTGACGATTGTAGAGGCACCGAGAAGGACGGAACGGATTGAGATTTGCGAGAACAAAGATACGATTATCAACGGGAAGAGCTATTTCGATCCGGTGCTGTACCCGGTAGGTGTGGTCTTCCACGACACGGCTTACAAGCATTCTGCGGGTAACGAGTGCGACAGTATCATTTATTATGAGATCACGAAGACGCCTCAGCGCCATATCGTAGAGACACGAATCATGCATGAGGGTGAGACGATAGACTGGCGCGGCGAGACGATTACGGAACTGGTGACGAAGACGTATACGCAAGAGACGGAGATCGATCCGGCAACGGGATGCGAGATGATCTATCAGTTACGGGTGATTGCAGAACGCAAAGACGTAGTCAGCATCTGCGCATTGGACACGCCGTATGTATGGGGTATCAACGGAGAGAACTACTACTCGACAGGCTTATACACGGATACGGTCTTTGACGCCGAACATTTCATTACGGATTACCGTTCACTGGATCTGACGGTTCAGATTCCGGTGGATACGGTGAAGGTATTACGCGGTTGTCAGCCGGAAGGCGTGACCTGGAACGGCGTGACGTATCTGAGCGACACGATCTTCCGCGACACGCTGCAGACCTGCGACACGCTGTACACGGTGAAGATCCAAGTGGACACGACGTACACGATTGAGATCGTCGATACGATCTGCGAGCAAGCCTTACCGTATATCTTAGGCCGGCAGAATCCGGATACGATCTGGAGTGAGGTGGTTCGTTATCCGCACACGGACAAGACGGCATGCGGATGCGATTCGACGGTTTATCTGACCTTACGTATCATTCCGGAATTGACGAAAAACGATTCGACGTTTGTATGTGAAGATTATCTGACGAGTGGCGGTGACGTGGTATTAGGTAACCTGACTGATCCGTGGTTCGAGCACCGAGAGAACGGCCGATACAGCGGCACATGGCAAGGCAAATGGACGGGTATCCATTACACGAACGATACGATTGTGTATAACTGCGACAGTTCGTATTTCCACCATATCATCGTACGGCCTCACCAGGCGCTTATTCCGGAAAAGACGTATGCGCTGTGTAAGGGCGATTCGGTTCAGTTATTCTGGCCGCACGACACGACGTGGATCAAAGCACCGGGTGTTTATTACGACACAGTTCCTACGATCTCGGCATGGATGGATACGAAGCATAACACGGTTATTCACAACGACCGTGCTTACGAGTGCGACAGTATCACGAAATGGACGGTTGTTTATGCAGACACGCTGCATGAGCATTTATACGCCCATATCCATCAAGGCGAGACGTATGTATTTAACGACAGCGTACTGAGTACGACGGGTGTGTATGACTCGATTGGTGATTATGTAAGTGCCATGGATTCGGCTCACCATTTCTGCAAAGCGGTCTATACGCTGCACCTGACGGTAGATCCAACATACAGTTACCAAGACACGATTGAGATATGCCATATAGCGAATAGGGAGTATACGTATACGTTCAATGACGATCTGGAGGAACACTTTGCGATCAAATTCCAGACACCTGATCAAGACTCGGCACTGCTACACTTCACTGATTCGACAAAGCATTTGTCCTATGGGTTCTACGACCATTTCTATGATTTGGTTGTTTACTACCGTCAGCAGTATGAGACGCACTTGTTCGACACGATCTGCAATAACGGATATCGGTATTGGAACGAGCATCATAAAGACGGTTCCCGTACGACGCGTACGCTCCATAACACCGGTACGTATTTTGACACGGTACCGGCCACAAATATGTGCGACAGCGTGATTATCCTACACCTCTACGTACGTGAGCCGGTTCAGACAAAGCATTTCACAGCGACGGTGACGGACCGTGAGATACCATACTTATGGTCCCATACCTGGAAACAGGCGGACGGCACTGATACGACGCATGTGGATTCGTTATGGGTAAACGGAGACTATGAATACACGATGCCGAATCGGTTTGGTTGTGACTCGGTGGTTACGATGAACTTCACGGTTCATTATACGCATGTATTCCGTGATACGATTGATGTCTGTGCGCCGATTGAGACGACCCACACGCATTTCTGGAACACGGGATATGAACAGACGTTCACGGTTCCGAATGCAGACGACACGATCAGCTATGCAGATACCTTGATTACCTACTATCCGTTAGACAGTATCTATGTACTATTCGTGAACTACAAAGCGCAGACGATCACGTATCTGGATCAGAATTTATGTTACGGCGATTCGCTGCAGTTCGGTTTGAGCCGTGCCCACCAGCCGCGGTTCCTGAAGCAGAGCGGTGTTTATCGGGATACGCTGGTAAGAACGGAGAACGGATGTGACTCTATCATCGAGTTGCGTCTCAATGTTCTTCCGCGTTACATCAACGACTCGACACGTCATATCTCGACGGCAGATACACCCTATATATGGACCCACGTTCAGAACGGTACGATCATCAGACGCGATACGCTCCATGCACCAGGTGACTACAGCTTTACCTACTACTCGAAGTTCGGTTGCGACAGTATTGATAGTTTGCATTTGTTCTTCCATCAGAACTATCTCTACCGTGATACGGTACAACTATGTCAGAGCGAGACGCCGTACACATGGGGCAGTAAGACCGATATCTACCATACGGGCGAATATATACAGAACTTCCGCACTGCGGATGGTGAGGCAGACAGTACATGCGTTCGTTTCGTACGCGTAATGCCTGTTAAGTATGATACGATCACCGCTACGATCTGTGAAGGTGACTCATTGCGCTTTGGTCTGACCAAATCCGGTCAACCGCGGTTCCTCACCCTCACCGGACTCTATAACGATACGCTGACCACTGTCCACGGTTGTGACTCGATCATCACGTTGAGCCTCAATTTCTATCCGAAGTTCCTTAAGCATCGTCAAGTAGATATCGCGGATGTGGATACACCGTATGTATGGGAGCACAAGAGCAAGAGCGGAGCTACGTTCAAGAGCGATACGCTCTACGCGGCCGGTGAATACCGATTCGTATTTGAGAGCGCATTCGGTTGCGATAGCATCGACAGCCTCAGTCTGCGTGTTCATGCTACTTATCAGTACCACGACACCGTCTCCATCTGTTACAACGAGACGCCGTACACTTGGTACAACGAGGACCGCACGAAGATATACAAGAAGGACATCTACGAGACCGGTTCGTACACCGCATACCTGCAGACTCAGGATGGTTATGACAGTACGCTTATACGCTACGTTCATGTGCTGCCGGTATACCACGATACCGTTCGCCACTCGATGTGTGAAGGATCGGATTACTGGTTCAACGGTGTTCGTTATTCCCAAGGAGGCACTTATGTAGATACCCTTCGTTCCACCGCAGGCTGCGACTCCATCGTATCGCTGTTCCTAACGGTGAACAAACCGATTTACGTACGTATTCCGGTAGATATCTACGAAGGGGAGAGTTATACGTTCTTCGGCGAGACGTACACCACCTCCGGTACCTATCGCCATTACGGACAGACAGCAGAAGGATGTGACTCGATTGCCGAACTGTTCCTCAATGTACATAAGGCCATCGATACCACCGTCATTGTATGTAATGGTGAGCTGCCGTACATATGGACGAACAAGTGGACCGGTGAAGTTAAACCGTTGTACAATGCCGGTATATACCGTAATGACACCAGTTATGTTAACGGAGAGCGCACGTTCTATACCATTCAACTCATTGTCAATGAAGCGAAGTACGATACCATCCGGGCTACTATCTGCAGTACTGATTCGTATCAATTCAACGGTATTGCCCTGACGGAGTCCGGTATCTATGAGAACACAGTGAAGGGAAGCAACGGTTGCGATAGCACCACTACCCTATTCCTTACCGTTAATCAACCGTACTACAACTACATTGAGCGTCATATTATCGAAGGTCAGTCAACCTCTGTAATGGGACTCACGTTTGATAAGGACACCTTGCATACCATCAAGGGCTACACACCGGACGGCTGCGACAGTATCACAGACATTAAGGTGGTTGTACACCCGATGGTGGATACTACAGTGGTTGTCTGCGCGAACGATCTGCCGTATCAATGGGTGAACAAATGGAACGGACAGATCACTCCGTTGTATGCTGCAGGTATCTATCGCAACGATACGACCTACGATGCAGAAGGACGCCAATTGTTCTACGGATTGCAACTCATCGTTCATGAACCGGTTGTCGTAATCAACCACGCTGCTATTTGTGAAGGTAGTTCGTACCTCTTTAATGGGCTACACCTGACAGAGGCCGGAATCTACCACGATACCTTACAGAAGAAGGATGGTTGTGATTCCATCGTTGAGTTACACCTCACCATCAACAAACCGTACTTCAGCACACGTACCGAGCATATCTTTGAAGGCGACACGATATACTTCTATGGTGACACCTTATATACTTCGGGCACGTACACGCATTATGCGCGCACACCTGAAGAGTGCGACAGCACATCAGTACTGCAAGTCGTTGTTCACCCGTTAGTGGATACGACGGTGACGGTATGTAAGACAGAACTTCCGTATCTATGGGTGAACAAATGGAACGGCAAAGTGACGCCGTTATACGCTTCCGGTATCTATCGGAACGACACGAGTTTTGTGAACGGCGAACGGATGTTCTACGGTTTGCGGCTGGTAGTCAACGAGCCGACGGATACGACGATCTACCGCGAGATTTGTGAAGGCGATTTGTATAACTTCAACAACCGGTTCTTGGGTGTCTCGGGTGAATACCGCGACACGATCAAGAACGGTAACGGATGCGACAGCGTGGTGATCTTACACCTGAACGTACTGCAGAAATACTACCACTCGATTGAGCGGAGTATTTACGAAGGCGACACGGTGATGTTCCAAGGTGTGCCCTACTCTACGGCGGGTATCTATCCGGTTCGGTTCACTTCATCGTTCGGATGCGACAGTATCGTTGAGTTACGTCTGACGGTGAACCGCTTGTTTGACGATTCCGTATCGGTTTGCGCGAATGAGTTACCGTTAGTATGGCGCGGCAAGACGATTTATGAATCGGGCATCTACCGAGACTCGGTAGTGAACACGGAAGGTAAGTTGAGCACTATCGGATTGAAAGTGACAGTACTGCCGACGTCCCGACTGGAAGAGCCGATTGTAGCGACTATCTGTGAGGGTGACTTCTATCAATTCGACAACCGGATGTTGACGGAGTCGGGAACGTATTACGACACACTGACGGCGGTGAACGGATGTGATTCGATTGTGATGCTGTCGTTGCAGGTACAGCCGATAAACCATCAGACGGAGACAAGAACGATTTTTGCCGGCGATACGGTGATGTTCCACGGCGACACCTGTATGACATCGGGTATCTATACGTATACAAGTCAGAACAGCAATGGATGTGTGGATACGTATCAGTTAATTTTGACGGTTCTGAAAGACTTCAAGATTGATACGACGGCGTATGTATGCAGTAATGAATTACCCTTCGTATGGCACGGCTACGAGTACAGTGAAACAGGTGATTATGCATTACCGACCGCATGGACGGATTCATCACGGGTAGTAACGACCTTGCATTTGTTCGTACGAGAGACGGAGTATGTGGAAGAGAACATCAACCTTTGCTTCGGCAACACGTTTATCATTAACGGAGACACAATCCGAGAAAGTTGTTCGTACTACGACACGGTTCCGGCCGAGAACGGATGCGACCGTGTGACGCGTTATATTATCAGCGTACAGCCGATATTTGAGAAATGGGATACCGTATATATATCTGATCAGGATACCTATACCTTCTGTCCGGATGCGACAACGGGTGTTCCGCGTGTCTTGGATAAGACCGGAGACTATGAATGTATTAGCAAAACCGACTACGGCTGCGATGTTATCCATCACCTGCACTTGGAGGTACACCCGTCTTACCACTTCACCGAGTACCTGGATCTCTGTGCACCGGATACCATCGAATGGCACGGACAAAAGATCTACGCAGAAGGTAAGGCACAAGTGAACCCATACCTCACGCGTTACGGTGATAATGTGGAGAAGCATTACTTCGACCGATATCTGACCACTTATGGTTTCGATAGTATATATGAGTTGGTGGTAACGAACCATCCGTCGTTCTACACGTATGAGCAACATCTGATTAAAGAGTTGGATCAAGAAGGAACGTATATCCACGGTATTCACATCACCAAGTTGGATACCATCTATCGCGACACCTTGAAGACTGCTTATGGTTGTGACTCTATCTTCCAGATTGCGGTGAACACGAAACGTACGATCACCGTAGAGCGTACGAAATATATCTGTGACGATGGTAACGGTTACAACTTCTATGGTCAAATCATCACGAAAACCGGTAAATACTCAGCCGTAGTCAGTGGCGGAGCTGAGTCATCGTTTGATACCATCGTTAACCTGACGCTGATCGTTAATCCGATCTCGATGACCAAGACACGTATTGTGATCACGGACGAAGATGTGCCGTATATCCATAACGGCAAGTATTACGATGACACGAAGATAGGCATGCCGCAGTGGGATCAAACTTCCCAGAAATGGATACCGGATGTAGCGACGACCATTATTGAAGACAACTACCTCAATCAGTACGGATGCGACAGTATCAATCTGCTTGAGTTTGTAGTGACGACGCACTACTCAGATTGGAACCAGATTCCGTTGTGTACGGGTTCACAACTCATTATTGATAAAGATACTATTCGGACCGCGGGTTACTACACCTTTGTACGTAGATCGACCGTAACCAACCGTATGGATAGCCTCTACCGAATTGAGGTATATGAAGCGCCGACGTATGAGATGCCGGCAGTCACCAAAACGATATGTGAAGGCGATACCGTCGAATTTGGAGGCGAGAAGTTTTACAAGAATGGAGAGCACCGTGTCAAACTAAAGAGCGTTGACGGTTGTGACTCTATCGTCACATTGAACCTCACCGTTTATCCGGTATTCCGAATGGATACGACTGTGAGACTGTTACCGGAAGAGTTGCCATACACATGGGAAAACCGCAAGTATTACAATAGCGGTGACTATGAGCGCTCATGGCAAATCGGAAAATGCGATAGTACGCGTGTGTTGCACCTGATTGTGATAACACCGGATACAACAGAATATACTTTGTGTGACAACGAACCGGAGTTCAGATGGAGTTTCAACAACAAGCTCTACTCCCAACCGGGTGTTTATACGGATACTATCCGTGATTCGAACGACAAAGTATATGCCATTGGTGTTCTACACCTCTCTGTTGCTTCGTCTATCACAACCATTAGTACAGAGAAGATCGGTTACATTCCGGAGAAAGCATTGACATTTGATATTAACTTTACCGTTGATCAAATAGGCGAAATGACATACGACCTGCTCTTTGACAATGCGGCAAAACAGGTAGGATTCAAGAATAGTTACAATAATCCTATACGCAGAAAGGGTATGGCTCAAGTGAATATTCCGCAGCCTTCAGATGTTAGCCAATGCTATCCGGAGCAGCAGTGCGGAGTTCGACCGGGTAACTACACTGTTACACTTCTGATTCACAACAGATGTAACGATATTCAGTCCGATCCGTTAGAGTTCCAGATTCGATATCCAAGTTGGATTATTGAGCAAAACTGGGACGATGTAGTAGCGCCGCTGAGTACCTATTGTAACTGCGGTTATGAGTTCGATGATATCAGATGGCAGATCGGTGAAGGAGCGATTGTTACATATCAACACGACTACTTGTACACTAAAGAACTCGCAGAGGATGACAAGGTTACCATGTGGGCTAAGCGCAAAGGTATCAACGAGGAACTTATTCCTACCCATCCTATTACCATTCAGAAACCGGATCTGCCGTTTGCTGATTACCCGACGGTAAGCAATCCTATTCAGGTATATCCGAATAATGCGCCGAGACAGATGCCTATAGTGAATGTAGATGCGCCGCACGGCGGACAATACGCTATCTACTCGTTCACCGGTATGCTCATAGGTAACGGCGAGTTGGAAGAAGGAATTATGCAACTGACCCTTCCTGAGGTCAATGGCATCTACTTCATCCGAACGATGTACGGAGAACAAAGCCAGACGGATAAGATACTGATTTACTAATGGCGAATGGCGAAAGGCCAATGGCGAAAGGAAATCCCCGCGAAAATCTCGCGGGGATTTTTTTAGAGGTTCTTTTTCCAGAACGAGGATGTTATGTCTTGCCATTCGTTCCCTACCCGTTTGTAGAGGCGCTGGTTGGTTGTAGGCGATTTGAGTCCTCCGAGCGATTCGATGTAGGGGCCGAGTTTAAGATAATCTAGGGCCCTAGGATTCCTAGGAAAACTAGTTCTTCCTGAGTACCATGCGGTCTTGAGCGGACGGACATATTCGGCCCAGTGGGCGACTTCATCGGGATTGGCGTCACCGCCCATGAAGGCGACGCAGGTAATCATAGAGCCGTAGCGGTCGATGAGACCGTCGATGAGATCGGTGGTCAATTCCTCGCCGATGTCTTCCGCCAGATGGGGGCTGTGACAGCCGGGACAATGGCAGGGACAATTAGAGAGATTAAGGGCGAGTGTTACCTCGCCCGGAATCTCTTGAAAAACGATGTCAAAAGAAGCTACTTTCATTAGCTATTAGCAGTTAGCTGTTGGCTGTTAGCATTTAGGCGCTTTGCTTTTCTCAGCATAGTAGCGTTGAGCGGCTTCTTTCTGACGTGCCTCCGAGAAGTTGGAAACCCGCTTCATGTAACCGATGACACGGGTGAGGTAGTCCACATTCTTGGAATGGCAATGGGGGCACTCCTTGAGGTAACGCTTGTCGATATGACCGCAGTCGTTACAGATCGTGTTCGGGATATTGAAGGTGAAGTAGTTACATCCCTCGATAGCCGCTACACGGAGGAGTTGACGATACTGCTCCTTGCTGAGGTGTTCCTCCAAGTTGCAGTGGAGAGCAGAACCACCGGTCAGGTGCTCGATGTACTTGCGTCCGTGCAGACGGAAACGATCGAGTACGTTGAGGGACTTGTCCTCTACGATATAGAAATAGCTGTTATAGCAATCACGCGGAACGACATAGCCGTCTTCACGATCCCATTTCGCATGTTTAACACCTACGTTCTCTGCCGGAATCATCTCACAGTTGAACATAACGTCCTTGGTGCGGTACTCTTTGTTCTTCTTCTCGATGATACCGAGGAGTTCCTGTACAAAGTGGGCATACTCCGGTGTATCTTTGATCTCGAGACCGAGGAACTCAGCGGCTTCCACAAGACCGTTGACACCGATGGTGAGGTACTGACGGCCGATGTTGATGTAACCGGCATCGAAGAGCGGCAGCATCCCTTTCTCTTGGAGCGACTTGAGGTTCTCGTTATAAGCGAGCTGTACCTTATGCATAAGATCCACGACATCTTCGATGTAAGCCTGATACGGGATGTTGTTACGTACGGCATACTGGATAGCGCGGTTGAGGTTGATAGTAAGCACGGACTTAGAACCCGTAGAGATACCACCTGCACCGAGGGTATAGCTGAAGCTGTTGTCGGTGATAGCATTACGCAGACGGCAGCAGGAAGAGAGAGAGTCAGCATTGTCGGAAACGTAGGTGAAGAACGAGTGTCCTTTCGCATACATCTCAGCCGTGAAGTCACCGTACTCTTTATCCTTGATATCGCCGTTTTCTGCGAGGAGGGCCATGGTCTCAACCGGGAAGGTGAGGACGCAACGGGTACGCTCTTCGTTAAACCAGTTCATGAAACGCTTCTGCAGCCAGTTGAGGCTGTCCCAATGCGGTTCTTCGCCGTTCGGGAAGCGGAAGTGCTCAAAGAGCGACTGGAAATAGAAGCGGTCATAGTAACTGATGTTCCAGAAGACGGACTGGAAGTTACGTGCACCGGAAGGTTGGTTCAGGCTATAAACAACCTGTTGGAAGCAGTCGGTGATGACCTTGTCGATCGTACGACGACGCTTACTGAGATCCACTACTTCGTCTGCGCGTTTGTAATAATCCTCACCGTACTCTTGCTCGATGAAATAGTTCATATACATGAGGAACTCAGGCGTAGCGCACGCACCGGAGAGCATGGAGGAAACCATGAAGACCATGTTGATGAACCCACCGCAGAAGGACTTGAGGTTATGAGGAGGCGTTGCATTACCACCGATAGACTTGGTACCGCCGATGAGCCAGGGGTACATGGTGATAGAAGCGCAGTAGTTAGCGAGGTTGGTCTCGTCGTTCTTGTAGATGAAGTGCTGGTTAAGCAGGTTCATATACCGATCGGAGAGTTCCTTGCCATACATCTCTTTGATACGCTCGGTGAGCAGACGGCGGTTGAGGCGGATGAATCCCTGTTTCGGAAGTTCGCCGATGAGGGTAGCGATGTTCTTATGCTCCACGTTCGCGTTAGCATCGAATTTCGAACCTTCGGCAGCGTTGGATGCCTGGACATAGTTCATCATAAAGTCCAGACGGCGCTGGGTCTCACGATCCTCTGTATGTCCTTGGCGATAGAGGATGAAAGCCTTAGCGACCTGGTAGTAACCTTCGGCCATGAGGGCTACTTCGACCTGGTTCTGGATCTCCTCAACGGTCTGTCCGTCACGAACGCGGAGGTGCGACAATACGGCACCTAATGTCTCTTCGGTTGCAAAAGCGCCTACTGCGATGAATGCCTTGGAAATGGCATTTTTGATTTTGTCAATGGTAAAAAGTTCCTTCTTACCGTCACGTTTAATAATGTATGTTTCCATAATATATAGTATTAATTTTGTTCAAGCGGAAATACGGTGCAAAGGTACTACATTTTTTCCAATTGTGCAAATTTTTTTTTCAACAAAAAGAAAAAGTTATCCAAAACAAAAAAGCAAACGGCTGAAAGACAGTCGTTTGCAATTTTTAAATTGTTGAAAAGTTTTCCAAAAGTAGAAAACCGTTCAGAAGAGAGTTTTACTTTCTAACGATTCTCTTTGCAACCTTATGAGCCTCTTTCTTAGCAGCACGCTTCGGAGCAGCAGCTCCCTCACCACCTTCTTCTTCCTCAGCAGCAATAGTAGCAATAGCGTTAAAGGTGTACTCAACAGCATTATTACCAACTACAGAACCACTGAAAGTATACTCAGTAGCCTCTGCATTGAGTGCTCCAACTAAGTTCATCTTAGCAAGAGGAGTCCAATCTTCATCACCATCTCCCCATTCTACGTAGTTATAAACATATTGACCATCGCTGTAGAAATCGCTCTCGGTGAATGTACCATTTAGTTCGTCAGCATAGAAGAAGAGTTCAAGGTCATAACCATCTTGTGCTTTACCAGAGAGACCAACGATACCATAATCCTGATAATAAGAGAGGTCAAGTTCAGCAGAAGTAAAGTTCAAAGCTACCGTTTCTGCAATTTCCATCTTCGGGGTTGTAAATTCCTTAACACCCACTTCACCAAGAACAGTGTAAGTAGAATCCAGATAGAAAGCAACAACCGCTAAATCGGTCTCGGAAGGAAGTCCTGTTAAAGCGTAATTATCCTGACCTTTAATCAAAAGATAGCTAGCAACCAAATCCCAATCATAAGAACCATACTCAGCTTTTAAGTTCTCTGCCAAATAAATACCCAGAGAGTCACCTACGTTTTTAATACTCTCAGCATAGTAAACACTCCAGTAATAGTAAGCGCTGGTGTCCGACGGAGTAACAGTAACATCGGCAGTTGTTGCAGTAACATTCTCTACCAAGATAGCGAACTTACCATCCTTACCAGGAGTCGGGTTGTTCTCGTTGCAAGCGGTGAAGCTGAACGCTACGAGCGCTGCAGCTACAAATGCAAAAAATTTCTTCATTTTGTTTTGATTTTAAAATTAATAAATAACGTTATTTAATTTTTTTCGTGAATTTTCTATAAAAAATCACACAAATCGGCTGCAAAGGTACACTTTTTTTTGCATATATGCAAATTTTTTTGTACTTTTGCATGCAATTTTTAACAAAAAGAGTGAAATGAAGCGTTTTTGTACCTTATTTATTATCGCGTTCCTGTGCACATGCGCATACGCGCAAGGAAAGTTTGTAGGAGGAGACATCTCGATGTTACCGCAGTATGAGCAATACAGTTCGGGTTACAAGGATGTGAACGGAAAGAAGATCAGTGATCTGATCACATGGTTGAAGGAAGAATGCGGATGGAACACGTTCCGTGTACGTATTTTCGTTCATCCGAATCAGAAAGCGCCTGATTATCAGACTACGGACTATGCGATCTGTCAGGATTTGGCGTATGTGACGGCATTAGGTAAGCGTATCAAGGACGCAGGTGCGAACTTCATGTTGGATTTTCACTACTCGGACTCGTGGGTGGATGCCGGTCATATCCAAGCGCCAGCTGCTTGGAAGGGTGCGTCGGATGCTGTGATGGCCGACAGTATAAGCGTGTACACGCATATGGTGCTGCAGACGCTGAAGGCCGCCGGTGCGACACCGGATTTCGTGCAGGTAGGCAATGAGATCATGTATGGTCTATGCGGTATTCAGGTGCATCCGTACAATTTTACACCAGATTATTCCAAAGGACAGAAAGACGACAACTGGCCTGCGTATCTGAACCTGCTTAAAGCCGGATGTGACGCTGTGCGTGCCGAATGTCCGAACGCGCAAATCATCATACATACAGACCGTCCGACAAATACCGGTTACAACAGTTACTATTACAACAAACTGGTTGACGCAAACGTGGATTTCGATGTAATCGGCCTGAGTTACTATCCTTTCTGGCACGGCTATATGACGAGTGAACAGGTGGCAGACAAGAGCGACAAGAACAATTTAGTGAATGCGCTGAAGAACCTGAAGACGCTGTTTCCCGACAAACGTGTGCATATTGTGGAATGCGCTTATAACTTCCAATATTGGCCGACGCAAGGCGTGAATTTCGATACACGGGATGCATGGGAATGTTCCGTTCAAGGACAAACTAATTTTGTAAAGGATATCGTGGACAACCTTAAGCCGCTGGAGAATGTAGATGGTATCAGTTATTGGTTTCCGGAAGATTTAGGCAACGGCGATTATGTAAACTGGGCGACAAAGGCGGGACTGGTAGAAGAGAAGTGGTCCAACCGCGGTTTCTGGAATGAGCAAAGTACTACCTCCGGTCACGCAATCAACAGCCGTGCACCTTATTACTTAGGCACTTTTGCGGAACAAGGAGAAGGAATAGAGGCGGTTGAATCGTCAAAGACAAGCAGCCGGAAAGTAGTTCATGAGGGGCAGTTGCTCATCGAACGCAACGGAAAGAAATACAATGTGACCGGTATAGAGATCGAATAAATCCAAAATCACGGGATAATATACATAGTATATTATAAGGTAGTGCGGGATAGTACATAACCAGTACATGCATAGTACACGAACAGGGATTATATTTGGTGCGTTGGGTATCGCATTGGTGCTGCTTTTCATATTGGACGTATGCAAAGGCGGTACGGAATGGTTATGGCCGTTCGGAGCGATGTCGGAGATAGACGGAAGGATTTTACATGACATCCGTCTGCCGAAGGCAGTAACAGCGATCTTGGCAGGTGCCGGATTATCGGTAACCGGTTTGATTATGCAGACCTTATTCCGAAATCCGTTGGCAGGGCCGTATACGTTGGGCGTGAGTTCAGGGGCGAGTTTAGGTGTCGCTCTCCTAACGATGTTAGGAGCGTTCAGCATTCAGCTTTCAGCCATCAGCCTTCCTATTGCGGCGTGTATCGGTGCGACCTTGGTGCTGTTGCTGGTGCTGGCGGTGAGTAAGCGGGTGAAGAGCAACGTGAGTCTGCTGATCGTGGGTATCATGTTCGGAGCTATTGCGGGCGCGTTGGTGACGTTGCTGCAGCAGTTCGCGAATCCGGACGCGTTGAAACTGTTTATTGTGTGGACGATGGGTTCGCTGAGCAGTGTCGGTTGGACGGATATGCAGTTATTAGTACCTATCCTGATGGCAGGAACGGTGTTTGTGCTGCTGAGTCTGAAACCGCTGAACGGATTGTTGTTAGGCGAAGACTATGCACGGGGTTTGGGTATTCATATCGGTCGGACGCGGTTGTTTATCGTGTTAGCGACGGGTCTGTTGGCCGGAGGTATCACGGCTTTCTGCGGTCCTATTGCGTTTATCGGTGTGGCGGTGCCGCATATTGCGCGGGGGATCTTCAAGACGTCCAATCACCGCGTGACGATACCGGCGAGTGCGCTGATCGGTGCATGCCTGTTACTGGTATGCGACGTGATTTGTTCGCTGTTCGTGCATCCGCTGCCGATTATGACGGTTAGTGCCTTATTTGGTGCGCCTGTGATCATATGGATAATTATGAAAAATAAATAGACAAAAGATTATAGATAAAAGATGTCAGTACATGTACAGAATAGCCGAATGACGACAGCGAAGTTGCGTCAGATGAAGGCGGAAGGCGAGAAAATCGCCATGTTAACGAGTTATGATTTCACCTTAGCTCGTTTGTTAGACGAAGCGGGAGTGGATATTTTATTGGTTGGCGACAGTGCAAGCAACATCGTTTGCGGCAACTCATACACGCTTCCGATCACGTTGGAGGAGATGATTTTCCTGACGAAGGGTGTTGTTCGTGCGGCCCAGCATGCGTTGGTGGTATGCGATATGCCGTTCGGAAGTTACCAAGTGAGTGAGGAAGAAGCGGTGCGTAATGCTATCCGGATTTTGAAGGAGAGCGGTTGCGATGCCGTGAAATTAGAAGGCGGAGAGGAAATTCTGCCGTCGATTAAGCATATGATCCAAGCAGGAGTGCCGGTGATGGGTCATCTGGGTCTGACGCCGCAGAGTGTGAACCAGTTTGGCGGTTACGGGTTACGGGCCAAAGAAGAAGCGGAGGCGGAGAAGCTACTGAATGACGCGAAGTTATTGGATGAGGCCGGTTGTTTCTGCATTGTGTTAGAGAAGATCCCGGCTGCGTTGGCGCAGGAAGTGACGAAAGCCGTGCATTGTCCTGTGATCGGTATTGGTGCCGGCAACGGATGCGACGGTCAAGTGCTGGTACTGCACGATATGTTAGGTTTAAACGAAGGATTCAAGCCGAAGTTCCTGCGCCATTTTGCACACTTAGCCGAAGAGGTGAAGGGGGCAGTAGGCGAATATATCAAAGACGTGAAAGACGGGAGTTTTCCTTCGGCAGAGGAAAGCTACTAACAAAAAAAAAGAGGCGGGTGCCTCTTTTTTTTGTTATGGGATAATCTTTTCGATCAATTCTGCTATCTCGTCCATGTATTTGTTTCCAGTCTCCGGATTGATCGGCAGTGCACCGAAGTCAATGGTGACGAAGGGGTGCATACTATTGGAAGTAACGAGTTTAAGGTCTTTACGTCCTTTGCGCACCTCCATGATCTCGCCGAAGGAGAGAACGACACCTTGCGCATAGAGTTTTCCTTCCTCCCGATTCGCCAGCACATTACGTCCGACGAGGATATCGTGTTGAAACCAAATCTCATAGTTATCGCCCAGTTCTTCTTTGATCTGCGCTTGCGCCTTCGGGTTCAGTACCGCTGCATCCCGTCTCCATTGATCACGCATGCGGGCACGCTCTGCCGCTGCTTCACGAACATGCTCCTCGTTAGCATTGACATACTCGTCAATTGAAGCGATGGCATCCTTTGCTTTCATCCGCAAAGCAAGCAAGATCAAGGTATCCGCTACAATGACGATTCCCGGATAAACGAGGTAGTTATAGTACGCCTCAAGGAAGAAGGGAATCGGAATGAAACACAAGGCGAGGAAAAGACCTACACCGAGCAGCCAACGACAACGGTTATGGGAATGACGAATCGCCTGTATGGTTTGCTCACGCGTCACCTCACGCACGATACTCAACCTCTTACGGGCGTCAAACCAGTGCCAAACCAAGAAAAATGAAACCAACATAAGTCCAATAAGGACGAACATTAACGCCATCAGCGTGAACTCCAAATTGTGATCCATAGTATTATTTTTTAAAAATTTGCTGCAAAGATACAACTTTTTTTGCATATATCAAAATTTTTTTGTAATTTTGTGCACTTTTTAATCAAATATCTATAATTATGACAACACAAGAGATGAAAATGGCTTTCGAGCAAGCCTACGGAAAACAAGTAGAGAAAATGTATTTCTCCCCGGGTCGTGTAAATTTAATCGGTGAGCATACGGATTACAACGGAGGCTGTGTCTTCCCATGTGCGTTAAGTTTCGGAGCATGGTTACTGATCGCAAAGAATGCCGATCGGGTACTGCGTTTCCAGTCCATGAACATGCCGCAGAAGTACGAGATTCCTATTTCGGAGATTCA
Organism: uncultured Bacteroidales bacterium; assembly: GCA_946403315.1. Lineage (GTDB taxonomy): Bacteria > Bacteroidota > Bacteroidia > Bacteroidales > Paludibacteraceae > Colicola. The sequence goes on along the minus strand of CAMIZK010000008.1, from coordinate 16,417 downwards.
ACCTCAACCGGACAAGGCATGGTGCAACTACGCATTAGGTTGCATCGAGATCATCGCCCGTCGTCATCCGGAGGCCAAGTTAGAGAGCGGCTACGATTTGTTGTATTACGGCAATGTTCCTGCCGGTGCCGGTTTGAGCAGCAGTGCGGCAATGGAAGTAGTGACAGCACGTGCCTTTACGGAAGAAATGGGTTGGAAGGATGCAGATGATAAGAAATACCGGACGGAGTTGGCATTGATTGGTCAGGCATGCGAGCATGAATATGCCGGTGTGATGTGCGGTATCATGGATCAGTTTGCGAGTGCGCAAGGCAAGAAAGACCATGCGATTTATCTGAACTGCGACACGATGGAGTTCGAGCATGTGCCGGTGAAGTTAGAGGGCATCAAGGTTGTGATCACGAACACGCACAGTCCTCACCATCTGGATTCGGGTGCGTATAACGACCGCGTTCGTCAATGCAAGACGGCTGTGGAGCAGATTTGTAAAGTGAAACCGATTAAGTGCCTGGCTGAGTTGACACCGGAGGACTGGAAAGAGGTAGAAGGAGCGATTAGTGATCCTATAGCCAAGAAGCGGGCGCGTCACGTGGTAGGCGAAGTAGCGAGAACAGCAGCAGCCGTAGAGGCATTGAAGAAAGGCGAGATTGCTTATTTCGGTGAGTTAATGACCGCCAGTCACGTATCGTTACGCGATGATTATGAGGTGACGGGTAAGGAGTTGGATACCTTGGCGGAAGCCGCTTGGCAGGTAGAGGGTGTGCTCGGTAGCCGTATGACAGGTGGCGGTTTTGGCGGATGCACGGTAAGTCTGGTGAAAGACGAAGCGATCGAGGACTTCAAGGCCTTTGTAGGTAAGGAATACGAAGAGAAGACGGGTCTAAAAGCAGACTTTTATGTAGCAGAAATCGGAAATGGCGTAATGCGGTTGGAGTGATGTATGATGTATAATGTTTGATGTATGAAAACAGTTCAATTCTACACCATAAAGAGCACGGGAGGACTGAAGGTCGAGATCAGTAATCTGGGAGCGAAGATCACGAAGCTGTTGGTAGCAAACCGGAAAGGGGAAGTGAAAGACATCGTGTTGGGTTTTCGTACGGCAGATGAATGGAAAGAGAAAGAGACGTATTTCAATGCGATCTGCGGTCGCGTAGCGAATCGAATCGGTGGAGGAACGTTTGAATTGGACGGAGTCACCTACTCTCTTCCTGTCAACAACGGGCCAAACAGTCTTCATGGCGGTTTGGAAGGTTTCAACGCGAAGTTATGGGAAGTGACGGCGCAGAGTTTGTTTGAAATCACGCTGCACTACCGCAGTAAAGACGGCGAGGAAGGTTATCCGGGCAATGTAGATGTATGGGTGACGTACACAGCGACGAAAGACAACCGTCTGGTGATCCATTACGAGGCCAAGACGGACAAGCCGACGTTAGTTGCCATGACGAACCATGCGTATTTCAATTTGGCAGGTGAAGACAGCGGTCGAGTAGATGACCATATGCTGCAGGTGAATGCCGACCGGTACACGCCGTTCGACGAATGGACCTGTCCGACGGGTCAGATTCTGCCGGTAGTGGATAGTCCGATGGATTTCCGTCAGCCTACCCGTTTGGGTGACCGCATGAAAGATCCGTTCTTTACGCCTTGGAAGGGTATCGACAACAACTGGTGTCTGTGCGAAGCGGATGCACCGAAAGCGTTACGTCATGCGGCGACACTGGAGGCGGACGGCCGGACGATGGAATGCTGGACGACGATGAAGGGATTGCAGGTGTATACGGGTAACTTCATCGAGCGCAACGCAGGTAAGAGCGGCACGATGTATGACGAAAAGCATGCGGTGTGCCTGGAAGCGCAACAATGGCCGGACAGTATTCACCATGACCATTTCCCGAATATCGTATTGAGACCGGGCGAAAAATTAGACGAAATAACCGAATATAGATTTCTGTAAAGTGAAAAATGAAAAGTGAAAAATGAAAGGTAATTTCAATATTATTTCTACCATGCTGCTGATTAGTAGCATGGTATTTTGTGCTTGTTCGACAAAGCAAGAAACAGTTCGTACGGACACGTTGTTGCGGGAGTGGCAGTTCACTCAAGACACGACGGATAATCCCGTATGGGAGGATGTGACTATTCCGCACGACTGGGCGATCAGCGGACCTTTTGACCGGGCAAATGACCTGCAAGAAGTGATTGTTGTTCAGAACGGTGAGAAGGAGCCTACGTGGAAGACAGGCCGAAGCGGTGGTCTGCCGTGGATGGGTAAGGGTCATTACCGGACGCGTGTGGCAGTAAAGAAAGACAAGTTCTACACGCTTGTTTTTGACGGCGCGATGAGTCATGCGGACGTGTATGTGAACGGCGAGGAAATGGTTTATTGGCCGTACGGGTACAACACGTTTGACTGCTATATACTGCCGTCAGCATTCAGCCATCAGCATTCAGATAGCGTGGATATTGATGTGTACCTGGAGAACAAACCGCAGCAGAGCCGCTGGTATCCGGGTGCAGGACTGTACCGGAATGTGCACTTGGTAGAAACGGATCCTATTCATATCCCGACATTCGGCATTTTGGTTCGGACACCCAAAGTGAGCAAAGAGTATGCGCAGGTGACGATCGAGGTGGATGTGCAGGATGGAGTTGAAACCATCAGTCATCAGCCATCAGATATCAGCATTCAGACTGATATACTGTATAATGGCAAGGTGGTTGCAACGATAGAAGGACAGGAAGGCGTAGCAGAGGTAATAGAGCCGCAATTATGGTCGCCTGAGGATCCGAACCTGTATATAGCGCGGACGCGTGTACTGCGGGATAAAGAGATATTGGATAAGAAAGAGACGCGATTTGGTATCCGGAGTATTTCTTATACGGCAGAGAGGGGATTTGAGTTGAACGGCGAGACCCGAAAATTCAAGGGCGTATGCAATCACCATGACTTAGGACCGTTGGGTGCGGCGGTACATAAGGACGCGTTACGTCACCAGATCACGATGCTGAAGAATATGGGTTGCGATGCGATTCGCACAAGTCATAACATGCCGGCACCGGAGTTGGTGGAGTTATGCGACGAGATGGGAATGATGATGATGATCGAGCCGTTTGACGTTTGGAACCACGGCAAGACGGAGAACGACTACAGCGTAGAGTTCAACGAATGGTGGAAACGGGATATCACGAATATGGTGAAGCACTATCGCAACAACGCGTGCGTGATGCTATGGTCGAGCGGTAACGAGGTATGGAACCAGGTGCTGCCGGACGGTATTGAGATCGTGACAAAACTGCAAGCGCTATTCCATGAATTAGACCCCACCCGACCGGTGACGAACGGTATGGACCAAGCGATGCATGTGATTCATAACGGATTTGGAGCGGCGGTGGAATTACCGGGTTTCAATTATCGAACCGGAAGATATGAAGAAGCGTATGAGAATCTGCCGCAGAAGATGATTTTGGGTAGCGAAACAGCAAGTACGGTATCCAGTAGAGGCGTTTATAAGATCCCTGCTGTGCTGAAGGATTTTGCGATTTATGAGGATTATCAGAGTAGCGGATATGACGTGGAGTATTGTCCGTGGTCCGGTCTGCCGGAACAAGATTTTCAGTTGCAGGACGATTATAACTGGACCTTGGGTCAGTTTGTTTGGACGGGATTTGACTATTTAGGAGAGCCTTCGCCGTACGATACGGACGCATGGCCAAGTCATAGCAGTTATTTCGGAATTATTGACTTGGCATCGCTGCCGAAGGATCGGTATTATCTATACCGAAGCCAATGGAACAAAGAGGACGCGACGCTACATGTGTTACCGCATTGGAACTGGGAAGAGGGCGATTTAGTGCCGGTATTCTGCTACACAAGTTACCCGAATGCGGAATTGTTTGTGAACGGCAAGAGTTACGGTAAACTGCGTTTTGCGACCACGGAAGAAACGGAATTAATGGCGAAAGGGTTACCGGTTAACGGTTACGAGTCACAGGAAGCGAGAGTGAGTCAGATGCCGAAAGTAGGCGATTTTGTACCGCCGGTATGGGGAAGTGCGCCGAGACCGGAGTTATTACCCCGTTACCGCCTGATGTGGTTCGATGTGCCGTTTGAAGCAGGTGAAATTACGGTAGTGGCGTATGACGAGAAGGGAAAAGAGATGGCAAGAGAGAGCGTAAAGACTGCAGGCGAGCCGGATCATTTGGAGGTTATTTGGGCCAATGAAGAGGAAAATCCTGAGGAACTATGCTATATGACGGTGAAGGTGGTGGATAAGGACGGTAACCTTTGTCCGAAGGCCAATAACCTGATACGGTACGAAGGCGACGGATTTGTCGCTGCCGCTAACGGTGACGCTGCCTGCTTGGATTCATTCGTTGAGCCGCAGATGCACGCCTTCGCCGGACAATGCACATTTATTCTCAAAAAAAGGCACAATGGAGCATTCTTCATGCAATGAAACCCGACGGTCAACCGACGGTCAACCGACAGTCAAGGCTAACGTCAAGCCTCCGTAAGGCTACAATCAACCGGACAGTCATAGTCCGGTAAGGCAAAAAAATAGGGGCGCCGAAGCGTCCCTATTCTTTTTTGATGTTTGGTTCGGATTAGCGAACTTGAGTTCCTTGAACGTTGAACATCTTGTTGTCACGGATGATGTACATAACGCCATCAACCATTACCTTTTGAGCCTTCTCGGTCAGAACTACGTTCTCGATGCCCTGATAGTTAGCTTTCCATACATAATCTTCGCCACTGAGATCAAGCTCGATCATCTTGCAAGGAGTGCCCTTGTAGGTGTCATCCTGCCAGAGTTGCTCGAATTTCATATTTGCGAGTCCCTCACCGCTCTCTACATAAACGATTTCGTTATCCCAGGTACCAGCCTCACGGAACTTGAACTCTTGGAATCCCATAACATCAAATTGAGCAAAGTACCAACCGGTATTAAGGAGTTCCATTGCAGTACCAGCCCAGCCATCGAACGTACCGATAATCTCAACACCGGCTGCCGGTCCATTTGCCGGAGCATTAAGAAGTACTACCGTGTAATAAACTGTTGAGTCAACCGGCTCGGGTTTCTCGCAGTTGTTCCATGAATACAAGGTAGGATCGCCAAGGTCATACATAATCTCGGTTTCTGCGCCAAGTACAAGGTTTGCACCTCCGTTAAATGCTTTCCACTCGTCATTCTCAGCGTCATACTCTTTGAGCTCGTTGCTCCAGTCAGCGCCCCACTCTGCAGCGGAACGGAATTTGAACTCAGAACCCTCAGCGGCTTTAAAGCTGGCTTCAAATACAGCACCGGGGAGGTTATCATTCTGACGCTCTGCGGTCTTCAACTCATTCAGAGTCATAGCCTCTTGTGCCCAACCATTGAAACCACCGGAGATAGCAGGAACGACATAGTCCTCGTCGTTGCAATCCGGCGAAACAAGTGATACTTTGTAAGTGTGATATACAGCTGTACAAGGATTATTCTTCCAGCTCTTTACATCAATAACAACGATACCCGGTTGGATATTCTTGATATCAACTTCAGTACCATTATTACCGGGGAGCAAGTCAGCAGTACCGCGAATCAGTTCTGCATCGGGACCAAGCTGATAATCCCAGTTGAACAAACCGCTACCGTCCAATTGAATCGGTTTAGCTTGTACACCACCATCTTTTGCTTCAGCACCTGTTTCATCATTCCACGAAACAACATACCAGTCCTGGAAGCCATCTACTGCTACGAAGTCAAGCAGATTAGCGTGATCGGCAGCATTAGGCCAACCTGCGTACGTTCCGTTGAGGACGATACCGTTGCAGGCACTCTCGTTGTAGATACACATCGTGTAGGTTCCTGTTGCATACGATGCCAGATCGTCATCAGACGGAACCACTTCACGACTTGCGAACGTAGCAACGCTAAACAGAGCGACTGCTACAAAAGCGAATAACTTTTTCATACTTTTGATAATTAAATTGTTAATAAAATTGGTTTATAAAATTGATTAATAAGGTACATTATTAGTAACCTATTTCTTCGTTTAGACCTTTTAAGTTTTCATTGGCAGTAACATCCTTAGCCGGAATCGGATACACATTGTATTTTGCGTCCTTCCCTGCTTTATGTCCTTCCCATGTCATGGTAGAGGACGGACCTGCAAATTGTCCGAAGCGGATCAAGTCTGTACGGCGGCGTCCTTCACACCAGAACTCTTTCGCCCACTCAACCAACAGCGATTCCTCATCCAGCGTGGTAACCTCCGGTGCATTGGCGCGGCGGCGCAGGCAGTTTACAGCCTCTACCGCGGGAGCCAATTCTCCCGTACGGAAGCAAGCCTCGGCATAGGTCAAGTAAGCCTCTGCGAGACGGAACAAAGGAATGTCCGTATCCGGCCATTGAGGTTCGCCGACAGGCGAAGCCCAGATCCACGGAGCTTCTACAATAGAGTCATTTCCTTGGGAATCCTTCAGAGTCGTGGTCTCGGAGGTCGAGTACACACCTGTGAATTTAAGAACCGACCAAGAAGCATAGAAATCGGCTGCTTCATTTCCGGTCAAAGACATCTTCTTTCCTGCGGTGGTCTTGGAAGCCATGATTGCACGGTCATCACCGAGAGCAACCGGCATCTGATACTCATTCAGAGAGATAGAGGATGCTTTGGATTTGTCCACCCAGTAATATACGAATTCAGGCGAAGAGCGGAAACACGACCATGTATCCGTCGAGCCGAAAGGCACATAGTTCGCATCGCGAACGGCGCTGACGAGGAAGCGTGAACCGCCCCAGTTCTGGGAATGGATTGCATCCTGGTAAATCATGAAGATTGCTTCTTCCTGAGCGCCGTTGTTATCGTTATCGCCCATAAAGAGCTGCTGGTAAGCCGAGTAGTACACATGATCAGCGGTACGCTCCTTAGCCAGATCAATCGCAGCCTTTGCAGATTTGTCATAGCCGTGCAGTTTGTACGAGCTATCCATCAGTTTCTTCGCGTATTGCTTTGCATCCGCATATCTCGGTTCGCCATCCCTTGCGCCGAGTGCGGACTCGTTATATACCTCTGCATTGAGGTACAGACGCATCAGCAGGAACCAAGCGCATGCCTGATCGACACGGTATTTGTTGGTTCTCTGTCCCGCCTGGATAATATGCGGATCGGAAGCCAGTTCCAGACATTCCGTCTCCAGCCATGTAAACAACTCCTGACGCGTAGTCGGCATCGGTTTGTTAGGCGAAACGGTCAGCGAGAACGGCATGCGATAGAACATATCCAAGAGATAATAGAAGTTGATTGCACGCAGCATACGCACTTCCGCGCGTTGCGCCAATGTCTCGTCATCCGTATATTCGGTAGTCTTATCCAAGAACGAATTGCAGAGCGTGATATCAAAGTTCAGACGCGAATACAATCCATATACCAGGTCGTTGCTCGAACTCCATGTCAGGGTACGAATATCCGCCAATCCCACATCATTCCAGATCCACCAACCTTCGTCCGTACAGAACTCATTCAGTTCCCAGAACATACGATAGAAGGAAGAAGTACCCTCATCAATGCCATCTACGTCTCCGTTGCCGTCCGGTCCTTTTTGTCCGGTAACACCAAAGGTAGCGTAGCATTTAGCGAACACAGCATCTTTATTAAATTTCGTGTCTGTGTTAGGATCCAGTGGTTCTCTATCAAGCGAACACGCCGTCATACCTAAACCTAATAAGGCTGCAAAGAATATTTTTGTGTATTTCATAACGCTTTTAATTTTTGAAGTTTCTTTATTCTATGAATTCTTGCATATTAGAATTGGAGCGTGATACCCATCACGGTAGTCATACTACGAGGATAGATATTGTTGTCAATACCTCCGCCGACCTCCGGGTCGAGTCCTTTGTATTTAGAGAAGACGCACGGGTTGGATACAGTAACGTACGCACGTCCCTGTACTTTCGTCTTGTTGAAACTATAACCGAGCGTGATATTGTCAATACGGAGGAAAGATGCTTTCTCCACGAAGAAGTCCGAAGCATACCAGTTGGAGTTCTTCACCAAAGCACCTTTGGAATCCGTTCCCACTTCGTAAGCTTGGGTTGCATCGTTCCAAACGTACGTGCGGATATCATCGCTACGCATGTTGTCTCCATAATAGCAGTTGAAAGCAGAAGTCAGGACAGAGTGGTAACCGCCATTCTGATTCTGGTAAACTTTATCTGCTTCTACCCATTGCAGGTTGCCTGCCAATACGTCGTTATAGACATAGTTGCCGATATTAGCACGGAGCGTGATGCCCAAGTCGAAGCCATAGAACTGGAACTTGGTCTGCAGACCCATAGTGACAGGAGCAGCAGGATTGTGGTAGATGTATTTATCGTTATCGTTGATCTGACCATCTTTGTTACGGTCGATGAAATAATGACGTGTCACCCCATTCTCATCGGTCATGGTTTTCGTCTCATAGACAAGGAAAGAGTAAGCGGCTTCGCCCACTTTATGCGCCTGGATCGTATTACCGGTACCCGAGCTGATACCTCCGGTCGGAACGAAGTAGTCCGGATCGTCCGAGAGCAACTGGGTGATCTTGTTCTGGTTCCAAGCTACGTTGTAGCCCAAGTCCCATTTGAAGTTCTTCGTATCTACGAGCACCGCATTGATAGCGAACTCAACACCTTGGTTGTAGAGGCTACCGATGTTTCCGAGCATCTGGTTCTTGAAGTTCGAACCGGCAGATACGTTGACGGTACTCAAGAGGTCTTTGGTACGACGATGATAGTAGTCGATATTACCATTGATACGGTTGTTGAGGAAGGCGAAGTCGATACCGATATTGCTGGTATATGTTTTCTCCCAAGTCAGGTCTGTATTATATACACCCGGACGGCTGGTATAATACACCGCGTTGCCGTTTGCATCTCTACCGGCGAAGAGAGGATTGTCCTCGCCACCATCCAGAACGGGGTAATACGCGTGGTCTTGCGCCGTAGCATAAGTAGGCAGATAGTAGTAATCCACACCTAAGTTCTGTTGACCCGTGATACCATAACCGATACGGAGTTTGAGGTCATTGATAGAATTGACATCCTTGAGGAAGGTCTCTTTGATCTTCCAACCGAGCGCTACAGATGGGAAGAGCCCCCAGCGTGCGTTCTGTCCTTTCGAGTTATATTTAGCGAAACGAGAGGAAGCATCCGCACGGAAGGTAGCGGTAACGAGGACTTGGTCCCAACCATTCCAGTTGATACGTCCATAGACAGACTGGAGGGCATTATCCGTGATATAGGTATTGGTATATCTGTTATAGGGTTGTCCTGCCAATTCAGGATCCTTATTCGTGGTCTGGTAGAAACCGGAACCATCGCTCTGCGTTTTACGGTAGAAATACTGGTTCTCATAACCGACCATTATATCAAAATGCTGTTTCTCCTCTTCCCAATCGTGTCCGTATTGCGCATAAGCGGAGAACTGGAGGTTGTACTTGCTCATATCGCTCCAGCCATTCCAACCGAAATAGTGGTTGTCATAGCTATAAGCCGGCAAAACCGTTTTCTGCTTACCGTAGGAATAGTCAGCACCGAAGTTAGCGTGGATATGCAGATCTTCGAAACCATGAATCTTATAGTCCGCCTCGATATTTCCGACGAAGGAGCCTGCGTTTGCACGGTCATTCTTGTGTGCCAAAGCAGCAGCCGGGTTGCCTGTAGTCTGTGAGTTTTTGGTATAGGGCCATGCGTCATCGTTGTATCCAGAAGGAGAAACGATACGCTGGTAGTATCCGTCGAACCAGTTATCAAGCACGTTCTGCGGCACGAGGACATCTCCATTGGCATTAACCGCCTGTCCTCTAACAGGCATAGTAGGATCCATGGACAGAGCCGCACCTACGACCCCGGCAGGATAGCGGTTGTAGATATACATTCCCTTGGTATTGATATTGAATGCCAAGTGGTTATCCAAGAAGGACGGGCTGAGGTTGAGGGATGCGGTAACACGCTGCATCTGCGAAGTCTTGATAGCTCCGTTTTGGAGGGTATAGCCCACCGATGCACGATACGGCATGTCCACGATATTGTTCTTCACGCCACCCATAATCGAGATATTATGGTCGGTGGAAACCGTGGTGCGGTATATCTGGTCCTGCCAATCGGTACTTGCTGTTCCTAAAGAATTGGTTTTCTCTTCGTTATGACCCAGGGCGGTAGCATATCCGCGGAGCTGATCCGCCGTGAGCACCTGGGTGCGGTTGGTCAGCGTACCGATAGAGAGGTTACCGGCGTAACTTACTTTGGGTTTGCTGCCTTTTGCACCTTTCTTGGTAGTAATAAGGATGACACCATTGGAAGCACGGCTACCATAGATAGCGGTAGCGGAAGCGTCTTTGAGGACGGTAAAGCTCTCAATATCGTTCGGGTTAACCATAGAAAGCGGGTTCGATACACCTTGGATACCATTCTCATCCATTGCGAGTCCATCGATGACAATCAAGGGATTATTGGAAGCGTTGAGGGAAGCACCACCACGAATCGTGATTGCTCCGGCTCCACCCGGCGTACCATCCGCAGCGACTACGTTCACACCGGCAATCTTACCTTGGAGCATGTCTTGAGCGTTGGTCGTCAGACCTTTGTTCATATCATCGGGTTTGATCGCAGTAACAGAACCGGTGGCGTCACCTTTCTTCACTACACCATAACCAACGACTACGACTTCCTCCAGCAACTCGGTGTCCTCACCCAGACGGACGCTCATGTTCGGCGCAGCCGCGAGTTCCTGGGTTTTATAACCCATGTAGGAGATAGAGAGTTTTGCACCTGTTTTTACATTGAGTAAAAATTTACCATCGAAATCAGTAATCGTACCATTTGTAGTGCCTATTTCGAGGATAGACGCGCCTATAATGGGTTCACCAGTAGCGGCGTCAGTGACATTACCCTGCACCGAGAGTTGAGCGAAAGCTGACAGTCCCACAAAGAGGAGACATGACATCAGCAGCGCGCGAAGATTGAATATATTGTTTTTCATACAGTATTATTTTTTCAGGTTATGATAAATCGCATTATTCAGCGTAAATGTACTATCCGTACAAGCGGACATTTGCAAAGTCTCATCTGCGCCGTCATCAGTATGTTTGAATATCACATCAAACGCGCCCTCTTTGACCTTAGCAAGACTCCAGTGATTAGCAGAATCAACAACAATACGAGTTGCAGGTGTTTCTTCGATAGAGAACGTAATAATGGTATCGTTCTTCGTAGCATCCTGGACTTGAGGTAAAATCGTCGTATCAGGTGTTACAATATTAACCTGCTCTCCGCTTGCCCAAGCCAAAGTCTTTCTATGAGAAGTAACATCATCATAGAAACGAAGATAAGAAATCTTTTGAGAAGCAACACCTACAGGGATCTGTTCCTCATGTTTGAAGCGTCCTGTGATGGTGTCCACGATAATCTTCTTTCCCTGACGGTGGGTCTCATACCATGTTGTATCCATGGTCCAATGGTCCTGCATCACATAAACGGGTTCATAAGCAGCCCAATCCGAGTTCGCAATATTCGAGGAGATGGAAGAAGCGATATCCGCAAGGGCTTCCTTCTCGGTCATCTGCACGGAATCGGAGAGTGTAAAGACATTATTCAGATAGAGCAAGTTCAGTTCTTCATCCTCAGCGACAAGCCGCGCTTTTCTGCCTAACATAGAACTTGTAAATTCATCCCAGACCAGCGAATAGGTCTTCGATTCAAACGCAGCCGAAACGCCATCACCGAAGGAGAAGGTAGTTTTTTCCACTGTGTTGTCAGCATGATTGAAATGGAATTGAATGACATCCATATTGTAGCCGTTCAGATCAACATGGCTGCAATACTCAAGACTTTTGAAAGTCTCTTCCGAGAGTTCCTTCAGTTCTTCTTCGATGTCAATCTCATTCCTTTTACAGCCCACAAGGGCCGTTACAATGGCCAAGGCCATGATTAGAATTGTAGATTTGTTTTTCATAATAGATATTAATTATTTGTTTGTTGTTTATGCGATATTATTCTTTCTCTTTAATGATAAAGACAGATGCAGCACCACAGAGGAGGAGCACACCGGAAACGATGAGCATACCCGCCTGCGCGCCCCCGCATATATAAGTAAGGAGTACACCGCCGAGGAGTGCTGCAATGATCTGCGGCAGGCAGATGGTACAGTTGAACAAGCCGAGGTAATATCCCATGTTACCGCCCTTGATAGCGTTGGTAACGATGGTGAACGGCAGGGCAAGCATTGCCGCCCAAGCGGCACCGATGAGGAGATAACTGCCGAAGAGCACATACTGGTTCGTTACGAAGAAAGTGGAAATAAAACCGATTGCACCCACGACGAGCGAGATCGAATACGCTCCCTTGTTATGGAAACGTTTCTCGAGCCAAGGCAGGAAAGCCGCCCATAGGAGCGAACCGACTGCTTGTACGCAGAATACTACGCCAACCCAGTTTCCGGCATTTTGAAACTCTGCCACTTCGGTATCTACTCCATCCCAGCCAAAGCAGTTCACGGCAATGGCGCCATTCGAATAGTTCCACATATAAAGGAAGGCAGACCAGCAGAAGAACTGCACGAGGCCCACTGTCCAGAAAGCAGAAGGTGCTTCTTTGAGCAAGGTGATAATGCCTTTTTCGTCTGATGGGTCCACTTTCTTATCCTTGATGCCGTGGAACTCGGCATATTCCTCCGGATTCATCTCTTTGACGGTCATAAAGGTATAGAGCGAACAAAGGGTGAGAATAGCTGCACCGAGGTAGAAGGACCATTTGACGGTGTCGGGGATGACGCCTTGCGGAGCGGTATTCGCGATACCTACCCACGTCAAGGAGATCGGGAGGAGATAACCTACTACCGAGCCTGCGTTACAGAGGGCAGACTGGATGGCATAAGCCGTACCCTTCTGCTCTTCGTTGACCATATCGCCTACCATCATCTTAAACGGCTGCATAGCAATGTTGATGGAGGTATCGAGGAACATGAGGCTGAATAGGCCGAACCACATTGCGGCATTGAGGCCGAGGAAGACGGACTGGCCGAAACTGAAGTTACCGGCATTCGGCAGGAGAATCATCACCGCGAGAGCGATGAGGGCACCGACGAGCAGGTAAGGTTTACGACGGCCGAGACGCGTCCATGTTTTATCCGAATACTTACCTACGAGCGGCTGCACGATCATACCCATCAACGGCGGGAGGATCCAGAAGAAACTCAGCGTGTGGGGGTCAGCGCCCAAGGTAGCAAAGATACGTGAAATGTTGGCACTTTGGAGGGCGTATGCTATTTGCACTCCGAAGAAGCCGAAACTCAAATTAAAGAGTTGTGCAAAGGATAAATTCCGTTTCTGCATGATATCAATTTTATAATTAAGTTGCCTGATTTGTAAAATATACATTACAAAAATCGGCGCAAAATTACTGCTTTTTTTTGAATTGTGCAAGTGTTTTGTGATTTTTTTTCAAAAAAATATCGTTTTTCACTTCGAAACGTACCGAAATCTTTCGAAAGGAGTATGGGAGATACCTGCAGAAGAGATGCTTTCGACCACGAAAGTGACGCACTTATGACGTACTTATGGCGCACTTATCTCGCACTTATCACGCACTATTTTTTGCACTTTAACATATTGGTATTATATACTATGTATATAATACTGATGATATTGCGATTTTTTATCAAAAAAGAGCAAAAATGACTTAAAAAAAATGCTGATTTTCAAAAAAAAAGTACCAAAGTCTTGCACATATAATTTTTTTTTAGTATCTTTGCGCCCAAATTGAATTTTTTGTTATGGAAGTAACACATGAACAGTTAGTAGAGGCATTGCGGACGTACTTTGGGTTTGATACGTTCAAGGGCAATCAGGAAGCCATCATACGTAATGTGATGGAGGGGAAAGACACGTTTGTATTGATGCCGACCGGAGGAGGAAAGAGTCTCTGTTTCCAGTTACCATCGTTGATCATGGACGGCGTAGCGATTGTTATTTCGCCGCTGATAGCGCTGATGAAGAACCAGGTGGATGCGATGAGTAACTACTCGGAGGAGGAAGGTGTAGCGCATTTCATCAATTCGAGTTTGAGTCGGCCTGAGATCGCAGCGGTGAAAGAGGATGTGCTGGCAGGAAAGACGAAGTTGCTGTATCTGGCGCCGGAGAGTTTGAACAAGGGAGAGAACGTGGACTTTTTGAAGGGCGTGAAGATCTCTTTCTACGCGGTGGATGAGGCGCATTGTATCTCGGAATGGGGTCATGATTTCCGTCCGGAGTACAGTCAGATCCGCAGCATGGTGCAACGAATCGGTAAAGCGCCGATTATTGCATTGACGGCGACGGCAACGCCGAAGGTGCAGAAAGACATCCAGAAGAACTTAGGTATGATGGATGCGACGGTGTTCAAGAGCAGTTTCAACCGTCCGAATCTGTATTACGAAGTGAGACCGAAGACGGCGGACGTAGATAAGGATCTGGTGCGTTTCATCCGAGGGATGGAAGGCAAGAGCGGTATCGTCTATTGTTTGGCACGCAAGGAGGTGGAAGATCTGGCGGAGGTGCTGAAGGTGAACGGAATCAGTGCACGGCCGTACCATGCAGGCATGGACGCTCAGACACGGTCAGAGAACCAAGACGCATTCTTGATGGAAGAGTGCCAGGTGATTGTAGCGACGATCGCGTTCGGTATGGGTATTGACAAGCCGGACGTACGGTTTGTGGTGCATTACGATATTCCAAAGAGTCTGGAGGGATACTATCAGGAGACAGGTCGTGCGGGTCGAGACGGAGGTGAAGGAATCTGTCTGTGTTTCTACAGTCCGGACGATATTGAAAGACTGAGAAGATTCCAAAAAGACAAGACGCCGAAGGAGATCGGAATCGGCAATCAGTTGCTGTTTGAGACGCAGAGTTATGCGGAGAGTACGATCTGTAGGCGGAAACTGCTGCTGCACTATTTCGGTGAGGAATATAACGAAGACAAATGCGGTAACTGCGACAACTGCCGGAAGACGTATAAGCAGATCGATGCGAGCGAGTTGTTACAGATCGCGCTGGAGACGATTCAGCAAGTGAACGAGCACCATAAGGCCGAACATATTGTAGATATCCTGCACGGAAACCAGACGGCCGAGGTGATGAGTTACCACCACGATGAGCTGGATAACTTCGGTGCGGCGAGTGACGTGGAAGAGAGTACGCTGCATGCTATTTTGAGACAGGCGCTGTTAGTGGGGATGATCAAGAAGGATGTGGACAGTTACGGTGACCTGAAACTGCAGAAAGACGGACTGAAGTTCATTCGCAAACCGGGTAAGTTCGAAGTGCCGATTGAGGTGCAAGACGAGGATGAGATCGATATGGACGGTGCAGGTGCCACCTGTGCGGCTGCCGACGAGGTGCTGTATGCGATCTTAAAGGATATCCGTCGAAAGGTAGCGAAGAAGAACGATGTTCCGCCGTTTGTGATCTTCCAGGATCCGAGTCTGGAGGCGATGGCGACGACGTATCCGATCACGATGGAAGAGTTACTGATGATTCCGGGTGTGGGTGTAGCCAAGGCGAAACGGTACGGTGATGAGTTTTTGCATATTATTAAGGAGTACGTCGATGAGAACGAGATTATCCGGCCGGAAGACTTGCGGATACGAACCGTTGCGAAGAAGAGTACGCGAAAGAAACAGATCATCCAGGCGATCGACCGTCGTGTGGATTTGGACGACTTAGCCGAGAGTTGCGGTATGTCGATGGATGAGATGTTGGAAGAGTTGGAGGCTATTGTTTTCAGCGGCACGAAACTCAACATCAATTACTTTATTAAGGAGGTAGTGGATCCGGATGAGGAAGAAGAGATCTACGACTACTTCAAGAACGCCGATGACGATAATATCAAGAAGGCGATGGAGGAGTTAGGCGAGGATTACTACGACGAGATGCATGTACGGTTGGTACGATTGAAGTTCCACTGTGATTTGGGGAATTAAAGGCGAATGGCGAAAGGCGAATGGTTAAAGGGCAAGTAGATTTTATTACGCTGGGGTGTTCAAAGAATTTGGTGGACGCAGAGCGGGTGATGCGGCAGTTGGAGGCGGCAGGCTGGAGGTGTGTGCATGATCCGGAGGAGCCAAAGGGCGAAGTATGCGTGATCAACACCTGCGGATTTATCGGTGACGCGAAGGAGGAGAGTGTGAATATGATCCTTCAGATGGCGGAGCGGAAGAAGAAGGGGAAGTTAAGAAAGCTGATTGTGATGGGCTGTCTGAGTGAGCGGTATCGGGCAGAGTTGGAGGAAGAATTGCCAGAGGTGGATGCGTATTACGGGAAGTTTGACTTCAGCAACATCGAAGGATATCTGGCGGAAAACGTACCCTGTTTATCCGAGTGTAAAATATATGAGCGGAAATTGACGACACCGAAGCATTATGC
>CAMIZK010000007.1 GCA_946403315.1 uncultured Bacteroidales bacterium | reverse complement strand
TCCAAGTCATCCGCGGCAAGCAAGTAATTCTTGACCGCGACTTGGCGAGGTTGTATAGAGTAGAGACTTTCCGTCTCAATGAGCAGGTGAAACGTAACATAGAGCGTTTCCCGGAGGATTTCATGTTCCAACTCTCTAAAGAGGAGTTTGAAAATTGGAAATCACAATTTGCGATATCCAATAAGGATGAATTTTCAAGATCACAAATTGTGACCTCAAACCCGGAAGATATAAATATGTCATCGCAAATTGCGAGGACATTTGAAACAAACATGTTATCGCAAAATGCGAGGACATCCCCTAAGAAGCGTCCTCTCTCCGCATTACCTTACGCCTTCACGGAAAACGGAATTGCAATGCTTAGTAGTGTCCTCCGTTCCCCGATAGCGATTGCCACTAACATCCAGATTATGCGTGCGTTTACGGCGATGCGGCGTTTCATTGCGGCTAACGCGCAAGTGTTCCAACGGCTGGAGGTCATTGAACATACGCAACTAAGTTTAGTGGCTCACCAAGAGGAGGCGGATAAGAAGTTTGAAGAAATCTTCCGCCGTCTGGATGATGGCAGTGTCACGCAGAAGCAAGGGATCTTTTATGACGGTCAGATTTTCGATGCGTATGTATTTATTACAGAACGCGTGCGCGAGGCGAAGAAACGTATTGTGCTGATAGACAATTACATAGACGAAAGCGTCTTTACGATATTGGATAAGCATGCAAAAGGAGTGAAAGCAAAGATTTACACCAAGAACTTCACGCGGCAGTTGTCTCTTGATTTAGAGAAGCACAATGCCCAATATGCCCCGATAGAGGTGGTGCCTTTTGACCGCTCGCACGACCGGTTCTTGTGCATTGATGATACCGTTTATCATATCGGAGCGAGCCTCAAAGACCTTGGTAAGAAATGGTTTGCCTTCGCCAAGATGGAATTAACAACCGATGATTTATTAATAAAGATATAACCTCCGCGCGTAGCGACGCGCGATAACATATTGATTAAAAGCGTTTACTGACGCTTGTTATCTGATTAGTCGGAACGTAGGAACTTTCGAAAAACAGTTCAGAGACAAGATGAAGTAGATGCTCACGAGTGTATTTTACACCCGCCCGTGCCCTTGGACGCATGTCCATTGGGCATGTTGGGGTATATTATACATGGCGCGAGTAACTGCATTGCTTATCTGACTGTTTTGGGCATTTCCTACGGCCTCGATTAACAGATAGCATTCAGGTATTCGCGTTTTTGTTTAATTATCTCAACAACTGATTACAATGATTCCTAAAATCATTCATTACTGCTGGTTTGGAAAGAACCCGATGCCGAAACATCTTATTAGCTATATGGCTACGTGGAAACAACAAATGCCCGACTGGGACATCCACGCTTGGGATGAAACGAGTTTTAATATCGCCGATGCGCCTATTTATGTCCAACAGGCTTATGAGGCAAGAAAGTATGCTTTTGTTAGCGACTACGTACGTCTATGGGCTTTGGAGCGATTTGGTGGTGTCTATTTGGATACAGATGTTGAGGTTGTAAAACCATTCGAACCTTTGCTCAATGACGTGGCTTTCTGCGGCTTGGAAGAATCACTCGCGCATTTGCCAGGTACTTGTGTAATGGGTTGCGAGGCACATTGTGAATGGGTGAAAACGATGCTTGGAGCATATGACAATATTACGTTTGTCAAGCCGGATGGGTCCTACGACATCACTACCAATACTCGCCGTTTAGGGAATATATTGTGCGAAAATGGCTTTATCCCAAGTAGAGAAGCGCAGTATATTGCGAAATGGGGTCTGCGCATATATACATACGATTATTTTTCTCCGATTACTTCTACCCGCGTTATGCGCAAATCAAAAAATACGTACGCCATCCATCATTTGGAATCAAGTTGGAGTGATGGATATATACCCGGAAAAATAAAAAGAGGTACTATTTATAATGAGATAGTAAATTTTCTGGTTCAAATAAAGCGAAGATTGAAGGGAATTAAATAAAGTACAAGCAAGTGGACATGTGTTCTTTACATATTCTTAATAATCGTCACTTTTTGCGCTGACCTGCCGCGTTCGAGAGACCTACGAGAAACATACGGGACGATAAAGGGGGCAAAAACAGCCCCCTTTATCATTCTAAATATTAACTATCGGTAATTTTTATTCTGCCAGATTTACGGCGTAGTAGCGGATACGGCCTTGCGGCGTGCAGCCGGTGATGAAGAGGACGCGGTCACGCTCGGAGGCGGAGTTGGCACGGCGGACGATGTCGTCAAGGTCTTCCTCGGTGCGCACGGAGCGGTTGTTGACTTTCAGGATGATGAAGTCCGAGGGAACACCGGCACTCTTCAGTTTACCCGCCTTGAGCGACTTGATCTGCAAGCCGTAGTTGATACCCAGGCGCTCTTTCTGCGCATCGGTCAGTTCGGAGAACGTGGCACCCAAGACAGACGCTTTGTCCTCGGCGGAGATGACTCCTGTGCCGCCATCGCGGTTGGTGAGCGTTGCCTGAACGGTCATGGTCTTGCCGTCACGGAGCAGCGTCACACTCACTACATCACCCGGACGGTGACGCCCGATATGTTCCTGCAGGTCGGTGCCGGTCTTGACAGCCGCATCGTCAACACGCGTAATCACATCGCCGCTCTTGATGCCTGCTTTCTCTGCCGCGCCATCCGGCACTACGAGCTCCACGTATGCACCTTGTAACGTGCTGAGTTTCTTTTCTTTCTGCAGTTCAGACGTGATCTCGCGCATCTGCACGCCGAGGATAGCACGCTGTACGATACCGTATTGGCGGATGTCGCTCACCACTTTCTGCACAATACTTGTCGGCACTGCAAAACTGTAGCCCGAATACGAACCGGTCTGCGAAGCGATGGCAGTGTTGATGCCCACCAACTCGCCGCGCGTGTTAACCAGCGCACCGCCGGAGTTGCCGGGGTTGACTGCTGCGTCGGTCTGGATGAACGACTCGATCTTCATCTCCGCGTTGAGGATATTGATGTTACGCGCCTTGGCGGACACGATACCCGCTGTGACGGTCGAAGTGAGGTTGAACGGATTGCCGACCGCGAGCACCCATTCGCCGACACGCAGGTCGTCCGAGTTGCCCATGAGGATCACCGGCAGGTTTGTCTCATCAATTTTCAGGAGCGCGATATCCGTGTTCGGGTCAGTGCCGACCAGCGTAGCCGTGTACTCGCGTTTGTCGTTGAGGACAACCTGAATCTGGTCCGCACGGTCAATGACGTGGTTGTTGGTGACGATATAACCATCCTCGGAGATGATGACACCCGAACCGGAAGCCTGCTGCGCCGGCATCTCGCGTTGCTGCCCCGGACGGCCGAAGAAGAACTCATACAGGTCCATCTGCTGGGACGAAACCTGGTTGCGGTAGGTCGTCTTGACGTGGACAACCGCATTGACGGACAGCTCGGCTGCTTGTGTAAAATCCGTCTCTCCTGCCTGTGGCAACGAAGCAAAACGGCTGTAGGCGACAGGGATTCCGGTGGAATCATTTGTGATTTGTGATTGGTAATTGGTGATTTGAAATTGTGGATTGCTGTATTTCAAGACAGCGATGGTGGTTGCGGCGCTGACTGCTGCGATGAGCAGCCCGATGCCTAAAAATCTGAATATCTTTTTCATAGTGTTGTAAATTAAAATTTGCAGAAAGAGTATTACAAACTCCGTGCCAAAGAAAAAAATAGCACTTTAAGAATACTTTTTTGCGCAGTTGCTTGCACATGTAAAAAAAAAGCAGTAATTTTGCATGCAAAATTGTAACGCGCGAATTGAAAGAATGAAAAGGAGAACAAAAAAGAGAGTCGAAACTCTCTTTCTGTGAACCAGCTGGGGCTCGAACCCAGGACCCCATCCTTAAAAGGGATGTGCTCTACCTGCTGAGCTACTGATTCATCCTATTTTGTTGCCTTTTTCACAAAAGCGGGTGCAAAGGTACTACATTTTTTTGAATTGTGCAAATAATTTTGAAAAAAAATAGCATTTAAGGGCATTTTTATGCAAATAAAATTAGAAAATAAGCGAAGAAAGACAATAAATGTGCAAGTCGGGAACATTTTTATCGGTTCCGACTACCCCATTCGCATTCAGACAATGGCGAACACCGACACGAACGATATCGACGCTTCGGTAGATCAGGCACGCCGTTGTATTGAAGCCGGAACAGAATTATTACGTTTCACCACGCAGGGTATCCGTGAAGTAGAATCGCTCCGTGAGATCCATGCGCAGGTACTGACGGCCGTGCCATTGGTAGCCGACGTACATTTCAATGCCGAAGTGGCAGATGCCGCTGCACAGGTAGTGGAAGCCGTGCGTATCAACCCCGGCAACTACAGCAAAGATCCTTCTAAACTCGAAGCACGTTTTGTGCATTTGCTCGACATCTGCCGGGAACATGAGACCGCTATCCGGATCGGTGTCAACCATGGTTCGTTGTCCGAACGGATGATGGACAAGTACGGCGACACCCCCGAAGGAATGGTGGAGTCTGTCATGGAGTTTCTCCGCATCGCCGTCGATCATGAGTTCTTCGACATCGTCATCTCCGTCAAAGCCTCCAACACTCGTGTGATGGTGGAAACGGTCCGTCTGCTCGTGAAGACCATGCATAAAGAACACATGGC
This sequence comes from uncultured Bacteroidales bacterium, assembly GCA_946403315.1. GTDB lineage: Bacteria > Bacteroidota > Bacteroidia > Bacteroidales > Paludibacteraceae > Colicola. The sequence continues at coordinate 35,407 of CAMIZK010000007.1, read as the reverse complement.
GTTCCCGTTGCATTTAGGGGTTACCGAAGCCGGTGAAGGAGAAGACGGACGGATCAAATCTGCCGTAGGCATCGGTGCTCTCTTGGCAGACGGTATCGGAGATACCGTGCGTGTAAGTCTGAGTGAAGCACCGGAGAACGAGATACCGGTGGCACAGAAACTGGTGGACTATTTCGCTGACGAAGACTCCATCCGTTACGACGGTTCGGTCGTCGCCGAAGTGCTGGATAACATCGGTGGCAACGCAGAGATCCGTTACACCAGTTATGAGAACGAATGGGACACCTTCTGCTTACAAGCCGCCGCTGAATGCGGTCGTCTGTTATGGGATTATAAAGCTACGGAACTGACACTTGTCAATCCGAATTTCACCGAGAGCCGCCTCAATTTCTTGAGCAAAGACATCCTTCAAGCCGCACGCGTGCGTATATATAAAACGGAGTATATCTCCTGCCCGGGTTGCGGAAGAACGATGTTTGACCTGCAAAAGACGGTGGCAGAAGTGAAAGCCGCTACAGCTCATCTGACCGGTCTCAAGATCGCCGTCATGGGATGTATCGTGAATGGTCCCGGTGAGATGGCCGATGCCGATTACGGATACGTAGGTGCCGGTCGCGATCGCATCTCCCTTTACCGCGGCAAGGAATGTGTGCTCAAAAACATCCCGCAAGAAGAAGCCGTAAAACAACTATTGAAACTTATTAACCAACAAAATAATTAATCTTATGCAAAAAAGTCCATTACAAATTGCGCGCCAGGCTTACCAGCCGAAGATGCCGGTAGCATTACAGGGCGCTGTACGCCTTGTTGAAGGCGAGAAGACACAGTCTGTTGCAGATCAGGAAGAAATCCAAAAACTCTTCCCGAACACGTACGGTCTGCCGATCATTACCATGGAACCCACTACGGGAAAGAATGTTTGTGCAGAACCGTTTAACGTAGGTGTTATCCTCTCGGGTGGTCAAGCCCCCGGTGGTCACAACGTGATCTCCGGCCTGTTTGACGGACTCAAAGCCCTCAACCCGAAGAACAGACTGTACGGTTTCTTAGGCGGTCCTTCCGGTCTGATCGACGGTAAGTACCAGGAACTGACAGCAGAGATCATCGACGAGTACCGTAACACCGGTGGTTTCGATATCATCGGTTCCGGTCGTACCAAACTGGAGGAGACCTGGCAATTCGATAATGGTATCGAGATCTGCAAACAACTGGGTATCAAGGCGGTGGTTATCATCGGTGGTGACGACTCGAACACGAACGCTTGTGTCTTGGCCGAGTACTATCTGCAAAAACAATGCGGCATCCAAGTCATCGGCTGCCCGAAGACCATCGATGGCGACCTTAAGAATGAGATGATCGAGACTTCTTTCGGTTTCGACACCGCTTGTAAGACTTATGCTGAACTTATCGGTAACATCCAACGTGATGCCAATTCTGCTAAGAAATACTGGCACTTCATTCGTCTGATGGGTCGTTCTGCTTCGCACATCGCACTCGAGTGTGCCCTGCAGAGTCAACCGAACGTTTGCCTTATCTCGGAGGAAGTAGAAGCGAAGAAAATGACCCTCAACGAGATTGTAGAGGATATCGTCAAAGTGATCGTGGCACGTGCTAATGCCGGACTTAACTTCGGTACCATCCTTATTCCGGAAGGTCTGATCGAGTTCATCCCCGCTATGCGTGTACTGATCCAGGAACTGAACGACATGCTTGCTAACAACGAGGAGTTCACCGGTCTCGACGGTGACGATGCGAAACGTGAGTATGTGAAGAGCAAACTGACCCCGGCTTCCTGTGACCTCTATCGTTCGCTGCCGAAGGGTATCGCTCGTCAGTTGACGCTGGATCGTGATCCTCACGGAAACGTGATGGTATCGCAGATCGAGACCGAGAAACTGCTCATCGAGATGGTTCAGAAACGTCTGGCGGTGCTCAAAGCCAACGGTGAATACAAAGGTAAGTTCGCTGCGCTCAACCACTTCTTCGGTTACGAAGGCCGTTGTGCGATGCCGTCTAACTTCGATGCCGACTACTGCTACTCGATCGGTGTGAACGCAACCCACCTCATCGCTGCCGGTAAAACCGGTTATATGTCATTGGTACGTAACCTCACCAAGCCGGCAGAGGCATGGATCGCCGGGGGTGTACCTATCACGATGATGATGAACATGGAGAAACGTAACGGTAAGATGAAACCGGTTATCCAGAAAGCGTTGGTAGATCTGAACGGTGCGCCGTTTAAGTACCTGCAAGATCACCGTGCCGAATGGGCAGATGCCAACACCAGTTACATCTATCCGGGTCCTATTCAATACTATGGACCGAGTGAGGTTTGTGACCAACCGACACGCACTTTGTTGCTGGAAAGAGGCAAATAAGCCGTAAAATATAGGGGCAAAAGTACAAAAATGCACTTTTTCTGCATTTTTTTGCAAAAATATTTGCGTATGTCAGAAAAAAGCAGTATTTTTGCACCCGCTTTTGCCTAATGGTGTAATGGTAGCACTACAGATTCTGGTTCTGTCTGTCTGGGTTCGAGTCCTGGTTAGGCAACAAAAGAGAGAAGAAAGAGACCGTGAAAGGTCTCTTTTTTTGAGAAAAAACGAATAACAAACAAATCTCTATGCAATACAATATTAAAGATGTCTTTGCCCCGAAGTTGTTTCAAACGCTTCGTCATTACAGTCTTGGTCAGTTAGGTCAGGATGCTTTGGCAGGTGTGATCGTGGGCATTGTCGCTATACCGTTGGCCATCGCTTTCGGTATCTCATCCGGTGTAGGTCCTACGGAAGGTCTTATCACCGCCATCATCGCCGGTCTGTTGATCTCGGTGTTCGGTGGCAGTAAGGTGCAGATAGGCGGTCCTACCGGAGCCTTCATTGTCGTCATCTACGGCATTATTCAGCAGTTCGGTGTATCCGGTCTGGCTATTGCCACCATCATGGCTGGTATCTTACTGATCCTGATGGGTCTGGCGCACTTAGGATCGGTCATCAAGTTCGTTCCCTACCCTGTCATCGTCGGTTTTACCGCCGGTATCGCCTTAACGATCTTCTCCACCCAGATGAATGATTTCTTCGGGATGGGACTGGAGAACGTGCCGGCTAACTTTGTGGATAAATGGGCTTATTATGCCCAGCATTTACATGTGAACGGTTGGGCCTTGGGTATCGGAGTGTTCTCGCTGTTGATCTGTATCTTCATGCCCAAACTTACCAAGCGTGTACCGGGCAGTCTGGCGGCCATTGTGTTTGCCACCATTGCTGTTTGGCTCCTGAAGGAGTACGCGCCGGAATCATGGGGAGTAAGCATCACCACCATCGGTGACCAGTTCGCTTTACCGAACGGCATCCCGGCACCTTCGTTACCGGACATGACGATCCCGGAAGGAGAGACGTTCTTCACGATGGTGCAGAAACTCTTCCCTGCCGCCTTCACCATCGCGATGTTAGGTGCTATCGAATCCTTGCTATCCGCCATCGTAGCTGACGGTGTGATCGGTGACAAGCATAACTCCAACACCGAACTCATTGCACAGGGTATAGCGAACGTGGCAGTGCCTTTCTTTGGCGGAATTCCTGCTACCGGCGCCATTGCTCGTACGATGACAAACATCAACAACGGAGGTCGTACGCCGGTTGCCGGTATCATCCATGCGGTGGTACTGATGCTGGTGCTGCTGTTCTTAGGTTCGTTAGTGAGCATGATCCCGATGGCGTGTCTGGCAGCGGTACTGATCATGGTGGCGTATTCAATGTCGGGATGGAAGACCATTCGGGGACTGATCAAGCATCCGAACAGAGATCTTTGGGTTCTGCTGATCACGTTCTTCCTGACCGTAATCTTTGACCTGACAGTCGCAATAGAAGTAGGTATCCTGTTAGCTATGGTGCTCTTCCTCATGCGCACCAACGAGCAGACCCATATTCGCACCTTGCATAAGGAAATCGACCCGAATGAGGACACCGAGGTGCAGTATAACTTAGAGCATCTAACGATCCCCGAAGGAGTCGAAGTATATGAGATCGACGGTCCGTATTTCTTCGGTATTGCCAACCGTTTCGATGACATCATGACGCATGTGCCGGGAGACAAGTACCCGATCCGTATTATCCGTATGCGTAAGGTGCCGTTCGTCGATTCGACAGCCTTGCATAACCTGAGCATGCTCATCCAGCGGTCACATAAAGAGGGTATGACCATCATTCTGTCCGGTGTCAAGGAACACGTGCATAAGCAGTTAGTGAAAGGTGGCATTGAGGAGCAGATGAATCCCGAGAATATCTGTCCGAACATCCACGTAGCACTAAAAAGAGCACAAGAAATACTGGATCAGAAGAAATAATCAAAAAAAAATGACATATATTTGCGTATGTCATTTTTTTTGTGTATCTTTGCAACGTGAATTGAATCTTATTATTAACCCTAAAATCATTACAACAATGACAAAGAAATTCATTTGCCCGATCTGCGGTTATGTACACGAAGGCGCAGAGGCTCCGGAGCGTTGTCCGCAATGTAAACAAATCGTAGAATGGAAGGTTGCTTCCGACGACAAACTCAACTTCGTTTGCGAGCATATCTTAGGTGTAGCAAAAGACGTGAAGGATCCGATTATTGCTGAAGGTCTGCGTGCTCACTTCATGGGTGAGTGCTCCGAGGTAGGTCAATACCTAGCAATGGCTCGTCAAGCGGATCGTGAAGGTTATCCGGAGATCGCAGCTGCTTTTCGTCAGTATGCTTACGAAGAGGCGGATCATGCTTCCCGTTTTGCAGAACTGCTCGGTGAGATCGTATGGGACACCAAGACCAACTTGGAGAAACGTATGATGGCTGAGGCAGGTGCATGCGAAGATAAGTTCAAGATCGCGAAACGTGCGAAAGAACTCGACCTCGATCCGATTCATGACACGGTACATGAGATGGCACGCGACGAAGCACGCCACGGTAAAGGCTTTGAAGGTCTGTACAAACGTTATTTCGGTAAATAAAGGTGAAAGGTTATAGGTGAGAGGTTATAGGATTATTCCTCCGCCCACAACCAAATCGTCCGAATAGATCACTACTGACTGACCGGGAGTGATACCCCAGACGGGAGTTGCAAATTCCATGCAATTCCCGTCTATCTTTTTCACGGGAACGGCTTGCGAACGGTAACGGACTTTTGCTGTTAGTCCGGATACCGGGACACCGGGATACCGGGATACCGACGGTTTAAAAAGTAACTCCGTCGCTAGCATATCGTCATTGGTACCTAAGGTGATACGATTCGTGGCGGCATCGATATGCGTGATATAGGCCGGATGACCGAGCGCAATGCCTAAACCTTTGCGTTGTCCGATGGTGTAGTTGACATAACCTTCGTGCATACCCAATACATTGCCTTGCGCATCGACATATTCGCCCGCATGCACGCGTTCGTTATAATCAGGCACATGCGTGCGCAGGAAGGCACGGTAGTCATCGTTGGGAATGAAACAGATTTCCTGACTCTCTTTCTTAACCGCCAATTGCTCATAACCGTGTTGCCGAGCAATCTCACGCACTTGATCCTTTGTGTACTCACCTAAGGGGAAGATCGTCCGTTTCAATTGCTCTTCGGTCAGCATCCACAGGAAATAGGTCTGATCTTTCTTCGTATCCGCCCCCATGCGCAAGTACACATGTCCGTCACGTTCTGCGATGCGGGCGTAATGACCGGTAGCGATATAGTCGCAACCCATCTCATCGGCCAAATGTAACATCTCGCCCCATTTGATGGTACTGTTACACAGCACGCAGGGGTTGGGTGTCCGACCGGCCATGTACTCGTCAATGAAGTTCTGTATCACACAACGATGGAAGGTCTCCCGGAAGTCCACGATATGATGCTCAAAACCCATCTTCTCGGCGTTATGCTTTGCCTCCATGATGGATTCGATCGTACAACAACCTTTCTCCTTAGCGATGCACGACTCTTTCATCGAGTCATAGGTACGGAAGGTGACACCTACCACTTCATAGCCCTGCTCAAGAAGAAGCATGGCACTGACGGTGGAGTCAATTCCGCCGGACATTCCGAGTAAAACACGCTTTTTCATTGTTGCATATCGACCAGTTTGGTATAGTATCCTCCTAACTTATAGAGTTGTTCATGCGTACCCTGTTCCACAATGCGTCCTTCATGCACTACGCAGATGAGATCCGCATGTTTGATAGTGGACAGACGATGCGCTACAACAAGCGTCGTACGGTCTTTCATCAAGTGCTCCAAGGCTTCCTGCACTAATTTCTCCGATTCACTATCCAAAGCCGAAGTCGCCTCATCCAGGATCAGGATCGGCGGGTTCTTCAAGATCGCACGAGCAATGGAGAGTCGTTGACGTTGTCCACCCGACAGACGGGATCCACGGTCACCTATCACGGTCTGATACCCATCCGGCATACGGTCAATGAACTCTGTGGCATTGGCGATACGGGCGGCTTGTTCCACTGCCTGCTGCCAGGTCATGCCCTTCGTTGCCGGTTGGGTGGTATCCACACCAAAGGTAATATTGTTATAGACGGTGTCGTTAAAGAGGATCGGTTCCTGACTGACGATACCCATCTGTTCCCGCAAGTCATGCGTGCTGAACTGCCGGATGTCCGTATCATCGATAGTGACCTTACCGCTCACCGGGTCATAAAACCGCGGCACGAGATCGGTGAGCGTCGTCTTACCGCCACCGGATTGACCCACCAATGCCACCGTCTGCCCTTTAGGGATCACTAAGTTAATATCCGTCAGTACTTCTCGATCTTGCTGGTACGCAAAATGCACGTGGTCAAAAGCCACCTCTTTCTCAAACTTCACCGGTTGCGGTTGTGCCGGTTCTTCGATGTTCGACTGTGTATTGAGGATGGTGTCAATACGTTCGAGTGATGCCATTCCTCGCCGGATACCGTAAGACGCTTTGCTCAGGTCCTTGGCCGGGTTGATGATCGAATAGAAGATGACGAGGTAATAGATGAACGTGGACGCATCGATGGTGGCGTTATGTTGCAAGATGAGGGTTCCACCGAACCACAGGATGACGGCAATGAGGGTAGTGCCCAAGAACTCCGATAAGGGATGCGCCAAATAATACCGACGGTTGATACGATTGAAGGTGGCACGAGTGGCATTGATCAGTTTATTGAACCGTGTCCGTTGCTTGTCCTGTGCATTAAATCCTTTCACCACGCGCAGGCCTAACAAGGTCTCATCGATAGAGGAAAGGATCTCGGCATTCTGTTCCTGTCCTTTGGTGGACGCCCGTTTGAGCGACCGACCGAGCCGTCCGATGCAGAAGATAGCGATGGGCAATAAAGCCATCACGAAGAGCGTCAACTGCCAGGAGATGATGAACATCGTCAGCAGGTAGAAGAAGATCATGATGGGGTTTTTGAACAGAATATCAAGTGCCGACATGATGGAGGCCTCCACCTCATTCACGTCATTGGTCATCCTCGAGATCACATCGCCACGACGTGCCTCGGTGAAATAACCCATCGGTAAAGAGAGCACTTTGTTATACAACTGCTGCCTCAGATCCCGTAAGACACCCGTGCGTATGGGCACCATGAAGTAATTGGCCAACCAAGCGGTGAGGCATTTCAGTCCCGTCATGAAGACCAAGAAGATGCCTAACCACATCAGCACATACCCGGGTCCTTCGACAATGATGAGGTTATTGAGGATGCAGTAGAGGTTTCCGCGAATAGCTGCCAAGGTCTCCTGAATACCGCTTACCTCACTCAGTTCGGTCCAGATGGACTCATTGGCGGTAAGGCCAAAGAGGATCCGCAGCACCGGAATGATGGCGGCAAAGGAGAAAAGGGATAGGATGGTCGAAAGGATATTAAAAAAGATATTCAACGCCATGTATCCCTTATACGGCGGCACGAATCGTTTTATGAGTTGGATAAAATGCATGTTATCGTTTTTTGTTTTCTCGTACGTAAGTCAATATCTGCCGATCAAAATTCTCATGCGGCGTATAGAACCGGGTGCGTATCGGCAGTGCTATCAAGCGCTTTCCTTGCGCTTGCAGTCGTTCCACCAATACCGTCGTGCGTAACCGTTGCAGGTCTTTCTCGGTAGTAAGCACAAAGTCAAAATTCTTTGCCGCTGCCAGGATACGGTCGATATCCTTGGCGCTATACCGATGATGATCCGGATAGGCCATAAGTTCCGCATTAGGGTACTGTTGGCGCACATGATCCATCATATATTCCGGATGCGCAATGCCGCAGAGCACTAAGGGTACACCTTCCTGTTCCATCGGCGCATAAGCTATTCCAGCAAAATGCAGTTGCTGGTAAGAAGGCAGATGGAGCCGGTTATCCACCACCCGCATATCGATCGGCTGGATCCCTTCCGGACACTTGGTCACCACCACCGTCTCCACTTTGAGTGCCCTCGACGGCAGGTCACGCAGTCGTCCCCAAGGCAGCATATGATCGTCGATATAGAGCCGGTCATAAGGGGTCAGCAGCACATGAAAACCACAACGAATAGCACGGTGCTGAAGGGCATCGTCCAGCACGATCACATCGAGGTTATCGAACTGCCGCTTCAACTGCTTCACACCTCTCACCCGGTTCTCACACACCGCCACCGGCACATCCGGAAATGCCCGATGCATCTGCATCGCCTCGTCACCGATAGTGTTCACAGTCGAGTAACTGTCTGCCATCACAAAACCGCGTGTCTTGCGTTTGTACCCCCGGGAGAGCACCGCCGGGTGGTAACCGTTGTCCAGCAGCAACTGCACGATATACGCGGTCATCGGTGTCTTTCCCGTTCCTCCCACAGCCAGGTTACCCACACAGATCGTCGGCACCTCCACCGCATGGGAAAGGAGCAGGTGTTGGTCATACAGCACATGGCGCAGGTAAACGCCTGTTTTGTATAACCCGCTAAGCGGAATGGTGAATAGTTTGTTCATCTAACTTCAGATTAAATGTTAATCGGTGATAAGGGGTAACGCCGTACCGACGCAAGGCCGCATAATGTTCCGCCGTCGGATAGCCTTTGTTAGTATCCCAACCGTACTGCGGATATTCGGCGTGCAGCCGCAGCATATATTCATCCCGATAGGTTTTGGCTAGCACACTGGCCGCCGCTATCGACATATACGTGGCATCACCATGCACCACCGTGTCTGCCGGAATCTCCAATAACTCCCCCTCCGGCACGTAGGGTTTCCATTTATTTCCGTCCACCAGAATATGTTGCGGTCGAACGGTCAGTTGATCCAATGCTCGTTGCATCCCGAGGATAGAGCATTGTAAGATATTTCGTTCATCGATCTCCCGGGCACTCACTTCCACCACCGCCCAACTGACGGCTTCCCGTTCAATGACCGGTCGTAAGGCTTCCCGTTGCTTCTCCGTCAACTGCTTGGAGTCATTGAGCCATGCAAACTCCGGTACCTGCTCTACCCTTTCCGGATCCAGTATCACCGCCGCACAAAACACACTGCCTGCCAACGGTCCTCTTCCCGCCTCATCACAACCGGCTTCCGCCAGGCCTTTTATCATCTGCGCCTTCAGCATACTCAGAAAGGATATCCTATTGCGAAATGCAGCGTCATATCGTCCTTCCAACCCAAACCGTTGGGAACGGTACGCCATTGTTTGTTCTCCCAAATACGCGACGGGTCATGGAGTTTGACACCGAAGTCAATACGGAAAATGAGCAACGACAGGTCAAAACGGACACCGATACCGTAACTCCAGGCGATCTGCTTGTAGAACGTATCGAAATGGAAAGTGCCATCCGGCTGTTTGTCATAGTCCCGTATAGTCCATATGTTTCCCGCATCGAGGAACGCCGCCAGTTCCAGGAATGACAGCACCTTGTAGCGGTATTCGAGGTTGAGGTCCAACTTGATATCCCCCACCTGCAGGTCATACAGCATCGCCGTCTCATTGGAATGGAAGGCACCCGGACCTAAGGTTCGTGCCTGCCATCCACGAATACTGTTCGATCCGCCGGCAAAATAGCGTTTCTCAAACGGCAGCACGTCGGCATTGAGGTACGGCACCGCCACACCGAGACCGATGTGTCCCACCAGATGATGCTCCGGTTCAATGATTCCGTGGTAGGTGAAGTTAATATCGCCCTTGGCATACTGCGCAAACGAGATCTTACCCATCGTGTAATGGCCATAGTCGTCGGTGGGGAAGTTGGTCAGTTTGGCCAGTCCGTAAAGGAAGTTACCAGCGGTCTCTACACGCACGCCGAATTGCAAAAACGACTTATTGGGATTACGGGCGCTGTAGGTCGAATAAGAGCCGAAATAACTCCAGTCCATGATGAAATGGTCCTCATAACTGGACAGCAGCACCGAAGACTTATCCAAAAACTCCTTCCTGAACTTATCGGACATCCACGGCACGTAGATATAATTGAAGTCTACTAAATTAAACACATGTGTCCATCTCGAACCGGGTCTGCGCGGCACGGCATAACCGAGACTGGCATTAGCAATAGTCCGGGTATATTCCTCCGGTCGCTGCTGGTAGTTATACGCCACGTTGACACGCACCTGCGAAGCGAAGAGAATACCGGCTTCGGCACGTGCCTCCAATGCCCGTCCTCCGTTGGCACGCCATTCGTACGACGCACGTGCACCGACGTTCAGCACTTCGGCACCGCGGAAGATATTCTTGTTGGAATAGTTCAATTCCGCTGCCAGTCCCCAGTCTCCGGCACTATACGTACCCTCCACTTCCGCTGAGATAGAGTTCAGTTTACCACGGGAAATGGTGATATCGCAGTCCAGCAACGAGTCCGCCACCGGCGTAAAGGCGATATCGACGTACTTCACCGGCGGTAACGCGTTCATGCGTGCATAGGTGCGTTCGACGCGCCAGTCGGCGTAACGGCTGCCTTCCTGAATACGGCAGGCACGTTTGAGTTGTCCTTGCCGCAGGAAATGTTTCTTATCCAGATGAAACGCCACGTTCCGAATGGAGTACTGGGTATGCAACTGTTTGAGTGCCGCCGAATCGAGATAATCGACGTACTTTGCCATGTGGATCTTCACATCCACTTCCTTGGTATTGAATGCACTGTCAGCGGTGAACTCCAGCATCGATTTCTCGAAATGGAAATAACCCCGGTTACGCATGACGGTGGAGATCCGTTCCCGTTCCGCATCCAGGTCCGCCGTGGAGAACTGATCCCCCTCATGGATCTGGCAGTGACCGTCTTCAGCAATCTTCCGCACATCCTCCCAGGGGATGTCCACCTCGTAATGCCGCAGATGATACGGTGCATGCGCGGTAACGAGATAGGTGAGGTTGATCTTACGACCTTTGATCTCCTTAACCGTGTCCACTTCGGCCTGGAAATAACCCATGTTATTCATCTGCTGCTTGAGTTGCTGCATGCTGACGCGTGTCAGGTCCTCATCATAGATGACGGGCGCTTCACCCATCTTATGGGCATTCTCGGCCAAGCGTTTCTTGGACTTGGTCGTCGTATCTGCCGGAGCGGTGTTATACACATCCAGTTGTAATTTCCAAAAACCGAAGATCTCGGTGTTCTGCCGTTGACGCAGGTAACTGCGTAACTCGATACCGGACACGTTCTTGTCATCCACACACTTCACCCGTGCCTTGTTGAGCAGATACTGCCCTTCCGGCACGAATTTCGTGGCGTTGCATGACACTAACATCACCACCGTCACGATCCATAATCCGTATGTGCATAACTGATTCCGCATTATCAGCGTGCAATCTCAACTTGGTCTAATAGTTCCTCTACGTGGCTGACACGTTGGGCTTGATAATAGGTTAGTTGTGCGTCACTCTGTTTGATTTCATCGATGAGACGGCGTACTTCGTCCCAATTACCGGCACGAGTTTCAATCTCAAGATTGAGGACAAAACGTTCAGAATCTGCTAATTCATCAAAGAACGAATCAGCATCGCGATCTTCCGGACAATAGATCTCCTCACGCATCTTGTTATAAGTAAAAAGGATATCTTCTGTCGTAACATCTGCTACAAGGTTCTCATTAGACAATTGACCTTGGAAGGTGAAGACAAAGCGATAAGGGTCTTCTTGTAATGCCTGAATCTCATCCGAATGGGCAATGCGGACTGCAAAATCCAGAAACTCCTGACGTTCGGCATTCACCATTTTCTCATACTCCCCCATCTCTTTGAGTTCAGCAAAAGTATAACTCATCTGTTCCTCATCCACAAGGAAAGTAAACTCAATCTCCTGTCCTTGTATGGTCATACCCATGTATTGCGTGAAAGGAGCCGTAGCATTCATGTTATGTTTCTCATTTTCAGCGAGAAAACTCTGCATCGGTTTGGACAGTTGGTCCAACGATTTCTCTTTCGGACCGCAAGCGGTCAAGATCATGGCAACGAATGTTGCAACTACAAATAAGTGCTTTTTCATATGCGTAAATTTTTTAGTGTTTCCACGGGTTACACGTGATACAGAAATCCTTCCACGGTTTACCGATCAGCACCGTTAACTTAACACCGGCGTAGATATTACGCAGCCAGTAGGGCTTGGCATCAACAGTGGAGAAAACATGGTCCATGCGATAGGTGGGGAAGTCATATATCGTCTCTTCGGGTATACCGTAGAGAACATTATTGGAGCGTGGGGATATATTCACCATACCAAACTCAACGAAGGCAGCCACACGGAAACGGATGTCGGTGCGATTAGTCGGTGTAATACGGTAGTTATGCGGTCCGTTGTAGGTTGTCCACTCATATCCGATCTCTCCGTGTGCCAACACATCCATACGCAGTTTCAGCCGCTCGCCTTTGCGTTCGATCGGCACATCCTTACGGTAACCGTGGTTATCCATCTCATGCCAAACGCCGAGGTAAGGTTCATAAAGGGCTGTAGTAGAACCGAGCATGGTCTGTTTAGTTGAACCACGGAAGGCATAACTGGCCTTAACACCGACGAGCCAGTAACCGACACCGGTTGGTCCAAGAATATAATTACCAATGTACAAAGGCACCTGCACATATAGGTTTCGTGACACATCTTGCCGCTCGTAGAACGCATGCTTCAACGTGTATTCCGCCGGCTCAATCGGATCCCACAAGTCGGTCATATGCTCATGATAAATCGCTGTGTCCAGCAGGGCATTACAGGTCTTCTGGTAGTTGATTCCGATACCCGTTTGGAACAACAAACCGCTGGATTGCAGTTCATATACAAAGTGTCCGCCTATAGCCTCTCCACCCGGTGTAATCTTGACCTTGGGCATCGGAGAGACGAACGATGTCCATGAGCCTTCGACATCAAAGCCGAAGAGATGATGGATACCGACGTACTGGTTCGCATGCAGTCCCCAGAACACATCCGGATCATTACTCAGTTCATGACCCTTAAAACCCTGCAAAAGGGAGATCTGGTGCTCCATGCGTTCCTGTAGCATGTACCGCCTTTGCGCCTGCGTGTCATGCACGCAAACAATCCATAATAATATTAGAAGGGCATATCGTAGTTTGGACATGATTCGCTTACAATTACTTTAATGGCACGATAGGGTTCTTCCGGAGTCTGAGGAGACCATAATTGGAAGATGTACATTCCGTCCACGGAGGGCAGGATGACTTCAGTAACATCCGCATGGAACTCACCGGAAGTCACCAGACGACCATTCGGATCGGATACACGATAAGTTCCGTCTTTTCGAGACAAGATATACGCATGAGGATAATCCACATCGATACAGGTAGGCACGACAGATAGATAACCCATGGTAGGCGCAAAATCATCATACACCGGATCAGCAATAATGGTAATAGGACAAGTCTGGAAATCCTGTGTCTCCCCGGTACGTGTCAACCGCACATGATAGCGGTCACCCACGATCAAACCGGTAGGCACATAGAGGTACTCATGCGTCTCACCGATCAACTCCTCACCGTTGTGATACCACTGGTAATGATCCCATTGATACCCACCGTTATAATCTTCGTTATACAATGCGATGACGTCACCAAAACGCTGACGGGTGATCCAGGATGGATAACTGAGCACGATCGCCGTGTCTGTGGCACATAGGTCCGGATTGGTACATATACCATTATCCAGCACCAGACGGATATCATAGAAATCCGGTTTGGGATAGTTCTTCCTATCCTCATCCACACGCGGCATCGGCAGCGTCAACGGATAGAGTTCCCTTACATCATAGATGGTACTATCCACAATATCCTCAAAGCCGTAGAAATGCGCTTCGTTGGAGTAGAACAAGGAGAACCCGATAGGATCACGACCAGTGTACGTACAATAGAGCTCATACGCATTATCATCCGCACAGATTGAATCCGCCCAAGCCGTCGGAATGGTTGGTTCAATTACTTCCAGATAGAGGTAAGTGAAATGGTTACAACCCCACTCGTTCAACGTCGTATCTTTATAATATCCCGGTTCGGAGATCTCGACGCCGTGCAAGTCATATACCTCTGAGCGGCAGATGGTGTCATGACGCACCTCGTACGTAGTATCCAGCACGGTGATATAGAGATGGTAAACCGAGTCACAACCAAAGCCAATCGTTGTAAGACTATCAGGAATGAAATGGTCTCCGGCAGGCAAATGATCCAAGTTAAACGACCGCCAATTCAAAGTGTCATCTGCGCACTTGGTGAGACTGTCCACAAACAGATACGTCGGTTGAACCATCAGATGCAGTTCGTAGATCGAGTCACAGTTAAGCACCGTCAGGAACGAATCACGAACAATATGTTCTCCTGCGGCATAACCGTCACCGAACACGTCGCCGAACATGCTGCCTCGCAGCGTATGGTCTCTCCATGTTACCTCACCGTCATCACAGATAACAAGCGTGTCTTTATGCCGGTATGCCGGATATAACGTTGCATGGAGATGATAGATGGAGTCACATCCGTGGATCGACTGATACGTATCCGTGATCAGGGTATCAAACGGCAGGATATAACGATCCGTGTCAAACTCCACCTCATGACCGGAGAAGGTATGCTCTCCGGAAGTATACGTATCGTTGGAACAGAGCGTCGCCGTGTCATGAACGACATACGTCGGATTAATTGTCAGAAAATAACGATAGATGATACTGTCGCAACCATCTGCACCTTTGAAGATCACATCCGTGTACGACTGCGGAATAGTCATACCGGGTTTCCACACCATCGTCTCAACGTACGTATGCGTTCCGTTCGTGTACCACATCGTGTCCACATGCTGGTAAGTAACATCATCGCATATCGTGTCGTAAATCGGTACCAAGGAAACAGGTTTCTTGTATAACTCCAGCACATAAACCGAGTCACACCCCCAATAGTCAGTACCGCCAGGTATGGAGTCGTAATAGACACCGGCAGAAAAATAACTGTTTCCACGCCATTCGTAGGTATCTTCCCAGCAGACTTTGGCTCGAGTAACAAACTCATAGGACGGGTGAACCGTGAGGTGGAAATGGATAGTGCTGTCGCAACCTCCATTCACAGCCGTCAGACGGCGTTCTACCTCGAAGAACATCGTATCCCGTTGCGTCTCATTGATCATACGAGTAGTGCGGTCAAAGAAGACCGTATCCGTATGCTCTCCATAAACGTCGCTGGAGTAGAAAACATGGAACTTATCATTGTCACATGCCAGTTCTTCCTGCAAATAATGACCAGCCGGATGAACCGTCAGTTGCAAGTAGAAAATACTGTCGCAACCTTCCACCGTCGTGTAATGCGCTGTGTCATAATAAATACCCGGTGTTAAGATCGAGTCTCCCAATACATAATGATAATAAACGGAGTCACGATGCGTATCGTACCGGTCACCGTTCAATCGTTCAAAACCCCATCCGTACTTATCACCCGAGTACCCACGGCCTTGCCAAGTCACCCGTTCATCTTCGCAGATGACATAAGTGGAGTCAAACCGATAGATAGGATCAACGTGCCATCTGACTCCGTAAGAAGAGTCACAACCATGAATAGTGGTGAACGATAAGGTCTTCTCAAAATCACCGGGTCGTGATACATCCAATACGAAACCATGACTCACATTCTCCTCGTCAATCCATTCTCGCATCGTATCGATGGTGTCCTGACAGAAGGTGTAGGAGATACCATAGTTATATACGGAATCGACACGTAAGGTTAGCGTAACGATGGAGTCACAACCGGTAGTCGCAGACGGAATCGTATCAACGGATATATATGTTCCCACACGCTCCGTCTCCATGAAGCGTCCCTCGCCCCAGTTCCAGTTAGGGTTAAAGAACGGAGAACCTTGGCACACACTATCAATACTATCCACATGCGCCACTTGATTGACGCGCAGTGTAAGATGGTAGGTGGAATCACATCCGAAGATAGACGGTCGGCGGATATCTACGTGATATACTCCATGCGACATATCGACACGTGCACTATCAAACGGAGTGACATCATAGGTCTTTCCGTATGCTTCATACTGATTTCCGACAAACAACATACCTTGCCAATGTGCTGAGTCGTTTTCGCACAAAGGAATCGTGTCGTAGAAATCATAGATAGGCGGGATGTACAGATTCAATGTCCATATACTATCACAACCATTATGCCTATTTTGATCCGGATGAAGTCCCGGTTCATGTGTTTTGAGACTATCTATGTAGGTGAAATAACCGGATACATCCGTCGGGATAGCATCTCTGTGAATCCATCTTCCATGCTCAACCGAATAGAACTGATCCGATTCGGTATGACCTTCCCAATGATACGGACTTCCCTGACACACCGTGTCTGTAAACGCGAAATGGTAGGTCGGATAATTATGCAGGATGAGCACATAGATACTATCGAATCCGAACTCTACCGTCCTCAAACTGTCATAATACAACTTAGGCTCCAAGATCTCTATATCCGGCCGTGCCTCATGGATAGAATCACCCGCATGATACCAATGATACGGTTCGTTATCACACGTCCAACCTTCTATGGTATCCCGATAAGTAATACCCACTAACAAACGCAAATGAATCGTACTGTCACATTGATGGATCGTCGGATAAACGGTATCAAACTCATTCACAATCTGTCCGTCCGGTATGCGTACGATCTGCTGTTGCGTCTCACCGGCAAACCAAGACGGATTCAACGTATCTGCATCTACCTTACTACCGATATATACCGTATGTTGCCATTTGCGACTCTCCTCATCGGACATCGTGATCGTATCCGCATGATAATATACACTATCCACTCGGAGTTTTAACGTCCATATGCTATCGCATCCTCCAGCGCCCTCTCTACACTCCGGACATGCCGTCGTATGTAACGAATCAATATACTCATACACGACACCGCTCTTAATCTCTGTCGGGATTTCCGTCAAACGGATACGTTTCTGCTGACGCACATCCCATATATATTCCGAGGTATGTCCGTCCCATACATAAGCCGATCCTTGGCACACACTATCCACATGCTCCTTGGCATACGTAGGATAGATCGTGATATGATGCATCACCGCACTATCGCAACCATGAATCGTATGGTCGGTATAAGTGGTATCAAACGAGATGGAATACTGCCCTTCCGGCACACCATAACCCGTTGTTCCTGATGGTTTCAACGGAGATTTGGCACCGTAGATTACCTTGTCATAGAAATGCAACGTATCGTTTTCGCACATCTGACGAGAGGTAACCGTCACAGGACTGGTATATACCGAATCCACACGCAGACGGAGCGTCCACACACTGTCGCAACCTGCCTGTGTCTGTAAACTGTCCGTATATTCAAAAATACCTATATGATTGGTCGGGATAACGGCAACAGCATGACCACTCGCATCCTTCACATGATTCGTCGGACCGGTATGGTTCGGCCATACGAACGACTCATTCTGACAAATAGCTGTATCCGTGACATAGGCATAAACCGAATCCACATACAGACGGAGCGTCCATACACTATCGCACCCAAATGAATCGGTGGCCAAGCGGTCGTAATAGAAGAACATACCCTGATGATCAGTCGGGATCTGTGTCACCGGATGACCATCTGCATCCTCTACATGATTCGTCGGTCCGTCATGACGTTTCCATACAAACGGAGTGTATTGACAAATATGAGCGGTCGAATCAAAAGCATACGTCGGTGCACGGTACAAATCCAATATGAAGATCGAGTCAAAACCTAATATCGTTTGCAAAGAATCGTAATACAACTTATGCTGTTTTACCTCCGGCAGATCACTACCGCTAATGGT
Source organism: uncultured Bacteroidales bacterium (assembly GCA_946403315.1). GTDB lineage: Bacteria > Bacteroidota > Bacteroidia > Bacteroidales > Paludibacteraceae > Colicola. The sequence goes on along the minus strand of CAMIZK010000007.1, from coordinate 17,169 downwards.
CTTACGTGTCTCGATCACGCCGTCCTTATTCGCTCTTTTCCATTCAAACGAGGGTGCATCTTCACAGACATACAAATGCGTAGTATCACGCGTCACCTTACCGATACGGAGCGATAATTGTAATATACTATCGCATTGATAGGTACCGATAGAATCCGTCTGATAACTGACGGTGATCACCGTATCCTTGGTCACGGTCTTATCATGTGTTGAAGTAGCCTTCACACCGCCATACGTCACGTGCTCCCAGGTATATACATCTTCCTCGGACATCGTGTGAGAGAACTTGTTGAAGTAAGAAGGTAAAACGGTCAGTTGTAATTCAAAGATACTGTCGCAAGCACAGTCGGTATGCGTAGAATGCAACGAATCAACATAGGTCTTGGTTCCTATACTATTCTGGAACACTTCCACTTGTTCGTGACCTATCCAAGTATAATGACTATTCGCTGTATCCAAACATACCGTATCAATAGCCAAGTTGTATCGCGTCGGGAAGACCGTAATACGATGCATCACAGCACTATCGCAACCATGAATCGTATGGTCGGTATAAGTGGTATCAAACGAGATGGAATACTGCCCTTCCGGCACACCATAACCCGTTGTTCCTGATGGTTTCAACGGAGATTTGGCACCGTAGATTACCTTGTCATAGAAATGCAACGTATCGTTTTCGCACATCTGACGAGAGGTAACCGTCACAGGACTGGTATATACCGAATCCACACGCAGACGGAGCGTCCACACACTGTCGCAACCTGCCTGTGTCTGTAAACTGTCCGTATATTCAAAAATACCTATATGATTGGTCGGGATAACGGCAACAGCATGACCACTCGCATCCTTCACATGATTCGTCGGACCGGTATGGTTCGGCCATACGAACGACTCATTCTGACAAATAGCTGTATCCGTGACATAGGCATAAACCGAATCTGCTTGCAGATGGAGAATAACCACACTATCGCAACCATATTGGTTCTTGATACTGAGCGTATCTCGGTACGTACCGGTTTTGGTAGCCGTCTTTCCCTTATCTCCGTACGGATACGGTGCCTCGTTGGCACAACGTACTACGGAATACTCTTGGAAAGTAGTCGGCTTGACAGTCAGATCCAAATGCACCACAGAATCACAACCATGAATGGTATGCAACGTATATTGCGACGTGTAATGCCATACCGTCCCTATCTTATCTGCCGGGATCTGAATCGTCTGGTCGTGAGTACCATCCAACTCCCATCGATACGGCATCTCTGACTCGCAACGAACCACAGTAGTAGTGACATCATACACCGGATGAACCGTCAGTTGTAACGTAACCAAACTGTCGCAACCATCGATGGTTTTAAGAATCGTATCATGCACATACGAACCGGGAGCCAAGTCTTTGAAGATATGTCCATGGAAATCATACTCGCCTGTTTCACAGATCGTTGCAGGATGATCAGTATGATACGTCGGATACACCGTCAGATTCAACCAAATGATACTGTCACAACCATTGACGGTATGCAGATGAACGGTATCACAGTACTTCACACCATCATAGCGTGTCACATTCTCATACCGATGAGGATAAGCCTTCGTTCCTTGTGTTGTGGCCCAATAGAATGTACTCTGCCCTTGTTTGAATGCATCCGGAGCTTTTCCTCCCACATACACTTTTCCTTCCCAATGGAGGGAATCATTCTCGCAAAGCGTCTTGGACACAATCGGGTCATAGATAGGATTGATATGCAGTTGCAATACCCATATACTATCACACCCTACGCCGTTCATGCAATCGGTGCATGTCTTTGTCTTGAGAGAATCAACATACACAAAGTCTCCGGCAGTTCCAAGAGGAATGGTATCGGTATGACCTTGCCACGTGAATCTACCACCATGCGTTTGACATACCACTGTATCGAATGTGTAGTTATATACAGGATGAACATATACCACATGCGTCACCACAGAGTCACATCCACCCTTGTCATTACAAGGAAGAATGGTCTTCACCGTATCCGTCAATACATATCGGCCAATCACTTTATGACCACCCTCAATCCGACATGCCCATTCGCCGTTTGCATTATAGACAAAGTCGCTATCATGAGGCATCGGGAAACGAGGACGGTAATGATACTTCTCATTTTCGCATATATGGAAGATCTCCTTTGTGGTATACGTCTTACAGAAATGCAGGTTCAACACGAAAAGACTGTCACACTCTCCGTATCTGCTCGATGGATGTTCAATCTCCACCTTATTATCATAGTCCGCATAACGGATCCATGGTCGCCCATCCATCGGATCCGGACATTTAGGACCGATACGCAAGGTGTCTTCCCAATAAACGAATGAATCTTCGCATACGGCACTATCGAACACCGCCTTGTAGTGATCCAAAACCTGTAGATGCAAATACCATATCGAGTCGCACACACCGTTTGTGGCACATGCTACACAGTTCGGATAGGTTGTCGGAAGCGAATCACGATACAGGAAATTACCATTTTGCATCAGCGAGATGGAGGACACATCCTGCCATGTATTTCCTACCTTTTGCTGCAGACGATGACCAGAAATAACCGAACCGGCATCAGTGGTGTGATTCTCCCAAACAAAGAAACTCGGAGGTACCGTGTCACGGCAAGCAATCAACGTGTCATGGAGTTCATAATCCGGCATGATCTGAACCCATATGCGAACAACACTGTCACAACCGTGAATCGTTTGCAAAGTCTCTTCTGCATATATGGAGTCCGTTTTAAACGTATGCTCTTTCTTCAAGATCAAATCATGTTTATTCACCATATCGTCCTTCGTCAGCATACGGATCAATGCCCCGTTATCTTCTCTGCGCCATTCATACGGTAGGTTCTTGTAGCACGTGGTGTCGTACACCAAGGTATCATAGGTGGGATAGATGATGAATTTCTTCTCAATGACACTATCGCAACCGAATTGATTCTTCAAACTATCTAAGATAGTATATACGGAATCCAACTCAAATTTGATCGTACCATACGGAATCTTATTGATCGCTGCCGGGGTGACGGTATCTGCCACAAACGTATGCATAATGACATGTTCCTTATCCCCATCTTCTGAGTATTCTATCTGAATCTGATCTCCGTAACAGAACTCCTTCGGTTCTCCATTCGGATCCCATACCGTATCATTGACATGCGTTGGATAAACACGGATATTGGCCGTGATCGTATCAAGGAATGCATAGGAACAGAGAGGGGTAGTTCGGGAAACAAACATATTCACCGTCCAATCATGCGGAAGGTTATCTTCTATGTGAGGGAAATGTACATCATTCACCGTACGGCCGTCAAAAGAAAGAGTGGTGGTATCACCCGTTTTCAGACCCATCATCGCAGCCGAATCCACAAGTAACCACTCCACAGTGCTATAGTCATAACGTATAATTCCTTCCAAATCGACCACGTCATTATCACACATCTCCAACGAATCTATATATCGATCGTTCATCAAAAGATCGGCACTTCGTTCGATACGACTTCCTGCGGCATACGCATAGGACTCTCTTCGGGTTCCATTGTCCGGTTGACCAAAACCATACACCTGCACCGTAAATACGTTGTTCGCCTTTCCCTCCATCTCATTGACCAAATAGTGTGCACCCGTATCCACCTTGATTTCTGCGAAAGCGTACGGTGTGCCGGCTATCGGATGGAACTTGTCACCAATATTCTCATCATCCAATTTCATGGAGGACTTGCACTCATCATAGGTCACAATATTCACATAGTGCGACTGAATATTCACTGCATCCAGCGTGGAGAATACCAGACTTTTCATACCTTGCTCAACAGGAGTGATGGATGCCATGGCCGGTGCTCCTTCTCCCACAATCGTATACCCCTGCATCGTACTGTTGATCGACCAATCGGTAAGATAACTGTACGCCTCTATCGCTTTATTGGCTTTATAGGCCTTGGCTGTGGGATTGACGCAATCGGAATCAAATAGCGAGTCTTGGTATGTCTCAAAAGCAGCAAGAGAAGAAACCAAATTAGTGTAACTGCTCGATTTGGTAGGATCTAATACCTGAATATTCGTAGTTTGAGCCGCTGTAAAACGAAGATAATCATATCGTTGACCATGCGATTTGGTGGCCACAAACTCCTTTCCCCACATATCGGTAGGGTACGCTTGCGAGTAGATATGGTTCTTGTTCGCCGACATAAAAGGAATATCAGCGTGCTGACCTCCTACAAAAACCGCAATCGGCACTTGGGTACATATATGGGTTCCGGATAACGAGAAATTAGCACCATTTGACCGGAACAGGTATACGTCACCTTGCAACATAGGACCGGTATTAACCACGGAATCCTGAATGCTCTGGCTCGGATCGGAATAATGGGTCTTTTTAATATGCATCTCCACATTGTTCGTTGCCTCTGTGGCTACAATCGCAAACTCGGTGGACGCACCGTCGGTGCCGTACGTCTGAAGTACATATTCGCACTGTAATGCCTTCGTCGGTAATACACAAGTGGCATCTTGAGAACCGGCAACGGCATTCTGACTGACAGCATAAAGGGAAATAGGCTTGGTGGATGTAATATGCAAACCTTTGTTCTCCACCTCATCTTCACGGATGATATATCCTTTTTGAATATCTATCTCCTGTTGTGCGCGTTTGCGTGGCTGAACGGTAAACGTTTCTGTCGTTCCATCCATATAGTGGATCGTTACCACCGACTGCTCACGAGCAGTAGCAAACACACGCAGATGGAGGTCACTCACATCTTTCTCGGTGTTACCATAGTTAAACATGAACGTCAACCAGAAGTCTGTTCCTTCGGTTGTATTGTAATCCGTGTTCAGCCATTTATCTCCGTCTGCTCCCGTTGCATAACTCGTCTGGGCGTGCAACGGTAACACGGTGAACATCAACAGCACTATGTAAGCAAACCATCTTCTCATTTGGTCTTGTACTTATACGGTTGGGTAAAATAAATCTGTGCGCCGATATAGAAACCGGCAGACGTGTACGTTCCTGCAGAACGCGTATACACCGGATGACGGTATTCCATCTTCACCTCCATCGGCACATGACGGGCTGCGGTCAAATGCAATGCCAAACCGCCTATCGCATTGATATAAAACTGGCTATCCGCATCGTACTGGTAGTTCTTGTCGATATACCATCCTAAACGGGATGCATCGATCTCGGCACCGCCGTACGGCACAACACTCAGATTCTTGATGATCGGCAGGTACAAACGCACCTGCGGCCTATACGCAAAACGCTTCGTAAACGGACTGACCGACATCTCTACGTTCAGCAGCGACATACCAAACAAAGTCGTACGGAAATCCAACAAGGCCGCATTCACCAGATGATAACCGTCCATAAACGAATACGTATATCCCACACTCAGCACACTTAACGAATGACGACCGGAATAATCAAAGAACGGCGTTAACCACTTGCTGGAACGCTTTTCCTTCTTCTGTTGCACCACCGTCTCCGCCGGTTTCTGTACCGGTTGTTCCTGCACATGCTTCTTCTCCGTCACCGTCTCCGTCGTCTTCTTCACAACGACCACCTCCGTCGGTTCACCTACCGTCTTATAGACCGGTTTAGATACCGGATTAGACACCGGCTTGTACACCGGATCTTCCGTACCGGCATCTACTACCACATCATCCATCGGATAGAACGAACCCTCGTCGAAATTGAAATCCTGTACACTGCAGTACCGGTATTTCGTATGCGTATAGCACCCTACTCCGATACTGCGATAATCCTTATTCAAACCGTTACGACGGTGGCCCAGGTGCGAACCCATATTCGTATCGTCTTCGTCCACCAACAGGTCGATCACAATATCTCTACCCGTAGCAACACCAAAACTCAAGTTCTCTGCAAAATTACCGTCCGGACACTCCACACGGGTGTGCGAAGTGATACCACGCTGACCGCTCACCGTTGCCCAGCACTGCGCAAACTCCGTCAACTCATCGTCGATCAGAAAAGCAGGAAGCGGTTTTAACGCATTCAATTCATTGATCAAAGACTCCACAAAAGGCGTCTTCTTCTCCTTAGACAACTCCACTTGCGCAAATTTTTGCGGATACAACCGCGCCAAGTTATAGTACAGCACTACCTCTTTCTCCACATCTGTCATCAACGGATAAGAAGCTGCTGTATTCGCATGGTATATCTCATCATACGTCCAAGCCGGATCGATCTTTGCTGTCATGGTCATCGCCATCCACAGCATTCCTATCATTACATATACGCGCAGGCACCTCATATATACACGCAATAAATTAGGGCACAAAGTTACAATTTTTTTTTCAGTTGCACAAATTTTTTTGTTTTTTTTCGCCAAATAACGCTAAAATCACACTAAAATACAATAATTTTGATTTTTTTTGCCCAAAAATTTGCATATGTCATAAAAAAGCAGTAATTTTGCAATCCCATTTGAAAAAAAATGGTGTATATCGCGGAGTAGAGCAGTGGTAGCTCGTCAGGCTCATAACCTGAAGGTCGGTGGTTCGATCCCATCCTCCGCAACACTATGAGAAAAGCAGTGTATATCTTTTTTCTGCTCCTTAGCACGCTCTCCGTTTCGGCGGTGGAGCGTGTTTCGTTAGCGCAGTTACAGTCCGATTGGACCAAGTATGAGAACCGCACCGTAGTCATCACCACCCCACTCCTCGTGTGCGGCAGTTTTTATGACAGTTTGGTCCTGGCGCCGGAACGGCTCTTCTGTCCCGACGAACGCGCCGTCGGTCTGGCGGATGGAGACAGCACGATGTACTACTCCCTGGTGGAACATAACCGACAAGCATCGGTATGCCTGCATTGCCGCAATCAATACTACAAGGTGCGCACAGGCGATATCGTTCGCGGTCTCAAAGCACGCGTCACAGGAGAAAGGCAACTGCTCACCGGCCGTTCTATCCGCACACGCCATATGGCACAAGACCGCTTACCCAAACCGCAAAAAGGTCATTTGCGCATCGTGGGAGCGAACATAGAAAACTACTTCGCAGACTTAGGCGGTTATGCCCATAAACGTACCACTCCCGCGCAGTTGAATCTCAAGACCCGTAAGTTATGCCGCGCCTTGCGCGCCATGCATGCCGACATCATCGCTTGCTGTGAGATGCAGGTGGGAAACAAAGCACCGCAGTTACTAATCAACGCACTGAACAAAGGCGGACACCACTATGCCTTCATCGCCATGCCGATGGAGAACATCGACCGTATCGGCGGATGTTTCCTCTATGATTCCACACGCGTACGCCCGTATGCCGAACCCATATCTGCCTACCGCGACACTGCCAGTCATTACCACACCCGTATGTTCGCAGTCGGGTTTGAAGAGATTGCTACCGGCCAACGGCTCATCATCAGCCTTAACCATTTCAAGTCCAAACGGCCCGGCCGCACCCAGTATGACACCAACCTCAAGCGTATGCAGAACACCGACTCCCTGCTCGTCCTCTTACCCAAAGCCGTAGAGACCTTCGGAGATGAAGACGTCCTGCTGCTTGGCGATTATAACTGCTACACGCAGGAACAGCCGATCCAAACCATCGTACGTGCCGGCTATGCCGATATGCTGCCGCTTGGGCACAACAAGGATTACTCCTACTCTTTCAAAGGAGAAGCCGGTTACCTTGACCGCTGTTTTGCCTCCCCATCGATGGCAAACCAAATCATCCGCGTACAACCCTGGCACATCAATGCCGATTGGTACTACCAGCACGGCGCATACAAGATGAAAGATAAGTCCATGCACCGCTATGCTGATCACGATCCCATCATCGTGGATATAAAAATGAGCAGCCGTTAAGCTGCTCATTTTTTATTGGGGTCCCCGCAAATTTTAATTTGTGGGGGAGAGGAGGACGCACGACAATTATACAAATTACGTAGTAATGAAGTCATTGATCGTCGCGTCCGACGATGTGACCCCGCTGGGGCTCAAACCCAGAACCTTCAGAACCGGAATCTGACACTCTATTCAATTGAGCTACGGGGCCGGATGCGCACGCAAGATCACTCACGTCTGCGCATAAAAATCATAATATAATACAGCAGGGTGGCCAATGCACTCAGCGCTGCAATCACATACGTATAAGCCGCTGAACGCAAAGCCGACACGGCCATATCCTTCTTATCTCTGTCCACTATGCCGGACTCCTCCAGCCAATTTACTGCACGCTGGCTGGCGTTGATCTCCACCGGCAGGGTAATGAACGTAAACAACGTGATCGCTCCATACAAACAGATACCCACCAGCAGAAGCGTCGTGCCTAACTGATTCACCAACAGCAAACCGGCTAAGATCACCCAGGTCACAATACTGCTGCTAAACGATACCACCGGCACCAATGCCGAACGCATCTTCAGCGGTGCATATGCCTGCTGGTGCTGCACGGCATGTCCGCATTCATGAGCAGCCACAGCTGCCGCTGCCACAGTCGCTTTGTTATATACGTCTTCTGACAAATTGACAGTCTTCGTAAGCGGATTATAGTGGTCCGTTAACTGACCGGCAATACAGGTCACCTTTACGTCATCAATACCATGCTCGTGTAACATCTTCTCCGCAACCTCTTTACCGGTATACCGGATCGGCTCCTCCGAGTATTTCGCAAACTTGCGCTTCAGAGAATAGGACACCGCCCAACTGGCGATAGCGATACCGATGAAGATCGCGAAATAGATCACCGTCGGGTCATCCCACCACGAACGGGTTTCTACCGGCTGTTCTGCGCTTGCGTAAAGCAATATATTCGCTAAATTAATCATGCTTCGTCTTTATTTTTTTGCTTGCGGCATAACTTGCATTCTCCGTACACAAACAAGGATACATGCTGCAAGTTAAAATTAGTATATTTTCGTTCTTTTATCAGTCGTTCAATGGCCTTGTCATGCATCTCCGTCACTCGGCCGCATTTGGTACATACCACCTGCATGCGCATCGCCGATCCTACAATCAACTCATATTCCGATGCCATTCGGCCACGCTGTCTGTCATGTATCTGCAAAATCTGTGCCAAAACAAACAGGTTCAACGCATTATATACCGTTCCTACCGATATTCGCTCCTCCCGGCAAGCCGTCTCTAACTGCTCTGCCGTAAACGGTTGCGGTAAATTGCATATCTGCGCCAGTACCATGTCGCGCACCTTGGACGGTCGCATCTCGTGCGCCCTGAGATACGCATTCAACTGCTTCAACGCCGCATTATGTGTCTTGGGACTAACGGCTTTCACAGTTAAATCTCCTTGATATACGCACGACGACGCTTATGCTGCTTATGGTCGAACTGCGTGAAGTTGGCGATGTTCTTCGTGTTGGTCTCCAAGATCGACGTCGTCTCCATGCGCTTGATCTGGTACTTAGCAATGTACGGAATCCAATCCTGGAAGAACAATGCCGTCACACCCTTGTCCTGATAATCCGGCCGTACGGCAATCAGCAGCATGTTAAACGCTTCTATTTTCTTCGCTTTCAAGGCCTTCAGGATATGATACCATCCGAACGGGAACAGCTTTCCGCCGCACTTGCGCAACGCTTCCGAGATATCCGGCATACCGACTCCGGCTGCAATCACCTCGTCTTTCTCGTTCACGATCACCGTCACGAAATCAAAGTTCAGCATCGGGAAGTACATCTTTTTGTAGTAGTTCTTCTGCTTCTCCGTCATCGGCTGGAAGTTATACAGTTTCTGGTATGCCTCGTCGATCACATCCATGTACTGGATACCGTACTTCCGCTCCAACTCCCGTGCGTTCTTCACTTTGTCCACACGAATATGCGAACGCTGTTTTACCAACTCCGCTATGCGGTTCAAACGCTCCGGAATCTCATACGGCGGGTACACCTGTATCTCAATCCAATCCGCCTCCTTCACCAATCCGTAGGCATCCACATGCTTCACGTAATACGGATAGTTGTACAGCGATGCCATCGGCGCCAGGTACTCATACCCCTCTAACAACAAACCCTCATGGTCAAAATCCGTAAATCCTACCGGACCGTTCAAACCCGTCATACCGCGCTCCTTTCCCCAGGCAGCAACCGTATCCAGCAGCGCTTTGCTCACCTCCATATCATCGATGAAATCGAACCAACCGAAACGAACATGCTTCACGTTCCATTTCTCGTTCGCACGATGGTTGATGATACCTGCTATACGGCCTACCGGCTTACCGTCACGGTACGCCATCCATAACTGATAATCACTCACCTCCAATGCCGGGTTTTTCTCCACATTGAAGCAGTTGATCTCGTCGAACATCAACGGAGGACAGTAATACGGACAGTCCTTGTATAAATCATTCGCAAACTCAATAAAGCGCTTAATCTCTTTCTTGGTGCGAATAGCACGGATTTCTATTGCCATAACTCTGTTGTTTTTTGTGGAGCACAGGGGACTCGAACCCCTTACCTTAACATTGCGAACGTTACGCTCTACCAGATGAGCTAGTGCCCCTATCTTCTTCTTTGTGGAGCTAACGGGATTCGAAAAATGCACCTGTGCATTAATCGTGCCTTCCGGGCTAAGAACCCGGGTGAGGATCCCTTTAGATCCCCGAAACAGCCAAAAGCTGTTGCGGTGTGGAGCTAACGGGAGTCGAACCCGTGTCCAAACAAGGAATACTTATGCTTTCTACACGCTTATCTTGGCCTCGATTTTCGTCCGGCGGCAAGACCCAAGCCACCAACCTCCGGCTTATCTGCTAAATCTTCGGTAACCTATCACAGCCTAAGCTACCTATTCTGTGTATTCCTGCGCCACTGTATCCTTTCAGCCCACAGACTCGGCTTGGAGTGACGTCCCGTTCAGGCACCTGGTGCCCAAATACGCCGATCTACTATACTTCGATCAAGCAGCGAGAGCATAAGTTCTTTCGCCAGTTATAGTTTGAAGCGAGATTAAAGAGCATTGCCTCATTGCTCTGCGTGCTTACACAACCATTCTACCTGCTGTCAAAACCAAATAGCCCCGAATTAGCGTGCAAAATTACTGCTTTTTTTTCATATATGCAAATATATTTGAATTTTTTTTCAAAAATCTTTGCATGCACGCGCTACCGCACGAAGAATCGGTTCAATCGACGGAGGCGTGCCTACTGCCTGAATCATCCAGTGTTTCGGCGTCAAACGGCCTAACCGATAGATCCGCATATACTCCTGTGCAAACTCCTGCTGCGTCTTGTATTGCGCTAAGTGCTCCTCCAATTGATACTGCACGATATGGCCCAACGGATAGTTCGGCAGATACATCGGCGCATTCACCATATGGCTGTACACGCCTAACAGGATACAGTCATGCTCACCCAACACCGGCTCGTAATACGCATTCCACACCTCCTTCGCAATCTGCATCGTCGCTTCGCATAACTCCTTCGGCGTCGCTTCCGGATGGGCGTAGATCCACTGCCACATCGCCATATCCACCAGACTCACACCCATGATCTCGTACATCGACCAGAACTGGTCAAACACCGCATCCCTTTCGCCATTCGCCATTCGCCTTTCGCCATTACCCGGCAGTAATTGCAGATCCCGCTGTTGCCACAAGAAAGCCGAGGCCTCCGTATAAGCCGTATTCGGCACACCGCTCAGCATATAATGATCGATCATGTACATGTCCAGCACTTGCTCCACGCAATGACCGAACTCATGTACCGCGATGTTATACCCTTTATAATCCATACCCGTCGCCGGTATCCGCGTCCGCAGACGTGCATCTTCCTTCCTTCCCAGACATGGCCAGGCGTGACCCGATCCTCGTGCCGGTTCTACCACGATATGCCGGGCAATATTCCGTGCATCTTCGCTATAGAAACCCATCTGCTGCAACAGTCGCGGCATATCCGCCGCAAACGCATTCGCATCCGGATACAACGCACGTGTCTTCGCCGTTAACGCATCTTCATCCATCGACGCACGCGCCTTAAATCCGTCGTACCAGATATCGTACGGTCGTAACTCTCTACCCAACCGTTCTCGAATGATAGCGGCCACTTGCTGCACCTGCTCCGAACCGACCAAGGCCCTGAACAAACTGTCTAACTCAGCCGCCGGCATCTCCATTCCTTCTTCAAAATTACGGATAATCGCCGTCGGTGCCGAAGGACAATACTGATCCTGCTCAAAATACGCATGCGCGATACTTAATATACGCGCATAACGCGTGTACGGCTCCGCGGTAACCCGTAACCCGTCATCGCTAACCGCTGAATACGGTTTCCATACATACTCCTTCCCATTCACCGCCTCCGCCGGAATAGACTGCTCTACGATCCGCTGCATCACCTGATAGATCATCTCCTGCTTCTCGTTCCGCTCACCGCTAACCGCTAACCGCTCACCGTATAAGGCTTTCAACTCATCGCGCAAGTTCCAGTGACTCAGCAGCACCTTGTCTTCCGGCCATAACTGCCTTCCATCCTCCGTGCGCAGGTTTCCCATATAGATGTTATAATCGGCGATATAGTTCTCCGCATCCGCCAAAGCTTGCGCTATGCGTGCATTCGTAGCCGCCGGCACACGCGCCGTGAACACATCGCCCATACGGGCGAAAGCCCATTCCTGCCGCGTCCATGCCCCACCCTGCGCATTCTTCTCCTCTAACGTATAATGGGGAAAATTCAGCATCGTGATAAACGCCAACTGATTAGCGAACATATCGTCGGAGAAATGCGCTAACGGACTGTAACCGGACATGATCCAATCCGGTGTCTGCGGTGCTGCCGCATTCGTCAACTGCGTCGGACGCAGTAACTCCACCGTCAGCATATCTGCCGACTGGTAGCAGTTCTCAATGATCCTACTCAAGGATTCAAAAAGCACGGTCCGTTCACTGTCTGACGCGCATGTATAGTCCTTCACCAGCGCCTCAAACGCCGCTTGATCACCGTCTCCCGCCGTCCATAACGACGCCGCTTGCTGCACTCCTAACGGAGCATCGGGATTCACTTGCATAGTCTGCTCATCATTGGAAGTACACGCGCATAACAACAGCGCGGCACATAAATACGGAAAATATCTCATAGAAGTACGATTTCTACCCGCCGGTTCATCTGGCGGTGTTCTTCGGAGTCATTCGGCACAATCGGATCTTTCTCGCCCCTACCCTCAATCTCAATGCGTTCCGCCGCGATACCGCGACTCACCATCTCTTGTTTCACCTCGTGGCACCTACCTTCGGATAGCACCTGGTTCGATCGATCCGAACCGATATCGTCCGTATGACCCACGATCCGGATCCGTTGTTCCGGACGGATTCTCAAAAACTGATACAACTCTTGCAAGGCCTGCTCGGAAGTATCCAAGATCCGCGTCTTGCCGTTCGCAAAATAGATATTATGCAGCACAAAGGACTTCACCTCCCTTGGGGACATGACTACACCCGGATACCCCGTGAAATCCGCAATCGTGTCATGGAACGGAAAATAACGCGGTGAGGTAGCATCGATCGTATAGAACGGAATCCGGTCGTCTAACAGCACCGCCAGTAACGAATGCACCGAATCAGACGTCGTCTGCATCACTTTCCTTCCCTGCGGGTTACGTACCACGATATTTGCCGACACCGGGCGTGACGTCAACGAATCCGTCACGGTAAACGTCAACCGCGTCTCCGGATACAGGTATAGTTTCACCGTATCCTCATCTTCCTTATGGTTAAAGAAAAGCGTGTCGGAAGCAAAGAATCCCGTCTTAGCTGCTGCCGCCCAGTACATACCTGTCGGGAGACCTTTAGAGACACGTGCCCGCTTGGTATCGGTGTCTTTGCTTAACTTCGGCTTCTTGTTCGGCCGGGCATTCTTGTCCTGCACTGTCACATGCGTCGCCGAAAGCGGCTCATTCGTCTTCTTATTGAACGCATAGACGTACAGCAGCGGTCTACCGTCCTTGATTCGCTTGCGTTTCGCTGCCTTCGCCTTAGCGGCTTTCTTCTTCGCCGCTTTCTTCTTCGCCGCTTCCCGCTTCTTCTGCGCTGGAGTCAGCTTCTTCTGCGTAGTCTGAGTTTTCTGTTTACCCCGAGTATTCTGAGCAGCATAAGCCGGCTCTCCTACCAAGGACAGCAGCACCAACGATACTATGAGCCACAGATGTTTCATTTCTTTTTTAATAGAACAGGAGGGTAGTCTCCGGGACTATCCTCCTGTCGTGGTCCCACTTGGGCTTGAACCAAGGACCCCCTGATTATGAGTCAGGTGCTACTAACCAACTGAGCTATGGGACCCCGCCTACTCTTATTTCAAGTGGCGTAAACCGTAGAGAGACAAACTCTCGTCTTTGGTGATCTTCAACTCGTCTTCCGTCAATTCCGGAATCAGCAGTTCTACTCCCTCCGGAACCGAGTTCGGATTATTGATCGCATCTTTGTTTGCTAAGTAGATATATACCCAGCAGTAGATGTTATCGTAGTTCTGGCGTGCCAGACGGGTCAGTGACATACCCTTCTCCACCACCTTCTTCTCTCCGCTACGGTGCTTGTACTCGTTAATCTTCTCTTTGCGTGCGCTCTCCGACAGCGGTACATAACGCGGCTGGTGCATCGGCTGGTTGTTCTCATACGTCGGAACAGCGGATGCGTCACGGTTCTCACTCTTACCGTTCAACTCCAGCTTCATTAACTCGAACGTCTCTTCGTCAACCAGGTGAATCGATGCACGACGATTCGGGCCATAGGCGTTCTTGCTGCGACGGCCGACTAACTTACCGCTACCTTTGCCGTACAAGTGACTTGACGGAATAGCGTATTCCTGCATCAACTCATCCACTACATTGTTCGCACGGTTGTCACCTAACTCGAAGTTATGCGTGTTCGTACCGGTATTGTCGCAGTAACCGATAACGATGGCATACAACTCCGGCTCCGACTCCATGCGATCTGCCACCTGCTGGATCGTCACTAAAGCATCCTGGCGCAAAACAGATTGGTCGTTGTCGAAATAAACGTTGAACACCTCCGGACGACGCTCTTCCTGACGGATGATCTCACGTACTACGATCGAGTCATGACGATGGATGATAACCGTGTCGTGCGGTATCGGTTTCTCTTCCGCCTTAGCAATTGTCTTGTCGAACATATCGAAGGACGGCATATTGCGCGGGTGCGACTTGGACACCGCCTCCAGTTTGAAGCGCAGATACATCGTGATATCAAAGATACCATCGTTATTCTTGGATGCATAAGACGAAGCACTCTGCTTGTGGTAACCACGACCGTCCACATAGTCACGCGTGAAATACGTATAGTTCGCGCGCAGACCTAACGCAAGCGTACGGTTGAGGTTGAAATCCAGCGAAGCACCCATCTGCAGGTATCCGATCATACGGTAGTCCTTGTCCGAATCACCGACTCCTGTCTCTCCGTTCGCATTCTCATAATTCAGCGTATTACCGCGACCGTGAGTCGGATTCACCCATTTCGCATGCTCCGCATCATACCACATATCGTCCATGAAATAGTGCGAACGTTTGTACCATGCTCCTCCGGCACCTACATACGGATGGAGGGAGAAGATTTTCTTCTGCACCCTCGGGAAGAAGAGGTTGATAATATCGAACGCTACGTATGCACCCGCTTTGTGCATGTGTCCGTTCAGAAGAGTATCTACACTGATCTCACCGCCTTTACCAGTTACGGTGTACATATCGTACATATACTCTACGCCGACACTCCACACCGGCGTGAAGTTATACTCCACAGCCAAACCGGCAGACGGAACAGCCACCGTATGCTTCATCTCACTGGTGAAGTCGCCGTCAAACGAACTGAATCCGATATGAGGAATAATCGACCAGTGTGCAATTTCCGGCTTGATACCCTTCTCATTCTCCGCAATCTTATACGGGTGAACACCCTTGATCTTCACGGAGTCTTCTGCCTGCTGCACTTCTTGCGCCGCTTCTTGCGCCATAACCATACCGGAAAGGCAAAGCGACAAAAGTATAAGTAATCCTTTTTTCATATAAAAAGAGACTGTTGATTTACAAAAATTCACAATTCGGCTGCAAAGTTACTGCTTTTTTTTGACTTATGCAAATATTTTCGCAAAAAAAAATATTTTTTGTAATCAGTATTGCATATATGGATTTTTTTTTGTAATTTTGTACCCGAATTACCGACATAACGATAAAAAACACTATATTATGGACATTTTAGAACAAATGATCGCGCGTGCGAAAGCGAATCCGCAGCGCATTGTATTGCCGGAAGGCGATGAACCCCGTACCTTGGAAGCTGCTAACATCTTGCTCAAAGACAAGCTTGCGCAGCTTATTTTGATTGGTGACCCCGACAAGATCCGCAGCATGGCTGCCGAGAAGGGTTTTGAGTACATCAAAGAGGCCAAGATCGTAGATCCGATCCATGACCCCAAGATGCCGGAGTATGCTAACCTGCTCTTCGAACTCCGTAAGGCCAAAGGCATGACGGAAGAGGAAGCGAAGAAGAAAGCGCAAGACCCGCTGTACCTCGGTTGCCTCATGATCAAGGCCGGCGATGCAGACGGTGAGTTAGCCGGTGCACGTGGTACGACGGCAGACACCATCCGCCCTGCCTTCCAGATCCTCAAAACCAAACCCGGTTGCTCTATCGTCAGCGGTGCATTCCTTATGTTCACCCCGGCGAAACACCTGGGCGAAAACGGATTCCTGCTCTTTGCTGACTGCGCGGTTAACCCCAACCCGGATGCGAAACAACTCGCTGAGATCGCTGTTTCCACCGCCGAGACCGCTCGCGCTATCGCCGGTATCGAACCGCGTGTAGCGATGTTGTCCTTCTCTACCAAAGGCAGTGCGAAACATGAACTGGTGGACAAAGTAGCCGAAGCAACCCGTCTCGCCAAAGAGATGGCGCCGGAACTCCAACTCGACGGTGAACTTCAAGCAGACGCCGCACTCATCGAGTCTGTCGCAAAGACCAAAGCGCCGGGCAGCCCCGTAGCAGGTAAAGCCAACGTGCTCGTCTTCCCGGATCTCCAGGCAGGAAATATCGGATACAAACTCGTGGAGCGTTTCAGCGGTGCTGACGCCGTAGGTCCGATCCTCCAGGGTATTGCTGCGCCGGTGAATGACCTCAGCCGCGGCTGCAAAGTACAAGACATCGTTCAAATGGTAGTAATCACCGCCAACCAGGC
>CAMIZK010000006.1 GCA_946403315.1 uncultured Bacteroidales bacterium | reverse complement strand
GTTTATCCGAGTGTAAAATATATGAGCGGAAATTGACGACACCGAAGCATTATGCGTATTTGAAGATCAGCGAGGGATGTAACCGGTTCTGTTCCTATTGTGCGATACCGCTGATTACGGGACGGCATACGAGTAGGCCGAAGGCGGAGATATTAGAGGAAGTGCGGTGGCTGGTGCGTCAAGGCGTGAAGGAGTTGAACGTGATCGCACAGGATCTGAGCAGTTATGGGCTGGACTTAAAGGCGAATGGCGAAGGGCGAAAGGCGAAAGGAAGACATTTACTGCCGGAACTAATTGATGAAATAGCGCAAGTGCCCGGAGTGGAATGGATACGGCTGCATTATGCCTACCCGACGGATTTTCCGGAGGAGTTGTTGGATGTGATGGCGAAACATGCGAATGTGTGCAAGTATCTGGATATTGCGTTGCAACATTGTACGGACCATATGTTGGGTTTGATGAGACGGCATATCAATCGGGCGGAACAGGACGCGTTGATTAAGAAGATCCGGGAGAAAGTGCCGGGCATATGCATTCGCACCACTTTGTTGGTAGGTCACCCGGGTGAGACGGAAGAAGATTTTGAGGAGTTGAAGGCGTGGGTGAAGGAAATGCGTTTTGACCGAATGGGTTGTTTTGCGTACTCGGATGAAGAAGGCACGTACGCCAATAAGCATTATACCGACGATGTGCCGCAAGAGGTGAAGGAACGGCGTGTGGAGGAGTTGATGGCGATTCAGCAAGAGATCAGCGGGGAATTGATGGCGCAGAAAGTGGGCACGGTTCAACGGGTGATTGTAGATCGTCAAGAAGGGGACTATTGGATCGGAAGGACGCAGTTTGACAGTCCGGAGGTGGATTGTGAAGTACTTATAAAGGCGAATGGCGAAAGGCTAATGGCGAAAGAGGGGGACTTTGTCAATGTTCTGATTACCAAAGCAGAAGAATTTGATTTATACGGAGAGATATGTTAACAAAAGAATTGATCGGCTTGATCGGTAACGAAACAGGGCTGAGTAAGAAAGACACAGAGCAGTTATTGGCGACGATGACGGCCATCCTGCGCGAGAATCTGATGGCAGGCAAGACCATTCAGATCCAGGGCATCGGCACGTTAGAAGTGAAAGAGCGCAAGGAGCGTGTGATTGTTCACCCGAAGACGGGTAATCGCACGGTTTCGCCGAGTAAGAAGCAGATTGCGTTCAAGCCTGTAGCTAACATGAAGGACCATTTAAAAAAGATCTAAGTTATGGCAGAGAAACTAAGTTGGACCGAATTACGGCGTGCACTGGCGAGTCGTGCGGGTGTAAGTGAAAAGAGCGCAGGGGCGTTCTTGAACAGTTTCAATGCCCAGCTGATCGAGGCATTGAAGACGGAGAAACAAGTGAAGGTGAACGGTCTTGGTACGTTTAAGTTACAAGCGGTTGCCGCACGTAAGAGTGTGAACGTGAAGACAGGCGAGGAAATCACTATTCCGGGTTATAACAAGATCGTTTTTGCGTCTGAAGCGGGTGTGAAGGAGTTGGTAGAGAGTAATGGCGAAGGGCGAAGGGCGAATGGCGAAAGGTTAGAGGCGAATGGCGAAGGGATGGAGAACGATCCGTTGAAGAAGTTAGGTGTTCAGGCGGCAGAGATTGTAGATATTTTGGGCGAGTTAGGACAGAGTCCTAATGCAGAGGCTAATGGCGAAAGGTTAGAGGCGAAAGGCGAAGAGCCTGTTGTGGAACCGGAACCGGTGGTAGAACCGGAGCCGGTAGTAGAGATAGAACCGGTAGTAGAGATAGAACCGGTAGTAGAGCCGGTTAAAGAAGAGCCTCAGCCGGAAGAGCCGAAGAAAAAGAAGAAACATCATTTCTGGCGGGATACGCTGATTTGTGTGGTATGTCTGCTGATTGTGTTAGTGATTGCGTTCTTCTTCTTTCGGAGTGAGATCAGCAGTTGGATCAAGTCGTTTGTAGAAGAGAACAAGACAGAGATCGTAGTGCCGGCAGAAGAACAAGAGACACCGGTGACTGTGACGGAAGAGGCCACGGAAACACCGGAAATAGAGCAAGAACCGGAGGTTGTTATTGAGCCGCAAGTAGAACCGGAGACAGCCGTTGAGCCGGACTTATCGCGTTACAAAGGATGGATTAAGACGGAAGAGATTACGGAAGGTAGTCGTCTGGCCTGGATTGCGAAGAAATACTACGGTCATCAGCGATATTGGCCATACTTGTATGACGCGAACAAGGACCATTTGGATAACCCGAACAAGATCGCGATCGGTACGCCGATTCGTGTGCCGAAGTTGACAAAGGCACAGAAGGATACTACGACCGTGGAGTTTCTGGAACTAAAACGAATCGCGGAGGAAGCAATAAAGTAAAGGCGAAAAGCTAATGGTTAAAGGTGAAAGGTTATAGAAGCGGATTATATTCATATTGAAGGGGCGGACACGCACAACTTGAAACATGTGACGGTAGATATACCGCGGAATGAGTTGGTGGTAGTGACGGGAGTGAGCGGCAGCGGCAAGAGTTCGTTGGCGTTTGACACCTTGTATGCGGAGGGTCAGCGGAGGTATGTAGAGAGTCTGAGTGCGTATGCGCGTCAGTTCATGGGTAGGATGCAGAAGCCGGAGGTGGATAAGATCGAAGGTATTCCTCCGGCGATAGCTATCCAGCAGAAAGTGACGAGTCGCAATCCCCGTTCCACCGTAGGTACGGTGACGGAGATTTACGACTATTTAAAGTTATTATACGCGCGCGTAGGTCACACGTACTCGCCTGTGAGCGGTGAGGAAGTGAAGAAGAACACGATCCGGGACGTAGTGCGTTACATGGAAGAACAGGAGATCGGTACGCGTCTGTATTTGATCAGTCCGATTATTCTTCCGGAAGGCCGCACGTTAGAGGAGCAGTTGGCGTTATGGCAGGGGCAAGGTTTCAGTCGTCTGCTGATTGATGGTGACACAGTGCGTTTGGACAATGAGGCCTGGCAGAAAGCGGAAGGTCACGAGGCGTATCTGTTGGTGGACCGTATTATTGTGGATCACGAGCAAGCGACGAGTAACCGATTTGCGGACAGTGTGCAGACAGCGTTCTTTGAGGGTCACGGGGAGTGTAGGATATGGGTAGACAAAAAGGAGAAAGTGTTCTCTGAGCGTTTTGAGGCGGATGGGATTCAGTTTATCGAGCCGAGTGAGCACTTGTTTGATTTCAATAATCCGGTAGGTGCCTGTCCGGAATGCCGCGGTGTAGGTGTGGTGACGGGTATTGATGAGGATTTGGTTATTCCTGACAAGTCGAAATCGGTGTATGAAGGAGCCGTTGCCTGCTGGCAAGGAGAGCAGATGCGGAGTTGGCAGGAAGCGCTGGTGTATAATGCCAATAAGTTCGGTTTTCCGATCCACACGCCTTTCTATGCCTTGAGCCAGGAGCAGAAGATGCTGCTATGGACGGGGAATGAATGGTTTAAGGGACTGCATGCATTCTTTAAGGAGATCGAGGAGAAGCAGTACAGCAAGATTCAATATAAAGTGCTGTTAGCGCGATATAAAGGAAGGACGATTTGTCCGGTATGTCGCGGTTTTCACTTGCGGAAGGAGTCAGAATATGTGCGTGTGAAGGGAAAGAGTATCCAGCAGTTATGTTCAATGCCGATCTCAGAGTTACAGGCATGGTTCGAATCGGTGGAATGGACAGATATCGAGCGGAAGACGATTGATATCGTGCTGACGGAGATTAAGAGCCGGTTGCAGTTCATGCAAGATGTGGGTTTGAGTTATTTGACGCTGAACCGGCAGAGTAATACCTTATCGGGCGGCGAGAGTCAACGCATCCAATTAGCGAAGAGTTTGGGCAGCAGTTTAGTGGGGTCGCTTTATGTATTGGACGAGCCGTCTATCGGATTGCATCCGAGGGATACGGAACGGTTGATTCGGGTGCTGAAGGAGTTACGGGATCTGGGCAATACGATTGTGGTGGTGGAGCACGACGAGGATATTATTGCTGCTGCAGACCATATCATTGAGATCGGTCCTAATGCAGGAAGGCATGGCGGTGAGATTGTGTATGAAGGTAAGCCGCGTCCGGAGTTGGTGCATTTCGACATTCCAAAGCAAAGAAGGCATTGGAACAACTATATTGAGGTAGAAGGAGCATGTGAGAATAATTTGAAAAACCTGACGGTTCGTTTTCCGCTGCATGTGATGACATGTGTGACGGGTGTGAGTGGAAGCGGCAAGAGCAGTCTGGTTAGCAAAGTACTCTACCCTGCGCTGAAGAAGCACTACGGCGGGTCGTATGCAGAGCACACGGGTGATTTCGGTCATTTGAAAGGGAGCATGCACCTGATGCGTGACATTGAGTTTGTAGATCAGAATCCGTTGAGTAAGTCGAGCCGTTCGAATCCGGTGACGTACCTGAAGGCATATGACGAGATACGACGATTATTTTCGGAGCAGGCGTTGTCGCATCAGTTGGGATTCACTCCGGCGCATTTCTCGTTTAACGTGCCGGGCGGTAGATGCGAGACATGTCAAGGGGAAGGCACGATTACAATTGAGATGCAGTTTATGGCAGATCTTGTGCTGGAATGCGAACAATGTCACGGAAAACGGTTCAAGCAAGACATCTTGGATGTGCATTACAGGGGTAAGTCGATTTATGACGTGCTGTGCATGACGGTGAATCAGGCGTTGGAGTTTTTTGGAGAAGATCCTGAATGCGATAAGATCGTGAAGCGGTTGAAGCCGCTGCAAGATGTAGGTTTGGGTTATCTGCAGTTAGGTCAAAGCAGCAGTACATTATCGGGCGGTGAGAGTCAACGCGTGAAGTTAGCGTCGTTCCTGGCTCAGGAAGATAACACCCCGACGATTTTTGTGTTTGACGAGCCGACGACGGGTCTGCATCACCGCGATATAGAGGTACTGTTACAGTCCTTGAACCGCTTGGTGAACAACGGTCACACGGTGCTGATTATCGAGCATAATCCGGCTGTGATACTGGCAGCGGACCATGTGATCGATTTAGGAAAAGAAGGAGGAATAGAGGGCGGAAATATCGTTTGTACCGGTACTCCGGAAGAAGTAGCGGCTTGTGAAGAAAGTTATACCGGCAAGTATCTTGCCAAAATTATAGAGCAATATGGTAAATAAATTTATGAATGAAATACGTCATTCCGACATTTTCTCTCATCTGCCTCAGATGCATTATATGCCGCGTTGGGGTGTGCTGTTGCTGGACTTGTTTCTGTGCACCATAGCATTTTGGGTGAGTGTATGGATAGGCAGCGGTTTCTTCAACTACATGAACGTAGGAGAAACCAGTTTATCCATCGGACTGCAATATCTGATTGTGATGGGAATGCAGTTGGTGATGTTCTGGGCGTTCCATACCTATTCGGGTATTCTTCGTTATTCAACGTTTATTGACACGACGAAGGTGCTGTTATCGAATGTGATGACGGGTCTGGCGCTGGTAGCATTGAACTTGATTTTGGATAACACTTCGGGTAGCCATCCGGTATTAAACACCGTGATCGCTATCTATGTACCGATGTCGTTTGTGCTGCTGTTCACGTTGCGTGTGGGTGTCAAGACCTTGAGTGAGAACTTAGAACACAGTACGGGCAGTCCCCAGGTGATGATCTACGGCACGCAGACGGCGGGTGTTGCTATTGCCAAGATGCTAAGGGCGTCGGGTAATAACCCTTACCGTCCGGTGGGCTTTATTGCCGATGAGAACGATCGTCACGGATATGACTTGGCGGGTTTGCATGTAAGGCCGTTGAACAAGTCGCTGTTTACGTGGATGGAGAAGCAGGGAGTGAAACATGTGATTGTGTCTCCGTTGAAGATGAGGGCACTGAACCCGGCGAAGGATTTGCAGATTTTTATTGATCACAATGTTCGCATTCTAACCACTCCGTATTTCACCCAAATGGACAATACGGACGAAATCGATGCCCAACGTATCGGTCGAATTGATGCGATCCATATTGAAGATTTGTTGGAGCGTCCACAGATCAACATTAATATGGAGAATGTGCGCCAGTTGATCCAGAAGCGAGTGGTGATGGTGAGCGGTGCGGCAGGTAGTATAGGAAGTGAGTTGGTTCGTCAGATTCAGCAGTATCAGCCACAGGTTACTATCCTGTTGGAGATTGCGGAATCGCCGTTGCATGACCTGGCGTTGGATCTGAAAGAGCATTTTCCGAAGTCCCGTTTCATACCGGTTATAGGCGATGTACGAAACCGGGAACGCATGGAGCAGGTTTTCGGAGAAATGCGACCGGATATCGTTTTCCATGCAGCCGCGTACAAGCATGTGCCGTTGATGGAGAGTTTTCCGAACGAAGCCATTCAGGCGAATGTGTTGGGAACGAAGAATATGGCGGATATGTCGGTTAAGTACGGCGTGCAACGCTTTGTGATGATTTCGACGGACAAGGCAGTGAACCCGACGAATATCATGGGTGCCAGCAAGCGCATTGCGGAGATTTATGTACAGTCGCTGTTCCGAAAGTTGCAGAAAGAGAATCCGAACAGTACCAAGTTCATCACGACGCGTTTCGGCAATGTGTTAGGCAGCAACGGTTCGGTGATACCTTTCTTCCGCAAGCAGATTGCGGCAGGCGGCCCGGTAACGGTGACGCATCCGGATATCATCCGTTATTTCATGACGATTCCGGAAGCTTGTTGTCTGGTGATGGAAGCCGGTACGTTAGGTGAAGGCGGTGAGATCTTTGTTTTCGACATGGGTCAGCCGGTGAAGATTCTGGATTTGGCGCGTAATATGATTCGTCTGGCAGGCTATACGCCGGAGAAAGATATCCGTATTGTGTTTACGGGTTTGAGACCGGGTGAGAAGCTGTACGAGGAATTGCTGAACCAAAAGGAGACGACTATTCCTACGGCCAACGAGAAGATTATGGTAGCCAGAGTGCGTGAGTTTGAGTTTGACGAGGTGAGCAAGGCGGTGGATCAACTGATCGAGACGAGCCGTCATTCCAAACCGTTCACGACGGTGACGCTGATGAAGAAGCTGGTGCCGGAATTTATCAGCAACAACTCTATTTATGAACAATTAGATCCTCAGTAATGCAAGATTTTTTTCTATCTCATAGTTATCTGATCGGACTTGTCAGTTTTCTGTTAGGCTGGCTGGGTATGCCGTTGGTTATTCGCATTGCCAAAGCGAAAGGTTTTGTGGTGCGACCGAACAAACGAATGAGTCACACCGGTGAAGTTCCGAATATCGGAGGCCTGAATATCTGTTTCAGTTTTATTTTGAGTTACCTGCTGTTTGAGTTTAACCAGTTGGACCAGAACCAGTTCTTCTTAATTGGTCTCTTTGCCATTATGGCAGTGGGATTCATCGACGATGTGCTGGTACTTACTCCGTTGGCCAAACTGATCGGAGAGACCTTAGCGGGTATTGCGTTAATCGGTTTTGCGGATTTGCGGATCACGCATTTGCATGGTCTGTTCGGTATCGGCGAGATTGGTATTGTGCCGAGTTATCTGATCTCGTTCTTTATCCTGATTGCCATTATCAATGCCGTGAATCTGATAGACGGTATTGATGGTTTAGCGAGTGGGTTGGGTATCTTGTACTGTCTGTTTTTTGCCATCTATTTCGGTTTGGCAGGAGACACAAGCTGGTCTATTCTCGGTATCTGTATGATCGGTGCTTTGGCGGTGTTCTTCATCTATAATGTGTTTGGTCGCAGAGGGAAAATCTTCATGGGTGATTCCGGCAGTTTGTTGTTAGGCTATCTGCTGACAGCATTTGTTTTTCACTTATGCGAGGTGAATGCGTATGGAGAAGTGCCGGCTTGGTTACATATGAAGGCTGCGCCGGCGGTATCTATCTGCGTTCTCACTATTCCTATTTTTGATACTATTCGCGTCAGCATCACACGGATTAAGAAACACCGCAGTCCCTTCCAGCCGGACAAGAACCATATTCACCATCTGTTGCTCAGTACGGGTTTGAATCACCTGCAGACGACTTGTGTACTGTTGTCCGTGAGTGTGCTGTTTATCGGTTTGGCTATATTGGGATGCAATTGGAATATGTGGGTTTTGCTGATCACTGACTTTAGTTTAGCGACCATACTTACCCTACTCTTGTGGCGTGTGATTAACAAAAAACTTTACGGTCATGCTGAGCATTGAACATCTGTCGATGGAGTTCTCCTCCCGTCCGGTATTGGATGATATCACGTTCCTCATCAACAGAAAGGAACGCATTGCGCTGGTGGGTAAGAACGGAGCCGGGAAGACGACGCTGCTGCGTCTTATCGCTGGTGAGTACCAGCCGACAAGCGGACGCATCAGTAAGGAGAGCGACATGACAATAGGATACCTGCCGCAGATGATGTTGTTTCAAGATGACCGCACGCTGAAGGAAGAGACGATGACCGTTTTCAATGGAGAAGACGAGGCTCGGTTCATCGCAGAAATGGACCGTACAATTATCGGTTTGGGATTTGAGAGGAAGGATTTTGACAGACCCTGTTCGGAGTTCTCCGGTGGATGGCGAATGCGTATTGAGTTAGCAAAGATTCTGTTGAGACATCCGGATTTGTTGCTGTTAGACGAGCCGACGAACCACTTGGATATCGAGTCAATACAATGGTTAGAGGATTTTTTGAAAAGCTGTACGTCGGCTGTGCTGATGGTGAGTCACGACCGGGCGTTTATCGATAATGTGTGCGGCCGTACAATCGAGATCACCTTAGGGCGGATATACGATTATAATGTCAACTACAGCCGTTTTGTAGAACTACGCAAGGAACGCCATGAACAGCAGGTGAGAGCGTACCAGAATCAGCAGAAGATGATTCAGGACACGGAGGAGTTTATTGAGCGTTTCCGTTATAAAGCTACCAAGGCGGTACAGGTGCAAAGCCGAATCAAGCAGTTGGAGAAATTGGAACGCCTGGAAGTGGATTTAGAGGACACATCCCGTTTGAACCTACGATTCCCGCCTGCGCCAAGAAGCGGTGATTTTCCGCTCATCGTGGAAGATCTGAGAAAAGACTTCGGGGAACATAACGTGTTTCATGACGTGACGTTTACGATACGAAGGGGAGAGAAAGTGGCCTTTGTCGGTAAGAATGGTGAAGGAAAATCCACGCTCGTCAAGTGTATCATGGGGCAGTTGGACTACTTGGGAAACCTGAAGATCGGTCATAATGTAAAGATCGGATACTTTGCGCAGAACCAAGCGGCTATGTTGGATGAAGACAAGACGGTTTTTGAGACCATTGACTATGTTGCCGTAGGAGATATCCGCACAAAAATACGCGATATACTCGGTGCGTTTATGTTCGGCGGCGAAGCGTCCGACAAAAAAGTCAAAGTTCTCAGCGGAGGAGAACGTAGCCGTCTGGCGATGATACGGTTGTTACTCGAACCCTGCAACGTACTCATTCTCGATGAGCCCACCAACCACTTGGACATGCAGTCCAAAGATGTACTGAAAACGGCCCTTCAGGCCTTCGATGGCACTCTTATATGCGTCAGTCACGACCGTGATTTCCTCAACGGACTCGTCACCAAAGTGTATGAATTCGGCGGAGGACGCGTCAAAGAGCACCTCGGTGGCATATACGATTTCCTGCGCACGAAAAAAATGACTAACCTCAATGAGTTAGAGATTAGGCAAAAAACTATGCTCACCGACGGTCAACCGACGGTCAACCGACAGTCAACGCCAAGATCACCCCAATCTGGAGCCTTGGACTATGCAGCCCAAAAAGCCGCAGCGGCAGAGAAACGCAAGAAAGAGCGGCAGATAGCCGAAACGGAAGATGCTATCACGGCCTTGGAGAACCAGCAGGCGGAGATAGAAGCTTTGTTGGCCATTCCGGAAAACCAGACTCCGGAGATGTTTCAGAAATACGAGACTATCAAACACCAAATAGAACAAAAGATTTACGAATGGGAGTTGTTAAGCGAAGGATAGAAGAGATCGTGGAATATATCCTCACGTGGCTCTGTTACGGGGATGCTCAAGCGGCATCCCGTGTGGCGTACACCAATGACGAGCGCGCATTGGAGGATCACGATGTGATTATTATTCCGAACGGTCGGATAGGCAACAGTATCGTGTTGCCGGAGTTCAGTGCGGTCAAAGTGGAACAACCGGCGAAAGGCAAGGCCATAATCCGCACCGACATTGTGTACAACACGTTCTTCTTCATCTCCCGCGCGGAAGAGACATTCCAGAAGGAGCGTGACGAGCATAATCGGTTTCTGGCGAAATACTCGTGCTTAGGCAAAAACAACCGTATGCAGATACCGATGTTGGACGAGCATGCCCGACTGCTGCTGAAATTACTGAACGAGCCGTTACCTCAACCGGGTTTTAACACCGTTTACCTGACCCATGATATCGATGCCATCACGCAATATCGTCATCTGCGCGGTGCGATAGGCGGTATCCGGAGAGGAGAACGAAAAGCGGTGTGGTCGGCCTTACGGGATATCCATAAAGATCCGTTATATACCTTCCCTTGGATGGTTCGGCAAGATGCCAGAGTGAAGGATGCTAAAGTGCTTTATTTTGTCAAAGAGACCAAAGGAAAGGGCTATGACTATCCGCAATATAACCTGCACGGACGTGATTTCACTCGGCTGCAACAGATGTTGTTAGACAAAGGAGCAGCGTTCGGTATTCACGCCAGTTATTATGGTGATCTAAAAGCGATAGACTACCGGATTACTAACATTAAGCACACTTACCACCGTGCCCATTACCTGACGGGAAACATCCGACAGATGCAGAAATTGGTTTCCGCCGGATTTACGGATGATTTCACAATGGGTTTTGCCGATGAAGCCGGATTCCGTTTGCAGACCACTCGTGCCGTACGATGGATCGATCCCGTCAAAATGCGGTTAACGAATCTCACTCTGCATCCGCTGATTATCATGGATACAACACTTAGTAACGCCAACTACATGCACCTGGATGAGGAAGAAGCGTATTTCTTGTGCGAACGGTTGATAGACAAAGTGCGCATGCATCACGGTGACTTGTGTTTGTTGTGGCATAATAGCAGTTTTACACCCGATACGTATCATAAATCCTTGTATGCAAAGGTTATTAATTGTATCTGATCCACCTGCCAAACCGGGTTATTTACCCCGTTTGCGATATCTGTGCGACTATCTCGTGCGGAAAGGGTATGACGTGACCTTACTGACGGAGGCGTACCAGGAGTTGCCGTTTGCGCACACCTACCCTATTGAGCAGATCAAGATGTACAACGGATCGGCGTTTGATTGGTTTATAAAGACCGTTTGGACGCTCATCACCGACTGGCACAACCGTGTTTTTGCCCGACGGGCGTTGGCGAAAATGGAAGGAAGATATGATGTGGTGGTATGTACTGCGTTCAGTGATTTTCCTTTGGGAGCGGCCCAACGAATCGCTAAAGCATGGAGGGTTCCTTTGGTATGCGACATACGCGATTTGGACGAGCAGGTAGATGACTCAACGTATCAGTACAAGCATCAGAACAGATGGTTGATGCCATTTAGACGGCTGTACCGTGCCGTGCATATCCGCAGAAGAAACAGGGTGTTGCGGTCGGCTGATGCCGTGACGACCGTTTCCAAATGGCATGCCAGTTTTATCAAATCGTTAAATAGCAATGTGCATGTGGTGTATAACGGGTATGATCCAACGGTGTTCTATCCGGAAGATACGCCTACCGACACATTCCGTGTTTCGTATATCGGCAGTTTGTCTGCTTGGCAGCGTCCGGCGCTGGAGCAGATACAAGCGGTGACGGAAGTGGATTTGCATACTCCCACACAGTCGCCTGTCTCGTTTGACAAGATGGGTGAAGCCATTCGGCAAAGCAGTGTGATGATCGTGTTGACAGACACCCATACGCACGGGATGCTGACGACTAAGTTTTACGAAGCCTTAGGATGCGAGAAACCGATTTTATGTGTACCGTCGGACGAAGGGGAGTTAGCGCAGATGATTGCGTACACTCAAGCCGGTATCGCAACGAACGATACGGAAAAGATACAGGCCTTTATCGATGAGCAATATAAGGGATGGAAGGCCAAAGGCTATACCAGACAGCAGACCATGCATCGGGAACAGTTCTCCCGGGAGACGCAATGCGAACAGTTTGAACAAATCCTAAAAACCGTTATCTCATGATTAGCATTATCGTTCCTATATACAATGCCGCACACTATCTGAACGAATGCGTAGATAGTCTGTTGATGCAGACGGAGCAAGATCTGCAGATCATCCTTGTGGATGACGGCAGTTCGGATAACAGTCCTGTGCTGGCTCAACGTTATGCAGCTAAAGACAAGCGCATTGAGTTGCATACCATCCCTCATTCCGGGCAGTCGGCAGCACGCAATGAAGGTCTGAAGCATGTCAAAGGGGAGTTTGTTGCTTTTGTTGACGCCGATGACCGTCTGGCACCCGAATGGTGTGCTCGGCATCTCAAAGCGACTGAGGGAGTACAATACGTGCAAAGCGGATACCGAAGATGCAAGCAGGAGGAAGTCAGTCGACCTAACTATCCGTGCAATGCCTATCAGTTCACATCGCCTTGCATGCGTTTGTATCGTCGGGAAGCGATAGAGAAATTGCGTTTCACCGAAGGGATGATTTATGAAGATGTGCTGTGGTCCGTCGATCTGTGGCTCAGCGGTGCAGTGTGCCGTAAGATTCGCTATGCCGGCTATCTCTACACCCTTAATCCGAAGAGCACCACGTCTCAACGGCATCCCGAAGCTGAACAACGGGTGTTCGGAGAACTTAGAAAACGTGTAGACAAGGCTTCACGTAAAGGGAAATGGATCCTTTTTTACACCCTCATACGATTGAAAATTCATTTTTTGTTATCATGAAAAGATACCTCACACTCATCGCTTTAGCGATAGGCATTACATCAGTTCAAGCGGCTACGTATTACGCGACGAACACAGCGACCTTTGCTACAGGTTTGTCCTCTCTTCAAAACCCGGGAGATACTTTGTATCTGCATGGCGGAACCTATGAGTTCAGCGACAAGGTCAGTGTCAATAAACAAGGTACGGCAGCAAAGCCGATCGTCATTATCGGCTATCCGGGCGAGAAAGTGATTCTTGACTTTCACAAAGTAGCTTACGGCACACGCGGTCTGACTATCCATGCCAACGCACTTTACGTGCACGTAAAAGACCTGACGATCGCATGGTCAGGAAAGAATAACCTCTATTGCGAAGGATCTTACTGTCTGTTCGAAAACCTTGACATCTACGGCTCTGCAGACACCGGATGCCAGATGAAGAAAGGCGGTAATAACGTCATTAAAAATGTGGACAGCCACGATAATTTCGACTACAAGACGATGAGCGGTAATACCGCTAACTTCGGTGGTAACGCAGACGGTTTTGCTGATAAGCAATTCACAGGCGCCGGTAATCACTATATCGGTTGCCGGGCATGGAACAACTCTGATGACGGATGGGACTTCTTCCAACGTGTCAGCACGTCGAATACCATTATCGAGAACTGTATCTGCTATCAGAACGGTCAACCCTACTACGACATGACGAACAATCCTCGTGCAACGGGAGTGGACAAA
Organism: uncultured Bacteroidales bacterium; assembly: GCA_946403315.1. Taxonomy (GTDB): domain Bacteria; phylum Bacteroidota; class Bacteroidia; order Bacteroidales; family Paludibacteraceae; genus Colicola. Next base: position 28,682 of record CAMIZK010000006.1, on the reverse strand, counting down.
TCTTGGTTCGACTCCAAAGTAGGTACGCAGATGACCGATCGGTACGGTAATACCATCACGATCTTTTTAGACCGTTATCCATGCCAAGGCAACGGAAACGGATTCAAGATGGGGGGAGATCACACAGACCATAAGATCCTGATTCATCACAGTCTGGCTATCGGCAATTATGCCCGCGGTTTTGACCAGAACAACAACGGCGGTACGATGTGGGTGTACAACAACACCGCTTATGACAATAATGTCAACTACGGTTTCACGACAGCCTACGGCACCAACACCATCCAGAACTGTATCAGTTTTGCGACCCAAAACAGCGATGCGTACAAGTCGCAAAATGTAGTTACGATTGATCATAACTCCTGGAACAACGGTTTCTCGGTGAGCAAGAATGATTTTCAGTCATTGGATACCACGCAGATCTTAGGTCCCCGTGCAGCAGACGGTTCATTGGCAGAAAGCACTTGTCTGCATCTTAAATCTTCTTCGGCACTCATCGATGCCGGTATCGATGTGAACCTCTGGTATAACGGAAACGCGCCTGATCTGGGTTGTTACGAGTATCCGGGTGAACGCCATGACCCTATTCCGGAAGACACCGTGCCAACGGTACAACCTGAAGGCACCCATAAGGTTGCTTTTGTCACTATTCCGGGTTGCGCGGAAGACAAACCTTTACTGCGTTATCTGCGACAGAATGACAGTTTGTGGATCATGGAGACCGAAGCCACAGACGCAACCGTAGACTATAGCGAATACGAGGTGATCGTCTTAGGTAATAAACCTGCCTCTTCCGCAGCCGGTTTTGCGGCACTCAAAGGGTATGACAAGCCCATAGTTTTACTTAAACCGTGGTTACTAAAACCCGAAGCCTGGTCATGGGGAACGGCGATTAATACGGCTGATGCTGCCATTATCGTCAGTGACACCGATCACCCGCTTTTTAAAGGATTGAACATTACTGATGGTAGTCTCACCCTCTTTAATAGCGTCAGCACCAACGGTGTCACGGCTATCTCTGCATGGAGTAACACCGAGCTCTCCGTGCAGACATTGGGTTCTCCCGTGTCTATTCCCACGGCATCGTCTATCGCTATATTATCCAATGACATCATCATGATCGGTGTCAGCGAATATTCGATGACGGATATCTCGGAAGACGGGAAACGGCTTATCGAAAACGCTATCCTTCTGCAACTCGGTATCCACATGCCAGAAAGCATTGAAAATCCAAAATCACAGATCAAAAATCAAAAATTTATAAATAATGGTACATTATATATTGAAGCGTCTGGTGTTGTGTATGACGCTTATGGTCGTTGCATTCAGCGCTAAAGCTGCGCAAGCACAGTATCAGGATATATTCTATGAGATAGACCCGGCTCATCTGACGGCAGAGGTCAGTTCTAATCCACGGGTAGTAGGAGATATCATCATCCCCTCTTCCATTGTGGTCGGACAAGACACGTACACCGTTACCTCTATCGGAGATAAGGCGTTCAAAGGATGTAAAAGTCTGACCTCCATCGTGTTGCCGCCCACTCTGGAACGTGCCTATCGTTCGGCGTTTGACGGTACCGGTATCATGGCAGACAAAACCAATTGGAATGAAGGTTGTCTTTTTATCGACTCCATCCTCATAGCCACGGACAAGAACATCAAGCCGCGTTATGTTGTGCCTGCTTCCACCCGTTTCATCGCAGCAGGTGCTTTTCAGGGAAATAAGGTCATCACGCGTGTGGAACTTCCGGAAGGACTGAAACGCATTGATCATGAGACCTTCCGGGATTGCAAGGCGCTGCAAAAGGTGACTATCCCTAATTCTGTCACCTCCATCGGTGAGGATGCATTTACCGGTTCCGGTTTATATAACAACGAGAACAAATGGAAGAAAGGAGCGTTCATCATCGATGACTGTTTGATTGCTACCAACGCAGATCTGCCGGCTAAGTATATCTTCAAAAACAAGATTCCTATCCGTTTGATTGCAGAACGGGCGTTTGCGAACAGTAAAAGTCTGAAGACTATCGTTATCCCGGAGACCGTTACCGCTATCCCCACCGCGGCTTTCTACGGTTGCGTGAACCTAACCGATGTAACGATTCCGAGCACCGTTCGTACCGTGGGTAACTTCGCTTTTTACAACTGTGCTAAACTCAAAAACGCGCTGCTGCCGGCTGATCTCGAATCACTCGGTGCCGGTGCTTTCTACGGCTGTGAGAACCTCAGCCAACAAGTGCTGTCTGACCAACTGAAGATTATTGACCGAGGAACGTTTATCCTATGCCGCAGTATCAAGAACATCATGTTGCCTTCCCATCTTGAGCGCATTGAAGACGGTGCATTCGCCGGATGCAATAACCTGGAAGCAATTGAGTTGCCGGCTACCCTTACCTACCTCGGAGAACAGGCTTTTGCCGGCTGCGCTACCCTTCGACGCGTTACTATTCCCAAAGGGATCGGATCGTTGTCCAAACAGGTGTTTAAAGACTGCACACGGCTTTACCGCGTCGATCTGCCGGAAGGCATGTACGCGATCGGTGAAGAAGCTTTGGATAACTGCCTTTCTTTGGAGATCATCAACATTCCAAAGGATATGTTCCGCATTGGTGCACGGGCATTTAATAACTGCCAGCAGTTGAGCGGCATTAACCTGGTGGATCATATCCAACTGATTGAAGAAGGTGCTTTCATGGCATGTAAGATGTTACAAGACATCACGTTACCGGCTATGCTGCAGAAACTGCATCGAGGTGCGTTTGCACAATGTATCGGTATTCGTTCCGTTACCCTTAACAAACGACTGAAGGAGATCGGTGACGGTGCTTTCTGTCAATGCCGCAGTCTGAAAGAAGTGGAATGGAACGACAGTTTGAAGGTTATCGGCGCTGACGCTTTCTTAGAATGCAAATACCTGCGAACACCTCATTTTGACGCTTCCGTGGAAATCGGTAAGAATGCATTCAAAGGATGCAAGTAAAAAAAATAATCCCGCTGCCCAAACAAGTAGCGGGATTATTGTATAAACTCGGTTGATTACTCTTCCTCGGTCTGCGAAGCAGCGTATGCTGCCAACAGTTTCTCTTGTACATCTGCCGGAACGAGCTGGTAACTGTTGAACGCCATTGTGAACGTTGCACGTCCACCGGTGAGCGAAGACAACGTAGTCGAGTAGCTGCTGAGCTCTTTCAAAGGCACTTGTGCTTTGAGGCGGGTGAAGCTCTTCTCGGTCTCCATACCCATTACCATACCACGACGACCGTTGATATCAGACATGACATCACCCATGATCTCCGACGGAACGAATACTTCGAGGTCATAAACCGGTTCGAGCACTTTCGGGTTCGCCTCTTTGAAGGCGGTAGCGAAAGCGTTACGGCCAGCGAGACGGAAGGAGATTTCGTTCGAATCAACCGGGTGCATCTTACCATCATAAATGATCACGCGTACGTCACGCGCGTAAGAACCGGTGAGCGGACCTTGCTCCATACGATCCATGATACCCTTTACGATCGCAGGGATGAAGCGTGCATCGATAGCACCACCGACGATGGAGTTGATGATGATGAGTTTACCACCCCATTCGAGGTTGATCTCTTGCTGGTCCTTAACGGAGATCTTATACTCCTGATTACCAAACTTATAGGTCTCCTTAACCGGTTGACCCTCCTCGTACGGTTCAACGATGAGGTGCACCTCACCGAATTGACCGGCACCACCGGATTGTTTCTTATGACGATAGTCTGCACGAGCAGCCTTGGTGATCGTCTCACGATACGGGATCTTCGGCTCAAGGAACTCGATCGGCATCTTATCGTTGTTTTCCAGACGCCATTTGAGGGTACGGAGGTGGAACTCACCCTGACCGGAAACGATCATTTGGCGAAGCTCTTTGGATTGCTCAACGATCCAAGTCGGGTCTTCCTCGTGCATACGGGTGAGGAGGGCAGCGAGTTTCTCGGCATCACTCTCCGTTACCGGCTTGATAGCACGGCGGTAACGCGGTTGCGGATATTGAATCGGCGCATATTGCAGGTCACAACCCTTTGCATTGAGGGTGTTACCCGTACGGGTATCTTTGAGTTTAACAGTAGCACCGATATCACCGGCTGCGAGTTCATCCACAGCGGTACGGATCGAACCGGCTACTTGATAGAGTTGCGAAATACGCTCTTTCGAGCCGCGCTCCATGTTCTCCAGATCATCACCGTTATGGATCGTTCCTTGCATTACGCGGAAGTAGTTCACCTCACCGATATGCGGTTCAACGGAAGTCTTGAAGACATAAACACTCGTCGGTGCCTTGGCATCCGGACTGACCTTCTTTCCATCTACCGTCGGATAACTGAAGTTAGCCGGCGACGGAGCCATGTTATTGAGGAAGTCCATGAGACGACGAACACCCATATCTTTGAGACCCGAGCAACAAAGCACCGGATACATCGAACCGTCGGCATAAACGCCCTTGAGACCCTGCATGATCTCTTCGTCGGTCAGACCTTCGCCCAGAAACTTATCGAGCAGCGTCTCATCTGCCTCAGCAGCAGCCTCGGAGAGTTGCGAACGCATCTCTTCTACTTTGTCAGCGTATTCAGCCGGGATGTCCTTAAGTTCAGGAGCACCACCTTCAGCTTTCCAAACGAGCATCTTACCCTTCAGCACATCGATCACGGCATTGAAGCCGGCACCGGCGTTAACCGGGAATTGGATCAACGTACACTTATTGCCAAAGTTATCCTTGAGTTGATTGAACGTGCGCTCGAAGTCTGCGTTCTCGTGGTCACACTTGTTGATGATGAAAGCCAAAGGTTTGTGTGCTTTCTCTACGAGACGGAAGTTATTTTGGGTACCTACCTCGACACCGCCGTTAGCGCTGAGTACTACCAATGCCGAACCGCACATCTGCAGTGCAGCAACGGTACCGCCGCAGAAGTCGTCGGAACCTGCGCAGTCAATGATATTGAGTTTCTTGTTCTCGAACTCGATGTTACAAACCGTGGAGAAAACGGAATAGCCGTACTCTTTCTCTACCGGGAAATAGTCGCACACGGTAGATTGCGCCTCAATCGAACCGCGGCGTTTGATCACCCCGCACTCGAACAACATCGACTCCATGAGAGTCGTTTTACCGGATCCCGAGCCGCCTAACATAGCGACATTCTTGATCTCATTTGCTTGATAAACTTTAGCCATAATTGTGTTATATTTGGTATTTTGTAAAGTCAATGTGACAAATCGGGTGCAAAGGTACAAAAAAAAGTTGATATACGCAAATTTATTTTCATTTTTTTTCATATACTGACATTTTGGCAGTATTTATCGCTTTGGCACAGCATTTGTCATAGACAAGGTGGTGAGACGTTAAACCGTTAAGCCGTTAAATTGTTAAATCGTTAAATAAAAAATATAGTATGGCAAAGATTCAACCTTTAGCAGACCGTGTGCTGGTGAAACCGGCCGCTGCAGAAGAGAAAACAGTAGGAGGAATTATTATTCCTGACAGTGCAAAAGAAAAACCGCTGCGTGGTGAAGTGCTGGCGGTAGGTAACGGAACGAAAGATGAAGAAATGGTTCTCAAAGCCGGAGATCAGGTGCTGTACGGCAAGTATGCCGGTACGGAATTAGAGCTGGATGGAGAGAAATATTTGATTATGCGGCAGAACGATGTGTTAGCGAAGATATGCTGACGCGTTAAAATGTTAAATTGTTAAAACGTTAAAGTATTATGGCAAAGGATATTACGTATAATGTGGAGGCACGGGAAGCGCTGAAGCGTGGTGTGGACCAATTGGCAAATGCAGTAAAGGTTACGCTGGGTCCGAAAGGTCGTAATGTGATTATTGACAAGAAATACGGAGCACCGCATATCACGAAAGACGGTGTGACCGTAGCAAAAGAGATCGAGTTGAAAGACGCTGCTGAGAATCTGGGCGCACAGTTGGTAAAAGAAGTAGCTTCCAAGACGGGTGACCAGGCAGGTGACGGTACGACGACGGCTACGGTGCTGGCGCAAGCGATCGTAGGTGTCGGTTTGAAGAACGTAACGGCAGGTGCCAATCCGCTGGATTTGAAACGCGGTATTGACAAGGCTGTTGCAGCCGTAGTAGAAGAGATTAAGAAGAACGCGGTGGTAGTAGGTAACGATTTTGACAAGATCGAACAGGTAGCTACCGTGAGTGCGAATAACGATGCTGAGATCGGTAAGTTGATTGCTGACGCGATGCGTAAGGTTAGCAAAGACGGTGTCATCACCATCGGTGAGGCCAAGGGTATGGATACGACCATTGACGTGGTACAAGGTATGCAGTTCGACCGCGGATACATCAGTCCGTATTTTGTAACGAATACCGAGACCATGCAAGTGGAGATGGATAAACCGTATATCCTGATTTACGACAAGAAGATAAGCAACTTGAAGGAGTTGTTACCGGTTCTGGAGCCGGCGGTACAGAGCGGTCGTCCGTTGCTGATTATTGCAGAAGATGTAGACAGTGAGGCACTGACAGCATTGGTGGTTAACCGTCTGCGTGCACAGTTGAAGATCTGTGCCGTTAAGGCGCCGGGCTTCGGTGACAGACGTAAAGAGATGCTGGAGGATATTGCCATCCTCACCGGAGGTACCGTCATCAGCGAAGAGAAAGGTATCACGCTGGAGCAAGCCACGATTGAGATGTTAGGTACAGCGGAGACTATTACGGTCAGCAAGGATAACACGACTATCGTCAACGGAGCAGGCAACAAAGAAGCGATTGCGAGCCGTGTGGCGCAGATTAAAGCACAGATCACGGCTACCAAGAGTACGTACGACAAGGAGAAGTTGCAAGAGCGTCTGGCGAAATTGGCAGGCGGCGTTGCCCAACTGAATGTCGGAGCTGCGAGCGAGGTAGAGATGAAAGAAAAGAAAGACCGTGTGGATGATGCGTTGAGTGCAACGCGTGCCGCTATCGAAGAAGGTGTGGTACCCGGCGGTGGTGTGATGTATATCCGTGCACAGGCTGCGTTGGAAGGTCTGAAAGGCGACAACGAGGATGAGCAGACGGGTATTGAGATTGTACGCCGTGCGATTGAAGAACCGCTGCGTCAGATCGTGAACAATGCCGGTAAGGAAGGAGCTGTGGTAGTAGATAAGGTACGTGCAGGTAAGGCGGACTTCGGTTATAATGCACGCAAGGATGCGTATGAGAACCTGTTTGAAGCAGGTGTCATCGATCCGGCGAAGGTTACCCGTGTAGCATTGGAGAATGCCGCTTCCGTAGCGGGTATGTTCCTGACCACCGAATGCGTCATCGTCGATCATCCGGAAGAGCACCCGGCACCGGCAATGCCTGCCGGAGGCATGGGAGGAATGATGTAATGTACAAAGGAAAAATGTACAATGTACAAAAGAAAACGGCACCCGAAAGGATGTCGTTTTTTAGTTCATGATGGCGTTTTCCAATTGTTGGATATGTTGGCGCAGGACAGCGTCGAACTCCATCTGTTCCTTGACGATCTGTACCGAGTGCAGTACCGTTGCATGCGTTCTGCGCCCCATCTTAAAGCCGATCTCGGATAAGGAGGAGTTGGTTAACTGCTTGCTCAGATACGTAGCGATATGACGGGCTTGCGTAATCTCACGGGAACGGTTCTGCGCCGTAATCGAGCGGTCGGTTATACCGTAATGTTTGGCGACCTTCGAGATGATCATATCTACCGTAACCACCTTCGGCTGGATAGCCACAATACGGCTTACCACCTGTTCTGCCAACGCCAAGTCGATTTCTTTGTCTGTCAAGGTGGAATGCGCTAACAACGAAGCCAGAATACCTTCCAGATCCCGAACGGAGTCACGGACGTTCTGCGCGATAAAATCCACGACGTCATCACTCAAGGTAATACCATCCCGGCGCATCTTACTCAGTAAGATATCTTTGCGCAGTTGATAGTCCGGTTTGAGGATCTCTGCTGATAAGCCCCATTTGAAACGGGTTAACAGGCGCTCCTCCAGATCTTTGAGTTCTACCGGCGGACGGTCGGAAGTCAAGATCAACTGCTTATGACTCTGCTGCAGATAGTTGAAGATGTGGAAGAAGGTATCCTGCGTACCTTTGAGTCCTGCAAAATACTGGATATCATCCACGATCAGCACATCAACGGACTGATAGAAATTGAGGAAATCGGGGATGCGGTTACTGCGTGCTGCCTCGGAATATTGTATTTTAAAGGTATTCGCGCTCACGTATAACACGCGTGCCTGCGGATACATTGCTTTCACTTGCAGACCGATCGCATTGGCCAAGTGGGTCTTACCTACTCCGCTTCCACCGTAGATGAACAAGGGGTTAAAGGCAGTGTATCCCGGTTGTTTGGCAATTGCCAGACCGGCAGTACGAGCCAACTTGTTCGGTTCACCCGCCACAAAGGAATCGAAGGTATAGACCAAGTTCAACTGCGATTCAAAATCCGTGTTGGGTTGCTGGGGCAAAGAATTGCTTTTCACCGGTGTCTGCACCCCTGCAGAGGGTAACATTGTGGCAGCACCAGACTGCGAATCAATCAATGCCCGGTACTCGAGACGGGTACCTTGCCCGAATACGCGCACGATCGCGCTCGATAATAAAGGAAGATAGTTCTCCTCGATGTATTCCGCCACAAACGTCGATTTGACCTGTAACACCAACTTCCCCTCTGCGTACTGCAGGGGTACGATGGGGGCGAACCAGGTCTGGTACGCACTGCTCGTCATGTTATCCGCAAGGATGGTTTGACATTGAGCCCATTGTTGTTGGAGTTGTTGTGTCATTTTTCAGTCAAAAAAATTCGCCCTTTTTAGCGAAAGCGAGTGCAAAGGTACTGCTTTTTTTTGACATACGCAAATTTTGCTGATTTTACCTATATTCCCCATTTCCGTAAGTTGCCTATTTTTAGCGAGTTATGCTTAAACAACTGAATAACAGTATATTACAAGAGTTTTCAACATGTAAGACACTGATTATTAGCACTTTCGACATTTGCAAGAGTAGTTTACATTTTTTTGTTAATAAAATGCGTAACATGCGGAATTTTCGGCATGTTACGCAGGATAAAAAATATTTGCAATTTAGAAACTATACAAATTGCGAAACATATGTTTCACGGAAAAATGCGCTATAAAATGGTTACATTTTCCTTTCCACCTTGATGATCCAGCAGTCGGGGAAAAGCGCTTTGAGTTCCGGCAGTTTTTGAGCGACTTTTTCGCGGTCGGGATCGGGTGCGGTGAAGTACTTGATCCATCCGCCTGCGTGTATGGTATCGCAGGTTTGTCCTTTTAAACGGGGGTCATCGGGTGCCAACTCCGCCTTGGACGCACATATCTGGATGGCGTAGAAGGTTTTTGGGGCTTCCGTAGTCGGTTTTGCAGGCTGTTCTGCAGGCTGTTTTGCAGGCTGTTCTGCAGGCTGTTTTGCAGGCTGTTCTGCCACCGATTCTTTTACCGGTTCAACGGTCGGAGTTGTCGTTTGTTCCTTTAATTCCTCGGTTTTCACTACGCCTTCTTTCTTAACGGCTTCCCGATGGGTATAGGCGGCAAAAGCATTTACCAAGGCGTTGGCCATTTGGGCGATAGAAGCCGGTTGATTCAGGTATTTCTCTTCTTCGGGATTCGAGATAAAGCCCATTTCGAAGAGGACGGAGGGGCAAGCTGTCTTAAGCAGCACCAGGAAAGCCGCTTGGCGGACTCCCCTATCCTCACGGTTGAGGTGGCCGACAAATCGTTTCTGTACCTCTTCGGCAAAGAGGAGGGACTGCTCCATGTGGCTGTTCTGCATGAGTTCGAACATGATATAGGAGTCAATGGAGTTGGGGTCAAAACCCTGGTAGGTCGTGTTATAATCCGCCTCCAGTTTGATCACGGCGTTTTCTCGCATGGCGACGTCGAGGTTCTTCTCCATCTTATCCGTTCCCAGAATGAAGGTCTCCACGCCACGCGGTTCCTTGCGTTCGGCGGCATTGGTATGGATGGAAAGGAAGAGGTCGGCGTTGTTCTTGTTAGCGATGTCGGCACGTTTCTGGAGAGGGATGAAGACGTCTGTAGAACGGGTGTAAACCACTTTGACATCCGGGTACTGCTGACCGATCAGTTCGCCTACTTTGAGGGCTAACTTAAGGTTGAGATCTTTCTCCTTGGAGAACTTACCCATTGCGCCGGGATCATCGCCTCCGTGACCGGCATCAATAACCAAAGTAAAGGTCTGCTCCGCCATCACCGGCAGGCAGAAAAACAAGGCTATTAATAGGAATATTCGTGTACGCATATAAATCAAAATCCAAATCGGCTGCAAAGGTACAAAAAATATGCCATATATGCAAATTTTGAGGAAGGATTTTATGGGAATTTTTCATAAAAAGTACATTTTATTTGCATATATGCAAAAATTTTTGTAATTTTGCAGCCGATTATGAGTAAATTAAGACACATAGCGGCAGTTGTACTACTATTAATAGGAGTGACAAGCATGGCACAGACGTATCTCTATCGCGGAAAATCCAATTACAGCAGCGATATACTGTACACCTTCGACGGACAGTATATGTATCACGGGAAATCGACTTATACAAGCGATATTTTATATAGTTGGAACGGGCAGTACGTATATAAGGGTAAGTCCAATTACACGAGTGATATCCTCTATTCCTGGGACGGGAAATACTTGTATAAGGGGAAGTCGAACTACAGCAGCGATATCGTGCTGACCTTTGACGGACAGTATATCTACAAAGGCAAATCGACTTATAGCAGCGATATTCTTTATACCGTCAGCAGAGGATATATTTACCGCGGTAAATCGACGTACACCAGCGATATTTTGTTTTCCTATGACGGAGTTATTCCGATACCTCTTTTAATTATGATGATGCAGTAGGGACAGAGTCCCTGTTTGAGGGTTTGAGAGTTTGAAAGTTTGAAATAGTTATGAAGAAATATATATTTTTGCTTTTAGCTGTTGGCTCATGGCTGTTAGCCGGGGCACAGGAAACGGGAGACGGGTATGCCGATCGGTTTAACGAGCATCTGAATGCGGGACTGCAGTCGAGCATCACGATGTCGGTGGAGCTGCCGCTCTATGCGTACAACACTCAGGTGTTCACGTTGCAAGACACCGTGACCGGTGGACCGGCCGGATATATGTACGAAGGCTATTTCATTACGGATTCGGCGCAGGTGGACTCGGCGGTGATGACGTTGCAGGAAGGTATCCGGAAGTTTCCGAACCGTCTGGACCTGTATTTCGGTTTGGCGGCAACGTACCTCTATATCGACCAACCGGACATGATGATCGGCATCGTTGAGCGTGCAATGCAGCAGGAGAAGAAAAACAACGGGAAATGGTTGTGGACGAACGATGAGCTGACGCCGGACACGATCGATTATATGTACGAGCGGGTGCAGGAGGATTTTGCACGTTTCTGGGCGGCAGAAGATCTGGAACGCAGCGAACGCGTAGCACAAATGGCGGTGAAATACTATCCCAAACGTGCTGAGTACTGGAACAACATGGGTGTGGTAGCGTTATGGAAAGAGGACTTCAGCGAGAAGCCGAATTTCAAGAAGGCGATGAAGTATTTTAAGAAGGCACTCAAACTCAATCCCGATGACGAGCTCATCAAAGCAAATATCGAATATATCAGGGGAATTGAAAAGTGAAAAGTGAAAGGTGAAAAGTGAAAGGTTATGATCACAATAGAACAATTAAAAGACGTACAACAACGTGCAGACAAGCTGAAGGCGTACTTGCAGATCGACGAGAAGCGGATTCAGTTGGAGGAAGAGGAGTTGCACACGCAGGCACCGGGATTCTGGGATGATGCCAAAGCTGCCGAGGCGCAGATGCGCAAGGTGAAGGGCATCAAACGCTGGATCGAAGGCTATGAAGGTGTGCGTGCCGCCACGGAAGAGTTAGCACTCAGTTTTGAGTATTATAAAGAAGAGTTGGTCACCGAAGAGGAAGTCGATGCGGCTTATGCGAAGGCCTTGAACGAGGTGGAGGATCTGGAGATGAAGAACATGCTGAGTCATGAGGAAGACCAGATGCCGGCGGTGCTGAAGATCGTGTCGGGGGCAGGTGGTACCGAGGCGCAAGACTGGGCAGAACAGTTGATGCGTATGTACATGCGGTACTGCGAGAAACATGACTATAAGGTGACGATCGAGAACCTGCAGGAAGGCGATGAAGCCGGTATCAAGACCGTGACGTTCAATATCGAAGGTGACATGGCATACGGATACCTGAAGTCCGAGAACGGTGTGCACCGTCTGGTGCGTGTGAGTCCGTATAACGCGCAGGGTAAACGCATGACGTCGTTTGCGAGTGTGTTTGTGGTGCCGCTGATCGACGATACCATCGAGGTGGAAGTCAACCCGGCGGGTATCAGTTGGGACACCTTCCGCAGTTCGGGTGCCGGAGGACAGAACGTCAACAAAGTCGAGTCCGGTGTGCGGTTACATTATAAGTTCGTGAACCCGTTAACGGGTCAGCCGGATGAGATCGTGATTGAGAACACGGAGACGCGTGACCAGCCGAAGAACCGTGAGAATGCCTTACGGCACTTGCGGAGTCAGCTGTATGAACTGGAACTCGAGAAACGCCGTCAGGCACAGGCGAAGGTGGAAGCCGGGAAGAAGAAGATCGAATGGGGAAGTCAGATACGGAGTTACGTGTTTGATGACCGCCGTGTGAAGGACCACCGCACCAATTATCAGACGAGTAATGTCAATGCCGTGATGGATGGCGATATTGACGCATTTATTAAAGCGTACCTGATGGAATTTCCCGATTAAGCTCGGAAAGCTACTTTCCTCGCAAGAAATTAAAATACATATATGATATTATTAAGTTGTTTGACGGCACTGATGATAGACAGTGCAGCGGTGGATACCGCGAAAGTAGATAGCGGATTTGTGTTCACGACAGTGGACAGTGTAGCCATCACGCCGGTGAAGGATCAGCATAGAAGTAGTACGTGTTGGGCCTTCTCGACCTTGGGATTTTTGGAGTCGGAGGTGCTGCGCACCAAAGGCAAAGAGATTGATTTCAGCGAGATGTTCGTGGTCAGTAAGACCATGATCGACCGGGCGACTTATTGCGTGCGCTTGTATAACGAACCGCATTTTGCGCCGGGCGGTAGTGCGTATGACGTGATCTATTGCATGAGTCATTATGGCCTGGTACCGCAGGAAGCGATGCCGGGTATCCGGTACGGCTGGACAAAGAACGATACCCTACCCGTTCATGCGGAGTTAGACCGTGTGGCAGGTGGATATCTAAAGGGGCTAAGCAGCCTGAAGAAAGTGAGTCCGGTGTGGAAAGAGGGTCTGCAGGCGATCTATGACACGTATCTGGGTAAATGTCCGGAGGAGTTTGTGTATGAAGGTAAGACCTACACACCGAAGAGTTTCGTGCAGATGTTAGGTCTCAACGAAGACGACTACGTGTCGATCACGAGTTACACGCATCATCCGTTCTATGAGAAGTTTGCGTTGGAGGTGCCGGACAACTGGCGCATGGATCAGATGTACAACGTGCCGATGGAGGATATGATGCGGATCATCGACAACGCGATCGAGCACGGTTATACTTTGGCATGGGGTGCCGACGTGAGTGAGATCGGTTTCACGCGCAAAGGTATCGGTGTGGTGCCGGACGAGGACAACGGAGCCGACCTGACCGGCAGCGATATGGCGAAGTGGGTCGGGATGAGTAACGATGAGAAGAAGAGCAAGTTAACGGAGAAACCGCTGCCGGAGAAAACGATCACGCAGCAAATGCGGCAGGATGCGTTTGACAGTTGGGAGACGACCGATGACCACGGCATGCAGATCTTCGGTACCGCCAAGGACCAGAACGGTAAGAAATACTACATGATCAAGAACAGCTGGGGCGCCATCAAGTCCGACTACAAGGGTATCTGGTACGTCAGTGAAGCGTTTATGCAATACAAGACGAATGACATCTTAGTGCATAAAGACGCTCTTCCGAAGGATATTCGGAAGAAGTTGGGTCTTCGTTAAACCGTTAAATTGTTAAACTGTTAGTGATAGCTGAAGGCATCTATAAGGATCGGGGCAGTAAGTTCTTAGGGTTCGCAGAGCCGATCAAGGACGAAGAGGAAGCAAAAGCCCGGATTGCATGGTATAAGAAGAAGTACCATGATGCCCGGCACGTGTGTTATGCTTACCGTCTGGGGCCTAATTTATGGCGGACGAAAGATGACGGAGAACCGCACGGTACGGCCGGCGCACCGATCTTACGATCCATCGATGCACGCAATTTGGATAATATATTAGTGGTAGTGGTGCGCTATTTTGGTGGTACCTTATTAGGTACCGGTGGCCTGATGGTAGCGTACCGGGAAGCAAGTAAAGCAGCCCTCGAGGGTTTGAAGGTTTGAGATTGTTTGAAATGGTTTGAAAGTTTATTATGGATAAAGAGGATAAAGAATATCGGTTTAGGGAGATTCGTGCCTACCGTGTGGGGTGGTTATTGGCAATTGTCGATTGGTTGCTCGTGTTCCCTGTCCTGCAAATATGGGTATGGCGGACCACCAAATCTTTCCGCTTGGACTATTTAGGCGACAAGAAACAGATTGAGAAAGATATCCGTCACGGAGCGTTCTTCATGACGAACCACCGCGACATTGTGCTGGATGCGGCGTGGCTGTCTTACCTCTTACGCCGTTGGTACGGCACCCGGCCGTTTATCGGGGTCGGAGACAACTTGTTTGTCAAACGATGGATTGAGATCCTGATGCGTTTCTTGCGGTGCTTTGCCGTCAAACGCGGCGGAGGAGCGCATGCGCAGCTGGAGAACGCCAAGCAACTTTCGGCATATATCAAGCACCTGAGAGGTCAAGGCAAATCGATTTGGCTGGCTCAACGGGAAGGACGTGCCAAGGACAGTAATGACCTGACGCAACCCAGCGTGCTGCATATGCTCACATTGGATGGAGAGGATTTCTTTGAGGAAGTAAAAAAACTGAATATCTGTCCGATCAGCATCAGTTATGAGTACGATCCGTGTGACTACCTCAAGGCGGCGGAACTGCAACTCAAACGCGATAATCCCCATTGGCGCAAGAGCAAGAAGGACGACCTCAAATCCATGCACACGGGTATTCGCGGCAAGAAAGGTCACGTGGTCTATCGTATGACCGCCAGCATCAATCCGGAGATAGACGCGATGTTGGAAGCGCATCCGGAGTTACGCACCGCTCCTACTAAGGAGAAACTGCAGTCGGTTTGCGATATTATTGACCGTCATATCCATCAAGCCTACGAGATCTATCCCCGTGGCACGGAATTTGATGAGTATATAGAAAGTCGCTTGGCGTTGATCGACATCCCCAATAAAGATGAGATCTTTTTAAGAGCCAAACTATATGAGATGTATAACAACCCTGTAATCAATTATAAAAAAGCATATGAGTAAAAAAGCAATATTTCCCGGATCTTTTGATCCGTTTACCGTAGGCCATTACGACATCGTGAAGCGTGGCCTGGAGTTATTCGACGAGATCGTGATCGGTATCGGTCGGAACAGTACCAAGAAAGAGACCTTCCCAATTCGTGAACGGGAAGAAGCGATTCGTAAGATCTTTGCGGACGATCCCCGTGTGAGTGTAGCGATATACGACTGCCTGACAGTGGATTTTGCCAAAGAACAAGGCGCACAGTTCATCTTACGCGGCATGCGTTGTATCGGTGATTTCGAATACGAACGGAACATGGCCGAGGCCAATAAGCAGTTAACCGGTATCGAGACTGTGATCTTATACACCCGTCCGGAGTACGCCCATATTTCTTCCACTTTAGTACGTGACTTATACGCCTATGGAAAAGACGTTAGTGACTTTGTTCCTAATACTCTGCGTTAGTCTTTCACCGCAAGCGCAGGAACGGAAAGCGACTTCACGTGCCGACGAATGCATCACGATCTTCAACGATGTGCTACGGCAGGTGGATGTCAGCTATGTGGACACGCTGAACTACGAGTCCTTGACCGAGACGGCGATTAATGCGATGCTAAAGCAGATCGATCCCTACACCGTCTATTATCCCAAGGAGAAAGACCGGGATCTGCGTATGCTGACGACGGGTAAGTACGGTGGTATCGGTTCGATCATCCAGCAGCGTCCGTTGCCTAACGGGAAAGCGAAAGACTCGTTGGCGACGTTTATCGTGAATCCGTATGAAGGCAAACCGGCCCAGAAAGCCGGAATCATGGCCGGTGACCGGTTGCTGAGTGTGGACGGAAAGAAGACCAAGGGTCTGACGGTCAGTGAGGTGAGCAATAACCTGCGTGGTGTACCGGGTACGACCGTGGTGCTGGAGATCCAACGGGAAGGCGTGGCCAAACCCTTCAAGGTGGAGATCGTACGCGAAGATATCCATATGGACCCGGTTCGTTTCTACACCGTCTTCACGGCAGATAGTCTCTCCGAACCCGTCGGATACATCGCTTTTGATGAGTTCACGGACGGTTCGGCACAGGCTTTCACCAATGCTTTGGATGAACTGTATTATACCCACGGCGCACGCAAACTGATCATCGACCTGCGTGGTAACGGTGGTGGTATCGTGAGTGAGGCTATTCAGATCCTTAACCTCTTTGTAGAAGAAGGACAGACGGTGGTGGAAGTGAAGGGAAAGAACAACAACAGCAACTACACCTACCGCACGCGGAACACACCGCGGTACAAAGACCTGCCGCTCATCGTAATGGTGGACAAGAACTCGGCTTCTGCCAGTGAGATTGTAGCCGGTGCCTTGCAGGACTTAGGCAGAGCCAAACTGATCGGTCAACGGACATATGGAAAAGGTCTGGTGCAGAACATCCGTTCCGTGGCATACGGCGGACATATCAAGGTGACGACCAGTAAGTACTACCTGCCTTCCGGCCGCTGCATCCAGGCAATTGACTACAGCGAACGGCAGAAAGGTCATGCGTTGAAGAAAGACACGGCGGGCGGTATTATGCCGGACATCGTGATCAACGACTCCTCCAAACTGGATATCTCCTATGCGCTCTATATCGATCATTATTTCTTCGACTACGCTACCCGGTACCGCCGCACGCATGAGCGGATTGCCGAACCGGGCGTTTTTGAACTGACAGATGAGGAGATAGAAGATTTCTGTGCGTTCCTTGACGAGCGGAAGTTCGAATACGAGACCGAGACCGGTAAGTACTACGCGGATATGATCAAGATGGCGAAAGCGGAAGATATCGATGAGGCGACCCTGCAGCAGTTGGAACAACTCAAATCGCTGCTCACCCCTGATTTCCGGGAAGCGATCCGGCGTAACAAAGAGGAAGTGAAGAAGTTCTTAGGTTCCGAGATCGTGCTGCGGTACTATTACCAGAAAGGCCAAGCGGCCTACGACATCCGCTTCGACAAAGAGATCAAGCGTACGTTACAGGAAATGAAATAGAGCCCCGAAAGGCTCTATTTTTTAATGCATGAACGTCTTAGCCGCAAGGGCACGATATTTATTTCATAAACTTGGCGAGTTTCTTCTGTGCGAAGAACAGCAACCAGTCCGGCGTATGTACGAGCAGCGGTGTGCTGAGCCAGTTGATGAATCCCGGCGTGTCCGCTTTCTTGTTACGGAACATCTTCTTCAGTGCCCGTTTGACCAGTTTCTCCGGCGGGATACTTACCGTCAGGTTGACGGCTAACTTACGCAGGTTCGGTGCCAAGCCAAAGAGACTGGTATCGACGGCACCCGGTGCCATGACGGTGATACCTACGTTCTTCGGTTTGAACTCATACCACAGCGACTTGGAGAAGTTATAGATGAAGGCCTTGGAGGCATTGTAGGTCTGAATACCCGGCATCGCCATCCAGGCGGACATGCTACTCATATTTAATATATACCCGCGCATGCGCTTGTGCCTGCATATACGCGTGTTAGCCTCTTCTTCCGTTAGTTCCCGTTGCATCATATCTTCGGCAAAGAGACGGGTCAGTTTCGCTACTGTCATGACGTGCAGTTGCAGCATCAGTTCGATGCGTCGCATGCCGGTCTCGCAGTAGGGATTGAAGAAGAACACACCGGCGTTGTTGATGAGGATATCTACCACGTAGCCGTTTTCTTTCACCCAGGCATGGAGGTTCTCCGCCGCATCCGTCAGACTGAGGTCTGCAAAATGGGCCACAGTCTTGATACCGTAGGTTTTTGCCAGATCAGCAGCTACCTCGTCCAGTTCTTTCTGCTGGTTACTTACAAGCAAGAGGTCGCAGTGATAATCACGCGCCAAAGCCGTGGCATACTGCAGACCTATTCCGCTACTTGCGCCCGTTACTAATCCTAGCATTGTTCTCCAGTTTTTCAATCTCTTTCTTGATACGCGGTGCAATGACTTCGCCGTCACGCTCTACGCACTCATGACACTTCATATCCTTGCTGTACATACGGCCGACGCAGTAGTTGGAACGGCCGCAACCGGCGTGATAATGCGGATTTTCCTGCACATGCTTGACGAAATCCGGATCCTTGATGAGCACGTGTGCGATCTGGAAGAGTTCAAAACCTTCGTCCATGATCTGCTGGCAGTTATCACCACTCTGCACACCGCCGACGTAGATCAGCGGAATATCGATATCCTTCAGTGCCTCTTGGAAAATTTTCGCTTTCTCCATGAAATAGAGCTCATGGAAGGGTGAAGTCGGTGTCATCACTGCGGCTACGCCGGGGATGTTCAGTGCGGCCTTAAGCCACCAGAAGGACTTCATGTTCATGTAATGGGCCAAGGTCTTATGGGGCATGGCGCCGCTTAAGATCGTCATCGGACTGCGGCTGACCGTACCACCGGACAGCACAATACCATGCACTTTATGCTTGGCAATCTCCTTAGCGATAGTGATACCTTCTTCGATCGACACACCGCGCCAGCAGTCGTCCCACATGTTGGTTTTCACGACGATGGCCATGTCGTTACCTGCATGCGCCATCACTTCATCCAGGATCTCGTTCATGAACCGCATCCGGTTCTCCAGACTACCGCCGTACCGGTCACAACGATGATTGGTACGTTTGGCCAGGAACTGCGAGATCAGATAAGCATGACCGGCGTGAATCTCCACGCAGTCAAAACCGCACTTACGGGCGAAGTCCACTGCCTCACCAAATTTCTTGACCAGGCGCTGGATCTCTGAGATCTTCAGACGACGGTGAATGGTCGGACTATAGAGGTTAAAACCACTCGACGCACTGACCGGCATACAATGACAGGTGTAGAAATGCGTCATGTTTCCGCAGTGACCCATCTGAATAGACGCCTTGGCACCCTCCGCATGGATGGCGTCGGTCATCTTCTTCATCTCCGGGATGATCTCGTCGTTCACATATAACTGTCCGTCAAAAGACACACCGCTCAGATCAACTGCACAATAAGCGACGGTGGTCATTCCGACCCCACCGCGTGCGACAGACACGTGATAGTCCTGCAGCTGTTGCGTAGGACGGTTATTACGTGCCATATTCTCAAAAGCAGCGCTGCGGATAATACGGTTCCGCAGCGTGATAGGCCCTAATTGAAAGGGCGTAAATAATTTGCTATTGACCATTTGCTATTAGCTGTTAGCTGTTTTAGTAAATAAAAGGTATAATTCGTTTTAGTTTCTTACGATCAAACTCCTCGGGGAACTCTTCCTCGTATTTCTTGTAGATCGCATTGCTTCTCGGCACCAGGTTGCAGCAGCTGAACCAGAAGAACAGCAGACCGGCAAACGACCAGGTCAGGATCGCAAAACCGAGCCATTCCGTGATCTCACCTAAGTAGTTGGCACTCGTGACGTACTTGTACATACCTTTCTTAGGCAAGTAATGGTTCGTATCACCGGGTTTGCGCAGATGACGGATCACATGGTCCGAATGCATGTTAATGATCCAACCGGTGAAGAAGATCGCCGTACCGATGATGAATCGGGGATCCATCAACCATTCCGAGGTATATAACTGGGAGTAATACTCATCCGCCGGAGCAATGTGGAAGAGGAAATGCCCCTGAATATAACCGTTAATCACATTCCAGATCACAGACAGCAGCATGATTGCAAACGGCATCTTGCTCTTACCTTTGAGCAGGAAGGGGAAGATGAATGAGCGCTGGAAGTAATGGAACTCAAAGATCAGGAAGAAGATCCAGTACGGCGCTTGCTGTACCCGGTCCGCTATCTCCGGATCGCCGAAGGCCTTGAAGTACTCATAGAGCACCACAAAGAAAACAGGACACTCCATCAGCAGCCATCCCGCTTTGTTATTCATCGCCGGTCCCCATTTCTCCGAACGCATCTTACCATACCCCGCATCTACGAAATAAAGCGAGATAAAAACGACCAGGCCCACAATGAACATGATGAACAAGAGGTCGCTAAAAGAGGAGTTTAAAATACCCATATCGTTTGTTTGTTATATTTTCAAAACAAAAAATGCGTGATCTACATCCAATTATTTCTTATCCGTTTTCACCGGAACGAAAAAATGCGCACAAAGATACGAATTTTTTTTCGTATACACAAATAAATCTTAATAATTTGTAATTTTTTCTTTCTTTTGGCATATAAACAAGCCAAAAATGATTAATCCTATACCTATCCACTTACCGATCGGCAGTTGTTCTCCGAAGAAGGCCAACATCCAAATGGCGGTGAACGCCGGACGGATGTTATTGAACGCATTCGCCTGGGTCACACCGATCTTTCGCAGTGCAAAACAGAAGAGGATAAACGCGATCACCGATGCAAAAACGGTCAGATACGCCACACAACCTAACGCAGTCATTAACTGCGTATTGGAGATTGTACATTGGAGATTGGAGATTGCTGTCGGACCTTCTTTGATGAACCAGATGGGGATGAAGAAGCAGAGACTGATCAACTGGGCATAGAAGATGAAGGAAAGGGAACTGTATCGCATCGGTACCTTCCGCATCATGATCGAGTCCACTACAGCTGCTGACACGGCGGCAAAAGCCAAGAGGATGCCCCAGTAGTTTCCGATATCGTAGTTCCGGCTACCGATCAGCGTCAATGCAAATACACCGCCTGTGGAGATGAGAATACCGAAGATGTTGTATTTCGTTACCCGTTCCCGGAGCAGCACGGCCGCAAAAACGGGACTGAGTAAGGGCGAAGTGGATAAGAGCGTCTCGGCAATCGTCGGACTCTCCAAGGCATCGTAGGTGAAGGTCTCCAAGAGATAGTACAGGAAGGGTTGACAGAATCCGGCGATCAGGAACAGTGGCAGGTCTTTTCGATCCATCTTCTGCAGACCCAATAGCGGACTATTACGGAAGATCAGACCGATGACGAGCATCAGCAGCACCGCCGGCACGAAACGCATGATGATCATCGTAAACGGCGGCAGAACCTCCAAGGCATGCTTGATCGCTATTCCGCTCACCGACCAGATGAGCATCGACACGATCAGAGCGATGACGGCCAGGTATTGTGTGTTATGCCTGCTAAACGACATACGGTCTCATGCGTCAAATTTAACAATCGTTCGGTCTCCACGGCTCGTGGCTGCGTGGTATCCGGATAGATCGGTTTACCGATGATCACTTGCGTCAGCGGTTCATCTTTGGAACCGAACAGTCGCCAGATACCCGTTCTGGGTCGATAGGTGACCGCAAACGGGATGATCGGTTTGTTGTACTTATAGGCCATGGTGAACGCTCCTTTCTGGAATGGTCGCACGGGTTTGTACCAATCCCAGCGTTTTGCTTCGGGGAAGATATGAAACCAATAACCGCGGCGGTGGAACTCATCGAAAGCGGCATTGAACGCTTTCATCGCACTCAGTCCGGCTTCCGGTTCCGGAATAGGTATTCCGCCGACGATACGGAGATAGAACTGGTCCTTGGTCTTGAAGTTAGGCGCAAACATCGGAATACGGGTGTTATGCGAAGCATGGAAGGTGGTTAACACCGACGCACAGTCATGGCGGTAACAGTGGTTTGCGACCGTGATGGCACCGCGACTTAAGTCAAACTGTTTCAACCACCGGCGTACACCGCAACTGGATCTCCGCCATCCTTTCTCCCCTTCTATCTTCCAACGCAAACCGTATTTGAGTCGTAAGATCCATCCTAACGGACGGAGGACAAAGATATACCCTAAGCGGATACGCCGTTTGTTTGCCGGCGTGTCATCCACATACGGATAGTTCGCATCCACTTCCGGAAACGGCCGGTCATAGACGGGTTTGTACAAACCCACATACGGATCCTCTTCCGGATAATCCATCTTCACCGGCGGCACATACGTACCTTCCGTCACTTTCAACTCTTCATATCGTATATTCATACTTTCCTATAATTTGCTCCTACTGCTTTGGCCGCCGCACCGTCTTTCTCTTCCCGGTCGCCTACGAACAACGTGGTCTTCGGATCGGCTTTTAGCGCTGCTATCACTTTCTCTGCATAGGTTTTGGAGGGTTTGAGTCCGCCTAACTGCGGTGCGGTAAAGATAGCATCAAAACGTTTGAAATCAATATCGAGTGCAGTCAGTTTCTCTTCCACGCAGGCATAGTCCGAATAGATAGCCGTCTGCAGACCCTTCGCCTTGCAGTCTTCGAAGAAACGTACCACCTCCTCTTTGCGTGGACAGGTGGTGCGTATCAAGTCCGTCATCGTTTGGAGGTACACGTTCCGGTGCCAACGGGTGGACACGATCCACCGCCATAACGGTCCTTTGCTGACACGGTCAATAATCATCAGCGGTAAGCACCACCACAAGCGGCGCACCATCCGTTTGGACAGACCCCGTTTGTCATAGAACGTACCGTCGAGATCAAAGATAACGGTTTTTATGTTATTTAGTTCCTTCACCTTTCGCCTTTCTTCCTTCGGTCTTCGCCTTCTCTTTCGCTCTCCTGCGCCTCCGTTCGTCATACCGGTTAGCACTGTTGAGAATTCCTTCGTAAACGGAATCGAAACCGGACTCCAGACGTTGCAGCATGTTAAATTTCGACCGACGTTTCTCATCCTGCATCAGCAAGTTGAACTTGAACTGTCCGTCTCGGAAGCCGTCCTTCAGGCAAGCGGCTTTGAAACGGGCATAGGCATTGGACAGCAGGATATGCGTCTCCGGTTCATGGAGACGGAACGACTGCCGTTTGGATTCATATTCGAGATTGATATGCTGCAGTTTTTCGTCCACCACTTTCGTGAAGGCTTCCGCCTGCGCCTGTTTGATCTTCTCGTTCTCAAACTCGTAGTAGAAATGGTATTTGGACTCCTCCACATCGGCAAAGCCGACGAAGAACTTAGTCTTGATACCGGTTTCATCCTCCGCCTGGTGCACGGCGTCCATGAACTGCGGCTCGTACAGTTTCTCACCCGTCATCGACACGATGCCGTTCACCTTGCTGATCATATGCACGGTAGGTGTGTTCTTGAACTTTCCGCCCACTTCCACCAGGTCGTTCATGTTATAGCGGTAGAGACCGGAATAAGTGGTCACATACGCACAGTACCGTTTACCCAGTTCCAACTCATCAATCTGCAGGAAGTGCTTCCGGGGACTGCTTAGTTCACTCTCTTCCACGAACTCATAGTAATGGAACTGCGGGAAGAGCACCGACTCATTCGTATCGTCTAACGAAAAACCGAAACGGCATTCGGTAGCGATATAACCCAACTCCTGATAGAACGTCTTGTCCCAATTGAACTGATCCATGTACTTATCCATGTAGATCTTGGTGTTACCGCATTTCCAGGTGCTCAGGTATTGTAACCAAGGCCAGAAATCTTTCGGGTACAGATGCCCCGTTTCTGCCAATATTTTCCGTAACTCTTCGGCTCGTTCGGGTCGCGGTGATATATATTCGTCCAACTCCGAGCGGATCTCGAACGGGATATCAAAGACATCGCTAATCGTACCCTTCTCGATATCGGAGATCATCTCCTCGGTGTTTTCGTTAAGGGCACGCAGCAACTCCAATATCGTCGATGGGTTCGCTGTCGCCCACAGCGTTACATCCCGGTGCTGCAAAGCCAGACGCATGAGCACGTAATTACGCGTTCCATAATCGGGAATAGACATGACGGATGCAGGCGCCGTATAATGCTTCTTGATGATCTGCGGGATATCACGCACCAGCACACCGCTCACCGCACCGAACAAGGTGCCGTCGGGTGCATAACCTTCGCATTCCTTACCTACGGTGGTGAAGATATGTCCGCCGAAGATACGGCTTCGATGCTTGACAAAGTTCCAGGTCCAGATATGACTCATCTTACCGTACACATCCTTGAGGTACTTATGCGTCATCGGGATCCATTTGGGTTCGGAGGTCGTACCGGACGTCGTAGCATACATATCCGGTTTACCGGGGAAGAGCACATCTTCCTCACCATGTTTATGCCGTTCCACGTAGGGCCGTAAGGTCTCAAAACTGTCATTCACGGGTACATACAGACGGTACAGACGGAAGAAATCCTCGGCGGTCGTGGCACTAAGGATACGGTCAAAATGGTGTTCTTTTCCATAGACCGTGTCCCGAGAAATGGTCAAAATATCCCGTAAAGTCTTCTCGGCGATATGCCGTGGCTTGCGGCTCCAGAACTTCAGACGAACAGTCTGACTACCGCCTACCAGCCAAAGAATAAAATTGATCAAAAACGGGTAAGGTAACGCCCTACCCTCATTGTCCAAATACGGTTTTATTTTCTTAGCCATAAGCTATCTGTTTATTCCAAACTATTGATATCCACTAACTTGTTCACGATGGCATAGATCGTCAAACCGGCCGTGGAATGGATATTCAATTTTCGACTGATATTCTTGCGATGGGTGATGACGGTGTGGGTGGAGATGAACAGCACGTCAGCGATCTCTTTGTTGCTCAAACCCTTTACAATCTGCACCAGCACATCTTTCTCCCGTTCACTCAACTCCTCTTGTTCGCCATTCGCCTTTAACCTTTCGCCATTTGCCTTTCGCCCTTCGCCTTTCGCCATTAAAAGCGCCGGTCGCAATATATCATCCTCGATGGCACAGTGGTCGGCAAAATCCAGTTCCGTATGCCATAGGTCACTCATCACGCTCAGCAGGGCATACGACGTACCGGGGTAGTATTTGATGATCAGGTTCTTGATTTCCGTCAGCTTACCCGTGATGCGTTCGTCGTCATGGGCATGCTCTTCAAACAAACCGGCATTCTCATGAGCGATATGCGTCTGGATCTCGGACACAAACTCATCGTAGCAACGGAGGATCAGCATCGGGATCTTACTGGACGACTCCGCCGGACGGATGGCATCCATCAGGTTCTCCCGGATCCTCGGCAAACGGAAATCGAGGAAATAGGTATGTGCATTCTTGAGGTACCGCTGCAGCGTATCCACATCGATATCCGCGGGCAGGGCTTTCTGTTTGAACACCTTATAATTGACGATGGAAAGGAAAGTAGGCGTATGCACTCCATGCGCAGTACAGACCTGCTCGATGGTCTGGTTCCCCACCCCCATCTCCAGTCCGAAACGACTGATAATCTGAATCGCATCTTCCTCATGCGCCATCAGATCGCATATCTTATCACTCTCCTGATACATAATCGGGTGCAAAGTTACAAAAAAAATATGACATACACAAGAGTGTATGCCATTTTTTGTAAAATTTGTACAATTTTAGAAATTGTACTTGGTCATAAACTGCACGCGGTGGTTGGTCACCCAATGCAGACCGTTGGTGGACAGCGCATGCGCATCCAACGTACCGTCTCCGTACTGCACAGACGTGATCTCGTACTCCAGACCGAGTTGGAACTTACCTACCGTATAGAGCAAGGTCGGCGAGAGACGCCACATCTGATTCATCGCAGCCGAACGGGGATAGAAGAACTCCGCCTTCGTATATTTGCCGTCGCCATCGATATCGTACAGAGCCTCTTTGGTTCCGAAATTATGCACGTAGCCGCCAAACAGGATTCCCTGCAGTTTCTGCGGGTGCTTGTCTTCCTGTGCTCCTACTTTGCCTCCATAGACAATACTGATCCACGAGGTGCTGTGACGAATCGGTGTGTATGCATACGAGCCATCGGCATTGACTGCCTTGATACCGTATCCGCCGTACATGTTCATGTGCTCGCCTGCTTCGGCAAAGATACTCTTCGCCTTGAAGGAGAACTCACCTTTCTTGTACTGCAGATAGACAAAGGGAGAAGCGGTGGTGATGCGATCTTTGACCGACACCTTGACCCCGCTGATAGAGCCTTGGTGGCGTGGGCTGATGCTCAACACATCGGCGCCGGCACGGAAGAGCCAACCCTTATCATGCACCGAGATTCCCAGATAGGCTTCGGGCGTTTTGCTGTATGCGATATACTCAGCCGAGGTCGTGTTGTCCGGTCCAATCGAGAGGTACTGCATTTGCCACAGACCGGCTGCGGTCAAGGTGAAGTACTTACCCAGACGGGCATCCATCTTCACCTGCGGTGTACGGCTGAACGGACCGAACGGTGCACCCGAGTTCAATGCGATGGCGTCACAGAGGTCTGCTGCCATCGGGTGCCAAGCCTGACCAATCAACAGATCCACACGTGCATAGTCTTTACCCATCTTCAGACTGTCCCAACCCAAGGTCAGGTACGCCTGACGAAGACGGAACTGCGCCACACCCGAAACGGAGTGTGTCTGAGCGGTCTTGGTACTCAATCCTGCATAGAAATCGGCCTCAATCTTACCACCGAACTCCGTTCCACGCCATTGATAGCCTACGATGTTCACGCCCACACGGGTCGTCAGACTCAGGAAACGGAACGTGCTCATCGCATTGAGGTCCTCACGGGGTACACCCGATGTCGCAGCTTCCGCCACCGTCTGGTTCCAACTCTCGTCCTTCGGCTGATAGTTATACAAGTCACCCGTTCCCGACCAACTCTCACGGCTGTCGTAGGTGAAATAGTTACGAATAAACCCATAGGGTTTAAAATGCTGCTTGAGATGACTCTTCACAGCTTCTTTCTTCACTTCTTTGTTCTCCTGCGCCGTCACCGGAACACAGATCAAAAGGCTAATAGCTAATAGCCAACTGCTAACATGTTTCATATTAGAACGGGAATAAGAGTAAAATACCATAACTGAGGGCGATACCGGTGATACCGATTATCAGACCCACTTTCATCATCTCATTCGTCTTGATCAGACCCGTCGAGCAAGCAATGGCATTCGGCGGTGTAGAGATCGGGAAGAGCATTGCAAAGGAGGTCGAAGCTGCGATACAAACGAGCAGCGTCGTCAGACCGCCAAAGGCCTCGAGACTCGGCATATGCGCACCTACGATTGCCAAGATCGGCACTAAGAGGTTCGCCGCTGACGAGTTTGCGATGAAGTTAGACAGCAACCAACCTACAAGACCGGCGATGACAAGCACTACGATAGCGGACCATTCGCCAAACGGAATGGCATTCACCATGACGCTGGCCAACTCGGTCTTGTTCAAGGCCGTACCTAAGGCAAAGCCACCGGCTACCATCCAAAGTACGTGCCAGTCCACTTTTGAAAAATCGTCGCGTTTGAAGATACCCAAAACGGCAAAGATAGCGAAGGGTAAGAGGGCGATGATGTTGGAGTTTAACTTTGTTAACTCACCCGTCATCCACAGCAGGATCGTGCCTAAGAACGTAACGGTTACCACCCAGAAATGCCAATCTTTCTTCACATCTCCTTCGATCTTGATCTCAATCTTCTCGGCCTTGAACGGATAGAGCGCACGCAGCAAGAACCAGGCAAAAGTGATCATGATGATTACCACCGGCACCATACGCATCATCCATGCACCGAAACCGATTTCCGTACCACCCCAGATCTCTTCACCCGTCACCGGATCGATGATCTGTTCCTTCAACTGACCGATTGCAATGGCGTTAGGCGGTGTACCGATAGGTGTTCCCAAACCACCGATGTTAGCGGCAATAGGAATAGCCATCGCCAGACTCATACGACCACCACCATCCGGCGGTAAGGTCTTGATCACCGGTGCCAGGAAAGCCAGCATCATCGCAGCGGTAGCCGTGTTACTCATGAACATCGACATGACGCTGATGAGCACCAAGAAACCCAATAAGACGTACTTCGGTTTCGTACCGAACGGCTTCAATAACACACGTGCCAGATACAGGTCGAGACCCACTTTGCTGGCCGCAATCGCTAACACAAATCCGCCCAAGAAAAGCATGATCGTCGGGTCCGCAAACGCGGCCATCAGGGCCTTGTAATCCACTAATTTACCCATCTCGGGTGTCGTAAATCCTTTGTTTGAGATCGCAAAAAGCAAGAGCACGATTGTGCTGACAGATGTTGCCCAAGCCGGGATGATCTCAAACATCCACATCAACGCAGCATACGCAAAAATAGCGACGGTACGCTGCTGAATCACCGTCAGGCCTTCAATCGGTATAAACCACAACGCCAGCACGGTTAGGATCACCAACGGAAGCAGGATCCAGTGCTTGATGCTGAATGAAGGCCGTTTAATCCTCACGTTAAAAATCTTCATTGTTTGTTATATTTTAAATCTTTCATTTCTTTCGCCATTCGCCCACTCGCCATTCTCCTTTACATACCGCTCCGAATGCGCCAAAACGGCACTTTTTGGCAAAAACGGCCGCAAAATTACAAAAAAAATCCCACATACGCAAGAGTATATGGGAAAAA